>NZ_JBIWJT010000002.1:299349-619297 GCF_044765325.1 Embleya sp. NPDC127516 | reverse complement strand
ACCATCGCCGCACCCGACAACAGCGTCGCGAACAACTCCCACACCGACACGTCGAACACGAACGGCGTCTTGTGCATCACCCGATCACCGACACCGAACCCATACCGATCCCACATCCACACCAGGCGATTCACCACACCCGCATGCGGCACCACGACACCCTTGGGCACCCCCGTCGAACCCGACGTATAGATCACATACGCCGGAAGCCCCGAATGCAGGGCACCCAACCGCTCCGCATCGCTCAACACCCCACCGTCGAACCCGGCCACCCGCGCCACAACCTCAGGCTCGTCCACGACCAGAACCGGCCGACCGTCGACGACAGGCGCCGACGCCGTATCCGTCACCACCAACACAGGCCCCGCGTCCCGCAACAGGAACCCGACCCGCTCATCCGGATACTCCGGATCGATCGGCAAATAGGCGCCGCCCGCCTTCAACACCGCCAACAACGACACGACCAGGTCGATCCCGCGCTCCAACACCACCGCGACAACCGACTCCGGACCCACCCCCAACCCCACCAGACACCGCGCCAAACGATTCGCCCGCACATCCAACTCCGCGAACGACACCTCCACACCCTCGAACACCACCGCCACCGCACCCGGCGACGCCACCACCCGAGCCTCGAACAACCCCACAACCGAAACCGAATCCCGATCCACAGCGGTGTCGTTCCACCCCACCAACACCCGAGACCGCTCATCGTCGGTGAGCACATCGACCGCGGCGAGCCGAGTGTCCGGCGCAGCGGCGACCGTCCGCAGTACCCGGACCAGCCGCTCGGCGATCTCCGCCACCGAGTCCGCGTCGAACAGATCGGCGGCGCCGGTCAGACCCCCCGAAAGACCGATCGCGCGACCACGCTCGTCCACGATCTCCGCGAGGCTCAGTTCCAGGTCGAACTTCGACGCCGGCTTGATTCCCGAGACCGTCTCGACGTCCAGACCGTCGAGCTCCAACCCGGCCCGACCGGCGTTCTGCAGCGTCAACATCACCTGGAACAGCGGATGCCGCGCCAACGACCGCGCCGGCGCCAACTCCTCCACCAACCGCTCGAACGGCACATCCTGATTCCCGAACGCCGCCAGGCCCGTCTCGCGAACGCGGCCCAGCACGTCCCGGAAGGCCGGATCGCCGGACAGGTCGGTGCGCAACACGAGCGTGTTGACGAAACACCCGACCAGCTCGTCCAGCCCTTCGTCCGTCCTCCCCGCCACGGCCGACCCGATCGGGATATCCGTCCCGGCACCCAACCGCGACAACAACACCGCCAACGCCGCCTGAAGCACCATGAACACCGTGACGCCTTCGGACCGCGCCAACTCGACCAATCGGCCGTGTAGTTCGCTCGAAACCTCGACTGGGACGCTGTGGCCGGCGCGGCTCGCCACCGCCGGACGCGGGCGGTCGACCGGCAGTTCGAGCTCCTCCGGGACGCCCGCCAGTGCCTCGCGCCAGAAACCCACCTGTCGCGCAAGCACACTGTCCGGATTGTCGGCCGTGCCGAGCAACTCCCGCTGCCACAGCGCGTAGTCGGCGTACTGGGCCGGCAACGGCGCCGCCCACTCGGGCGCCCGTCCCGCGCGTCGGTCCGCGTAGGCCAGCGCGATGTCCCGGCCCAGGGGTCCCCAGGACCAGCCGTCTCCCGCGATGTGGTGGAGCACCACCACCAGGACGTGTTCGCGGGCGTTCACGGACAGCAGCCACACCCGGATCGGCGGCTCGGTCGTCAGGTCGAAGGTGCACGTCGCCATTCGGGCCACCTCGGCCACCACGTCGTCCGCCGCGACGTCGACGAAGGTCGGCTGCCATGCGACCTCGTCGGAGCCCGGAATCTCCTGGTACGGCTCGCCGTCCACGACGGTGAACACGGTGCGCAGCACCTCGTGCCGGGCGATCACGTCACGCAGCGCCGCGCGCAGGGCCGTACGGTCCGGGTCGCCCGTCAGGCGGGCGACCACCGGGATGTTGTAGGTCGGGTCGGGGCCGTCCAACTGGTCGAGGAACCACAGCCGTTGCTGGGCGTAGGAGAGCGGGATGCGCTCCGGGCGGCTCCGGGCGGCCAGGGCCGTTCGGGCCGGATCGGCGCCGGCGAGCGCGGTGGCGAGGCCCGCCGGGGTCGGTGTCTCGAACAGGGCTCGGACCTCGAGTTCCACGCCCAGCGCGGAGCGGGCCCGGGAGATGAGTCGGGTGGCCAGGAGCGAGTGGCCGCCCAGTTCGAAGAAGTTGTCGTCCACGCCCACCGCGTCCAGGCCGAGGATGTCGGCGAAGACGCCGCACAGGATTTCCTCCCGCGGGTTGGCGGGCCCACGTCCGGTCGATTCGGCGGCACCGGGTTCCGGCGCAGGCAGCGCGTCGCGGTCGAGCTTGCCGTTGCCGGTGAGGGGCAGTGCGTCCAGGACGACCAGGGCCGAGGGAAGCATCTGCTCGGGCAGCCGTCGGGCCAGGAACGCCCGCACCGTGTCGACCGGTTCCTCGTCGTCGCGGTTCGCGTCGAGAACGAGGTAGGCGATCAGGCGGGGGCCGCCCGGTGCGTCCTCGCGGGCGATCACCGCGGCCTGGGCGACCAGGGGGTGGGTGAGGATGGTGGCCCGGATCTCGGCGGGTTCGATCCGGAAGCCTCTGATCTTGACCTGGTCGTCGGCCCGACCCGCGAAGGCGAGTCGTCCGTCCGGGGTCCAACGGGCTCGGTCGCCGGTGCGGTACATGCGCTCACCCGTGCCGAACGGGCAGGCCACGAAGCGCTCACCGGTCAGCCCGGGTCGGTTCGTGTAGCCGCGCGCGAGGCCGGCGCCGGCGATGTGGAGTTCGCCGGTCACCCCGATCGGCACCGGGTTCAGGGCGTCGTCGAGGACGTAGGCCCGGGTGTTGCCGATGGGGGTGCCGATCGGGACCACGCCGTGCTCGACCATCTCGGCGGTCAGCCGGGTGGTGGTGACGCCGATGGTGGTCTCGGTCGGCCCGTAGTGGTTGAAAACGGCGCGGTCGCCGGCCGCGTGCAGCAGGTCGCGTACCCACGGCGCCGGGGCCGCCTCACCACCCAGGATCAGGGTGCGGGCGGGCAGTATGGCGGCCGGGCCGCCGCGTTCGGCGAGCGCGGCCAGGTGGGAGGGTACGGCCTTGACGTGGTCGATCCGGTGTTCGGCCAGGTAGTCGGTCACGGCTTGGGGGTCGAGCACGGTGTCGGCGTCGAGGATGTGCAGGTGGCCGCCGCTGACCAGGGAGGTGAACACGGTCGTATTGCCCAGGTCGGTGACCTGGGACTGCAGCAGCGCGTAGCGGGCTCCCGGTGTGCCGAGGCCGATGCGCGCGGGCACCGAGGTCACGTAGTTGGCCAGCGCACCGTGGGTGACCGCGACGCCCTTGGGTGTGCCGGTCGAACCGGACGTGTAGATCACGTAGGCCAGTCCGGCCGGATCGAGCACCGGATCCGGTACGGGGTCCGCCGTGCCCGGGCCGGTGGGCAGGTCGTCCATCGAGACCATGCGCACCTTGCCCGCCGGGAGGTCGTCCAGGACCTCTTCGGTGGCGATCAGCAGCACGGCCCGGCTGTCCGTGAGCAGGAAGGCGATCCGGTCCACCGGTTGGCGGGCGTCGATCGGGACGTACGCGGCGCCGGCCTGCCATACGCCCAGGATCGCCGAGGTCATCGCGAGGCCCTGGGGCAGGCACAGGCCCACCACCGACTCCGGTCCGACGCCGGATCCGAGCAGGTATCGGGCCACCCGGTCGGCGTGCTCGCGCAGTTCGGCGTACGAGGTGTGCGTTTCGCCGCAGGTCACCGCCGGGGCGCCGGGGGTACGTGCCGCCTGGGCGCGGAAGAGTTGCGCGATGGTGTGGTGCGGGACGTGGAGCGTGGTGTCGTTCCACTCGGCCAACACGCGGGTCCGCTCGGCCCGGTCGAGCAGGTTCACCCGGCCGGCCCGGATGTCGGGGGTTTCGGTCACCGCGCGCAGCACCCGGACCCAGCGCTCCGCGATGGAACGGGCCGAATCCGCGTCGAACAGGTCGACGGCGGCGGTCACCGACCCGGTGAGTCCGGCGGGTTGGGCCTGCTCGTCGAAGGTCTCGGCCACCATGACGTCGAGGTCGAACTTCACCCCGGGGCGTTCTTCCGGCAACAACTCGACGGTGACGTCGGGCAGTTCCAGAACCGTTTCGACGCTTTCCTGCATCGTCAGCACGACCTGGAAGAGCGGGTGTCGGGCCGTGGACCGGGTGGGGGCGAGTTCTTCGACGAGTCGCTCGAAGGGCACGTCCTGGTGGGCGAAGGCGCCCAGGGTGGTGCGTCGGACCCGGGCCAGCAGTTCGGTGAATTCGGGGTCGCCGGTGAGGTCGGTGCGCACGACGAGCGTGTTGACGAAGCAACCGATCAGGGGGTCCAGCGTCTCGTCGGTACGGCCGGCGACCGCCGAGCCGATCGGGATGTCCGTACCGGCGCCCAGACGGGACAGCAGCAGGGCCAGGGCCGCCTGGAGCACCATGTAGACGGTCACGCCCTCGGCCCGGGCCAGTTCCACCAGCGCGCGGTGCAGGTCCGCGGGCACGTCGAGCGGGACGCTGTGCCCGAGATGGCCGGCCACGGCGGGCCGGGTACGGTCGGCGGGCAGGGCCAACTCCTCGGGGGCGCCGGCCAGGGCCGTGCGCCAGTGGTCGATCTGGGCCCGGATCGGGCTGTCCGGATCGTCCTCCGAGCCGAGGAACTCCCGCTGCCACAGCGCGTAGTCGGCGTACTGCACCGGCAACGGCGCCCAGTTCGGCGCCCGGTTCGCCCGCCGGGCCGTGTACGCGGTCGAGATGTCGCGGCCGAGCGGTCCCATCGACCAGCCGTCGGCGGCGATGTGGTGCACCACCACGACCAGCACGTACGCGCCGAGTCCGAGGGTGGAGGCGGGACCGGAATCGGAACCGGTCCGGGCCTCGGCTCCGGCGTCGGGAGTCTCGCCATCGCCCGCGAACAGCCAGGCTCGAAACGGGGGTTCCACCGCGAGGTCGAACGCGTGCGTCGCCGCGCGTTGTACGGCCGAGGGAAGCTCGTCCTCCGGGAGGTGAATCGTCGACAGGCTCCACCCCACCTCGTCCGTCGGCAGGATCCGCTGGTACGGACGGCCGTCCTCGGCCGGAAGCACCGTGCGCAGCACCTCGTGCCGCTCCAGCACGTCGCGCAGCGCTGCGGACAGCGCCGCCGGGTCCGGATCTCCGGACAGCCGCAGGATGATCGGCGCGTTGTAGGTGGTGCCGCGCCCTTCCAACTGGGCCAGGAACCACAGTCGTTGTTGTGCGAAGGACAGCGGGATCCGGCCGGGGCGAGGCCGCGCGACGAGCACGGGCCGGTTCCGGGTCGAGCCGGTGATCGCGCCGGACAGGTGGGCGGCGAGGCCGGCGGGGGTGGGGGTGCGGAACAGCTCGCGCATCTCCAGGTCGACGCCCAGCAGTGCGCGGACGCGGGAGATCAGTCGGGCGGCGAGCAGTGAGTGGCCGCCGAGTTCGAAGAAGTTGGCGTCCGGTCCCACCGCCGCCAGGTCCAGGACGTCGGCGAAGATCCCGCGGAGGATGTCCTCTTCCGGGGTGGTCGACCTGTCGACGGCCGTGTGCCGGCGCGGGTCGGGCAGCGCGCTTCGGTCGATCTTGCCGCTGACGGTCAGCGGGAACGCGGGCAGCGGCACGATCGCCGTGGGCACCATGTACTCCGGCAGTCGCTCGACCAGGTACCGGCGCAGCGCCTCGGCCGTGGCGCCGTCACCCCACACATCGAGGCCGGCGACCGTGTCGACGGCGCCGCCGTGGGCCTCGCCCGAGGACTCCGGGCCGACCACGTAGCCCAGCAGTCGCCGGTCGCCGGATTCGCTCTCCCGGGCGATCACCACGGCCTGGCCGACGAGGGGATGGGTCCGCAGTGCCGCCTCGATCTCGGCGGGCTCGATTCGGAAGCCTCTGATCTTGATCTGTTCGTCGACCCGCCCGGCGAAGGCGAGTTGCCCGTCGGGGGTCCGGCGCACCCGGTCTCCGGTGCGGTACATCCGCCCGCCGACCCGGAATGGGTCGGCGACGAAGCGTTCGGCGGTCAGCCCCGGGCGGCGCAGGTAGCCCCGGGCCAGGCCGGCGCCGGCGACGTAGAGCTCGCCGGTGACCCCGATCGGGACCGGCGCGAGGCAGTGGTCGAGGACGTACACCCGGGAGTTGGTGATCGGCGTGCCGATGTCGGGGTCGGTGTCCGGGTGCAGGGGCCGGGACATGGTCGCGCAGACGGTGGTCTCGGTCGGCCCGTAGGCGTTGATCATGCGTCGGCCGGGTGCCCATCGGCTCGCCTGTTCGCGGCCGAGGGCCTCGCCGGCGGAGACCAGGGTGCGCAGGCAGGTCAGCTCTCGGGGGTCGAGGACGGGGAGCACCGCCGGGGGCAGCGTGGCGTGGGTGACGCGGTGTCGGGTGATCACGTCGGCGAGGCCGCCGCCGGGGAGCAGTTCCTTGGCCGGGGCGACCACCAGGGCCGCGCCGGTGCATAGCGCCATCACGATTTCCCAGGTCGCGGCGTCGAATCCGATGGAGGCGAATTGCAGGATCCGGCTGTCCGGGGTGACGTCGAGCCGGTCGACCTGGGCGGTGACCAGGGAGGCGATGCCGGCGTGGGTCAGGGCCACGCCCTTGGGTCGTCCGGTGGAGCCCGAGGTGTAGATCACGTAGGCGAGGTCGGCGAGCCGGGCGCGGGTGGGGATCGGGTCGGCGGGTCGGGCGTCGATCGCGGCGCGGACCGAGGGGTCGTCGAGGGCGACGGTGAGCAGGCCGCGGACGGGGAGGTCGTCGAGGAGGTCGTCGGAGCCGAGCAGGACCGAGGCGCGGCTGTCGGTGAGCATGTACGCGAGGCGTTCGAGTGGTTGGCGCGGGTCGACGGGCAGGTAGGCGGCGCCCGCCTTGAGTACGGCGGTCAGTGCGACGATCAGGTCGACGCCTCGGTCCAGGACCACCGCGACCACCGATTCGCGGCCCACCCCCAGTGCGGTCAGGTGGGCCGCCAGGCGGTTCGCGCGGGCGTCCAGTTCGGCGTAGTCGATCCGGTCGGTGTCGCAGAGCACGGCGGGGGCGTGCGGTGTGTGTTCGACCCGGGCGCGGAACATGTCGGTGGCGGTCAGGGCCGGTACCGGGGCGGTGGTGTCGTTGCCGCGGGTGGTGAGCGTGTGCCGCTCGTCCGGGTCGAGCAGGTCGATCCGGCCGATCGGGTCGGCGGGGTCGGCGGCGGCGATGCGGTGCAGCATGCGCAGGAAGCGGGTGGCGAGGTCGCCGGCCGTCTCGGGGTCGTGCAGGTCGAGGTTGACGTCGACGTCGATGTCCAGGCCGGTGTCGGCGGATCGGTCGTAGACGTTGAGCTGGCGGTCGACGATCGGGCCGTGTGAGAGGTTGCGGACGGTGGCGGGGCAGTCGCCGAAGCGCATCGAGTAGTCGAAGCTCATCACGTTCACGACCAGGCCGCACAGCGCGGCGCCGTCGACGCTGTTCAGGTCGCGGAGCATGTCCTCGTAGCGGTAGCGCTGGTGGCGCAGGCCGGAGAGCACGGCGGTGGAGGTCTGTGCGACGAGTTCGCCGACGGTGGTTCGCGGGTCCAGTCGCAGTGGCAGCGGCATCACGTTGGAGGTCATGCCGGGGATGGCGAGTGCGCGACGCCCGGTTCGGCCCAGGACGGGAATGCCCAGGATCACGTCGCGCGCGCCGGTGCCGCGGTGTTGGTGCGCGGCGGCGGCGGCGATGACCAGTGCGGGGAGGTTGGTGCGCAACCGGGCCGCGGCGGCCTTGAGTCGGGTGGTGTCGCGCGGGTCGACCGCGGCGCTGTGCCGGGTCTGCGCGCTGGGCAGGCTGCGCGCGTACCGGGTGTCCGGGGACGAGGTCTCGGCGGGGCCCGAGAGCGTGTCGTGCCAGTACCGCCGGTCCCGTTCGAAGTGTGCCGAGGCGCGGTAGGCGCGGTCGGCGTCGATCAGCACCGAGACCGATTCCAGGGGCGGTTCGTCGGGGGTGCGGCCGGCCAGCAGCGCGGTGTAGACGCGGGCGACCCGGTCGGCGATCAGCGACCCCGCGTGGCCGTCCATCACGAGGTGGTGGGCGCGTTGGTACCACAACACCCGGCCGGGCGCCAGGGTGAGCACGACGGAGGTGAACAGGCGGTCGGTGCAGGGGTCGAGCCTGCGGGCCAGGTCGCGGCGCATCCAGTTTTCGGCGGCGGCTCGCGGGTCGGCTTCGGCGCCGACGTCGACCACGCGCACGGGGTGCTCGTCCGCCGGGTCCGGGTATTGGCGGGGTGCGCCGTCGATGGTGCGAAAGCGGAGCCGGTGGGTCTCGGCCTGGTCGAGCACGCGGCGTACGGCGCTCACGAACAGGTCCACGTCCACGTCGCCGTGGATTTCCAGGTATTCGCCGACGTTGTAGACCGTGTGCTCCGGCGCCACCTGGTGCGCGTACCATACGCCCAGTTGACCGGCCGTCAGTTCCCAAAGCCCAGGCGCGGTTGCGGCCATTCGCTCTCCCCCAGGTGATGTCGGCGGCCGCGACCGGGAGAAGGTCGGTACTTCTCCATAGAGATCCGTGATGACCGGCCGAGACGAGTGTGGTCCGCGGCGTGTGCCGATTCGGGAATCCGTCGTCGGTTTCACCCGTGCGTCGACGGTATTCTCGGCCGGATCCGACTCGACCGGATTCGCTGCCGCCCTTCCGGTCGAGGGCGTCCGGCCTTGCCGGGGCGGCTTTTTCGGGATTCTCCTCGCTTCCGGCCGTCATCCTCATCAGCGTGCTCGGGGGATGTCAACCGGCCGATCGGGGGCGGGCGTTCGGCGGATTGGGCGCCGCTCGTTCAACTGCGGCGGCGCCACGGTTGAACACCCGCGGGCCCCGCTCGCGGGCGTCGTCCCAGGTGGTCGCGTTGAGCCCGGCGGCCTGCCGATGACATGGTGAATCGCGGCGGGATCGCGGCGAGCCGGTCGCCTCGGCGCCCGCTACGGTCGGGGCGCGGACGCTCGGGCCGGCGTGGCCCGGGGGCGGCATCCCGTTCCCGACGGCGAATGGAACTCATCGACCATGCCTTTCCTGCACGCCAATGGCATCCGTCTTTCCTACGAGCGCTCGGGTCGCGGGGAAAGTGTTCTTCTCATCATGGGTTCGGGCGCCGCGGGTCGGGTCTGGACCATGCATCAGACACCCGCGCTGCATCGGGCCGGATTCGAGACGGTCGTCTTCGACAATCGGGGAATCGCGCCCTCGGATGCTCCGCCGGGGAAATATTCGCTCGAGGACATGGTGGCCGATACCAAAGGTCTGATCGACGCGTTGGATCTGGCTCCCTGTCGCCTGGTCGGGCTTTCCCTGGGTGCTTTGATCGCACAGGAACTCGCGCTGCACCACCCGGAGTCGGTGCGCAGTGCGGTGCTCATCGCCACGCGGGCCCGTTCGGACGCCATCCGGCGGGCGCAGACCCTCGCGGAACGGGCGGTGGATCAGGACGGTGTCCGCCTGCCGCCCGCCTATCGCGCGTTGAACACGGCGATCCAGATGTTGTCGCCGACCACGTTGAACGACGACGACTCGGCCGCGACGTGGCTGGAGATCTTCGAGTTGTCCGGCGACGCGGATTCCACCGGTGGCCAGGCCTGGGTGGACCTGGACGTGGATCGGCGTGCGGAGTTGGGCCGGATCACCGTGCCGTGTCGGGTGGTGGCGTTCGCCGACGATCTGATCTCGCCCGTGCATCTGGCCGCAGAGGTGGCCGACGCCATTTCGGACTGCGACCTGGTCACGATCCCCCACGCGGGCCATCTGGGCCACCTGGAACGTCCCGAGGAGGTCAACTCGGTGATCGTCGAGTTCCTCGAAAAGTACTGAGAGGAAGTTCCGTGAGCATGATGGCCGCCCCGGGCATGGGGCCGACGCTGCGCCTGGACGATTCGATCACCCGGCAGCGGGTCTCGCCGGGCACGGTCCGGCGCGTGCTCCCGTACGCGGGCCGCCATCGCCACTGGGTGGTGTTGGCGCTGGTGGCGACGATCGTGGACGCGGTCATCATGGCCGCGAGTCCGTTGATGTTGAAGACGGTCATCGACGACGGCATCCGGCCGGGCGACTTCTCCGTCGTGGTGTGGTTGTCCGTGACCATCGCGGTGTTGGCCGTGGTGGACGCGGGCGCGATCTACTGCCAGGCGTGGTTCTCCGGGCGGGTGGGCGAGGGGTTGGTCTACGAGCTGCGCACCGAGGTGTTCACGCACGTACAGCGGCAGCCGTTGGCGTTCTTCACCCGCACCCAGACCGGGTCCCTGGTCAGCCGGTTGAACACCGACATCATCGGTGCGCAGCAGGCGGTGACGACGTTGTTGACGCAGGCGGTGTCCACGTTCCTGACGGTCGGACTGGTGCTGGCCGCGATGTTCTACCTCTCGTGGCAGATCACCCTGGCCGCGCTGGTGCTGATCCCGATCTTCCTGGTGCCCGCGCGGTACTTCGGTCGGGCCATGCAACGACTGGCCCGGGAGGAGATGCAACTCGACGCCGAGATGGGCTCGATGATGAACGAGCGCTTCAACGTCTCGGGCGCGATGCTGGTCAAGCTGTACGGCCGCCCGGTGGAGGAGTCCGACGCGTTCGCGCGGCGGGCGGCCCGGGTGCGGGACATCGCGGTGGTCTCCAACGTGTACGCGCGGCTGTTCTTCATCCTGGCGACGTTGTTGACCGCGCTGACCACCGCGCTGGTCTACGGGTTCGGCGGGCGGCTGGCCATCGACGGCACCCTGGAGATCGGCGCGCTGGTGGCGATGGTCGCGCTGTTGTTGCGGTTGTACGGGCCGATCAATCAACTCTCCAGTATTCAGGCGAGTTTCATGACCGCGCTGGTGAGCTTCGACCGGGTCTTCGAGGTGTTGGACCTGCAACCGCTGATCGTGGAGCACCCGCGGGCGCACGACCTGCCCGCGGCGGGCGACGACGGCACGTCGGGCCTGGATCTGGAGTTCGACGACGTGTGGTTTCGCTATCCGAGCGCCGAGGAGGTCTCGTTGGCCTCGTTGGAGAGCACCGGCGCGCGGGTGCGGGAGTCGGCGCAGGACGACTGGACGTTGCGGGAGTTGAGCTTCACCGTGCCGCAGGGCGGGATGACCGCGCTGGTCGGCTCCTCGGGCGCGGGCAAGACCACGATCACCAATCTGGTGCCGCGGCTGTACGACCCGGTTCGCGGCGCGGTCCGGGTGGGCGGGCACGACCTGCGCGAGCTGACCCTGACCTCGCTTCGGGACACGATCGGCGTGGTCACCCAGGACGCGCACCTGTTCCACGACACGATCCGGGCGAACCTGCTGTATGCCCGCCCGGAGGCGACCGAGGCCGAGGTGGTCGCCGCGTGCGAGGCGGCCCGGATCCAGGAGGTGATCGACGCGTTGCCCGAGGGCCTGGACACCGTGGTCGGTGACCGCGGCCACCGGCTCTCCGGCGGCGAGAAGCAACGGGTGGCGCTGGCGCGGCTGTTGCTGAAGTCGCCGCCGATCGTGGTGCTGGACGAGGCGACCGCGCACCTGGATTCGGAGTCCGAGGCGGCGATCCAGCAGGCGTTGGAGACCGCGCTCAAGGGCCGGACCTCGCTGGTGATCGCGCACCGCCTGTCCACGATCCGCGACGCCGACCAGATCCTGGTGGTGGACGCGGGTCGGATCGTGGAACGCGGCACGCACCACGGCCTGTTGGCGGCCGGCGGGATCTACGCCGACTTGTACCGCACGCAGTTCGCCGAGCGGAAGGACGTCCCGGATCCGGACCTGCTCCCGGAGACCTCCGCGCCGGGACCGGCCTGACCGCTACGCCCCTCTCCCCCGTCCCACCGCCCCGGTCCGCCCGGGAACGGCCGGGGTACGCCGCGATGTCGCGGCGTACCCCGGCCGTTTCGTCGTTTCGCCGGTGGGCGATCGTGTTCGAATCCGTGTGCGCCACGCCACACACAGTAGACTAAAGTGCTAGCATCCTAGTTAAAGCGGAGTGACCATGATCGACTTCCATTTGGACACCCGCTCCGGTGTATCCCCGTACCTGCAGTTGGTCCATCAGGTCCGACAGGCCCTGCGTCTGGGCATGTTGTCGGTCGACGACCAACTGCCGACGGTCAAGGAGGTCGTCTCCAAGCTCGCGATCAACCCCAACACCGTGCTCAAGGCCTATCGCGAGCTCGAACACGAGGGCCTGGTCTCGCCCAGGCCGGGCGTGGGCACCTTCGTCACCCGCACTCTCACCGACGGCTCGCTGGCGGCACACGAGAGCCTGCGCGAGGAGTTGCGGAGCTGGTTGGACCGGGCCCAGGAAGCGGGCCTGACCACGGACAGCATCGAGGCTCTGCTCATGACCACCTTCCGGACCACGCTGCGGTCCACCGAAGCAGCCCATACGGAAAACGTGCGAACACCAGAAAGGTGAGGCAATGACTCCGGTTCTGGAAACCGAGGGACTCGGCAAGCGCTACGGCCGGCACGACGCCCTGGCCGACTGCACGCTGAGTGTGCCCTCCGGACGCATCATCGGCCTGGTCGGCCCCAACGGGGCCGGCAAATCGACGCTGCTGGGTCTGACCTGCGGCCTGATCGCCCCGACCGCGGGCACCATCAGCGTGCTCGGCAACCGACCCGCCGCGAGCGCCGACCAGTTAGCCCGGGTCGGTTTCGTCGCGCAGGACACCCCGGTCTACCCGGGCCTGACGATCGCCGACCACCTGCGCATGGGGGCGCGGCTGAACCCGCGCTGGGATCGGCGGCTGGCCGAGGAGCGGATCCGCCAACTCGGCCTGGACCCGGCACAGAAGGCCGGCCGCCTCTCCGGAGGCCAGCGCGCCCAACTCGCGCTCACCATCGCCGCGGCCAAACGCCCCGAGTTGCTGATCTTCGACGAACCGGTTGCCGCCCTCGACCCGCTCGCGCGCCGCGCGTTCCTCCAGAACCTGATGGAGGTCGTGGTCGAGATCGACGTGAGCATCATCCTCTCCTCGCACCTGCTCTCCGACCTGGAGCGGGTCAGCGACTACCTGATCGTGCTCGCCGCCGGGCGCGTGCAACTCGCCGGGGAGGTGGACGAACTGCTGGCCAGCCACTACCGCTTGACCGGAGCACGCGGCGAACTCGACGCGCTGCCCGCGGCGATCGACGTGGTCACCGCCGAACACACCGCCCGCCAAAGCACCTTGGTGGTGCGGACCTCCGGCTCGGTGCCGCACCATGTCAGTGCCGCCGAGCATGTGGACCTGGAGGACATGGTCCTGGCCTACATGACCCAGGCCGCCGACAGCGCCGCGGGCCTGCCCGCGCCGCGCACCCGGATCCAGACCTCGGAGGCCCCGCGATGATCTGGCTCACCTGGCGACAATTTCGCACCCAGGCCCTGATCGCGCTCGGCGCGCTGGCCGTGCTGGCGATCTACCTGGTCTTCCTCGGCCTGTCCATCCGCGACGACTACGACGCGCACATCGTCGGCTGCCAGGCGCTGAACACCTGCGCCACCGCGAAGGACGCCTTCGAATCCGACTACAAGGCGCAACTGACCCTCCTCGGGGCCCTGCTCATCGTCGTCCCCGCCGTCCTGGGCACCTTCTGGGGCGCGCCGCTGGTCACCCGCGAGCTGGAGAGCGGCACCCACCGACTCGTCTGGAACCAGAGCGTGACCCGTGCGCGTTGGCTCGCGGTCAAGCTCGCCGTGATCACCGTCGCCGCGCTGATCCTCACCGGAGTCTTCTCCGCCCTGTTGACCTGGGCGGCCCGCCCCTTCGACCGGCTCCAGGGCACCCGGTTCACCCCGCTCGTCTTCGACGCGCGCAACCTCGTGCCGCTCGGCTACGCCGTCTTCGCGTTCGTCCTGGGCACCACCATCGGCCTGCTGATCCGCCGCACGCTGCCGGCCATGGCCGTCACGCTGGTGCTCTTCGCCGTCGTGCAGGTGGTGATGCCGTACGTGCGGCCGCACATGCTCCCGGCGAAGGAGGCGGCGGTCGCGGTGAACGGCACCACGCTGCCCCGGGTGAGCAGCTTCATCCTGGACGGCGACGCCGGCGGACCGGACGAACGGGTCTCCACCGGCGCGACGCTGCGCATCGAGGACTACCGCATGCCCGGCGCGTGGGTGCTGACCGGATCCACCAAGATCCGCACCGCCGACGGCAAACCCGCCACCACCGGCCCCGAAGTGCAGAGCTGCCTGGAGCCCGCGAAGTCCGGGTTGGCCGAGTCCGGCGAGTGCCTGGCCGCGCAGAACCTGCACTTCGACGTGAAGTACCAGCCCGCCGGCCGGTACTGGACCTTCCAGTGGGCCGAGACCGCGATCTTCCTCGGCGGCGCGCTGCTGCTCGCGGGCTTCGCGCTCTGGCGCATCCCCCGCAACCTCACCTGAGCCGGTAGCCGATGGCCGGTCCGATCGTGCCGGCCACCGCCCCCGTTCCCTGCCCCGCACACACGATCGGCCGACCGCGTGGGACGCGGTCGGCCGATCGTGTGTGCGGGTCGGCGCCGGGTCAGGACTCCCGCGCACGCGGGCGCCGGCCGGCACGCCGGGACGTCACCAGCGCCACTCCTGCTGCCCGAACAGGTGCCCGGCCTTGATCCCGTGGTCGGCACACCAGGTCAGGAACTCGTCCACCTGCTTGAGCTGGTAGGTGTCCTCGTTGTAAGTGGTGGCCATCACGTGACCCAGCCAGCTCTCCTCGCCCATGGCGTAGACGTACGCCTCGTTCGCCCCCAGCTCGGTCATGATCGCGGCGGCCTGCTCCGCGTTCGAGCCGGACAACTTGCGGGACTTGCTCATCTTGCGGGTCACCGGCTTGGTCAGCAGCGCCTGGTAGAGCCAGGTCAGCGGCGCGCCGTCGCACTCCATGCCCAGGAACGCGTAGTGCGCGGTGCCCAGGTGGTTGCGCACGTGCCGGTAGAGCTGCGGGTCGATCCCGGAGGAGTCCGCGCCCACGTACGCGGTGCGTCCGGCCAACTCCACCCAGTACGTCGACTTGCCGCGAATATCCAGGTCGCAGTGCTCGCCCAGGAACGGCGTGGCGACCACCTTGCCGCCCGGGAACGGCACCTCCTCGAAGTCGTCGACCTCGATCACGGGAAAGCCCATGTGCCGCAACATCAGCGCCATGGAGGGATCCTCGAGGTTGCCGCGCGAGGGGCGCGGGACCACGATCGCCCCGACCCGACCGCGCAGTTGCAGCAGCGTCTCCAGCACGATGTGGTCCTGGTGACCGTGGGTGATCAGCGCCAGGTCGATCCGGTCCGGCAGGTCGTCCAGCGTGTACCGGTCGCCGGCGGAGCTGTCCGCGCTGATGAACGGGTCGGTCACGATGGCCGCTTCGGGGGTCTGCAGCACCAGGCACGCGTGCCCGAAGTAGCGGATCCGGCCGCCCGCCTCGATGTGCCGATCCTCGGACAGACTGGGCCGATCGCTGAGCAGCGTGCCCAGTTGCACGGCCTGGGCGTCGTCGAGTTCGAGCGCCTCGCGCAGTCGGCCGAGCGTGCTCGCCGTGGTGCGGGCCCGGAACAACTCCTCGAGACCGGAATGCCGGAAGGGGATGGGCAGTTCCAGCACGTCAGGTCCGGGCAGCCGGGGCGTGCTCAGGATGAACGGCCGTTCGGTGCCCGGCTCCAGCGAGAGCTGCACCGACTGCCGGGATTCGACGTACGCCTCGCTCGCGTAGGCCAGCGGCTCGATGAAGCGCACCGAGGCCTGGTTGTCGGTGTCGTAGGCCAACTCGACCAGGCCGCCCAGCTCGGGCGGGAGTTTGGGGTACAGCGGGGTCAGGTCGAACCCGGTGGCGTTGGCCCGCAGCAGCTCCTGCGCCTCGGCCACCGCCGCGGCCAGGCGCAGCATGTCCGCCCGTTCCCGCTTGATCGTCTCCAACAACTCCTTGACCTCGGCGGAGCGTTCCGCGCCGATGTTGACGAAGTAGCCGCCGCGCAGCGCCGGGTTGTCACTCGCGGCGATGTGCACCTGGGGCGATTGCACGTACGACTCCAGCATCGGCACCTGGAGGTAGGCCAGGTTCATCGCCGCCTGGATCGGCGCCACCGTGTGCAGCCAGGCGTAGAACCTGTCCACGAGTGGTTCGACGATGACCTTCGAGCGCAGGAAAACAGGTGTATCCGTCATCTGGGCACTCCGCTTCGAGGAGATCCGGGGAAATGGACGACCCTGGCGGGCAGACCAGGCAACCATGGCGTGCGTGCGCCGCGTCGTGCGCCGCTCACGGCGGCGCGACCGGCGCCATCGGCGGACATCCGACGTCGGCCCTGGACGAAGGCGCCCGGGCAGAAGGGTGATGCGGGCACCGCCGCTGCCATTTTCGGACCGGCCGGGCGGACGGACAACCACACCGCCTCGTACAGGCGTTCAACTGCGGCGGCGCACCGGTTGAACGCCCGGACCGGCCGGGCGCCCGGGGCCGCGGTGTACCCGCCGCCGCGGCCGGCCGGCCTGTCCGCCCCGTGACGGCGCCGGTAGTGTCCGGTGGCCATGGACCGGGGTGCCGGGGCGCTCGCTCGTGCCCTCGTCCGTTCCCGCAGCACGCACCTTCCCATGCCCGAGCACTTCCGCCCGGCCGCCGAAGGACACTCGCATGATCGATGACCTGGACCACGCGCCGGATCTGGTAACGCTGCTGCGCCGGCACGCGGCGGAGCGGCCGCAGGCCGAGGCGGTCGCCTTTCTCGCCGATCCGGACGATCCGGTGGGCGGATTGCGGCGCCGGAGCTACGCCGAGTTGGACCGCGAGGCCCGCGGTCGGGCCGCCTGGCTGCAACAGCACCTCGCGCCGGGCTCACGGGTGCTCCTGCTGCATCCCAACGGTCTCGAATTCGTCGCGGCCTTCCTGGGCTGCCTGTACGCCGGGATGATCGCCATCCCGGCTCCCCTGCCCGGGCGCTACCGGCATCAGCGGCAACGGCTCGTCGGGATCGCGGCGGACGCCGGGATCGGCGCCGTGCTGACCACGTGCGCCGACGCGGCCGAGGTGCGCGAGTGGCTCGCCGGCTCGGGAACAGCCGACGTCCCGGTCGTCGCCGGCGACGAACCGGGCCTGGCCGACGACGCGGACGCCTGGACACCGGTGCCGCTGGACCGATCCACGACCGCTCTGCTGCAATACACCTCGGGCTCCACCGGCAGTCCCAAGGGCGTGGTCGTGCGGCACGGCAACATCCTGCACAACGCCCACGCCGGGATGCGCGGCATGACCTGGCCCGAGGACATGCGGCTGGGCGGGTGGTTGCCGCTCTACCACGACATGGGACTCAACGCCCAGTTGTTGTGGGGTCTGCTGGCCGGCGGCAGCGCCGTGCAGATGCAGCCGAGCGCCTTCGTGCGACGCCCGTTGCGCTGGTTGCGGCTGATCGACGCGTACGGCGTCAACGTCTCGTTCGCGCCCAACTTCGCCTTCGAGCTGTGCCTGCGCAAGATCGGCGAGGCGGATGTGGCCGGTTTGGACCTGTCCCGCTGGGATGTGGCGGTGTGCGGCTCGGAGCCGATCGACCCGCGCGTGCTGGCCGCGTTCGCGCAGCGGTTCGCCCCGGCGGGCTTCCGGCCGCAGTCCCTGCTGCCCGGCTACGGCCTGGCCGAGGCCACGTTGTACGTGTCCGGGCGGCGCGGACGCACGCCGCTGACCACGCGCGTGGACCTGGGCGCGCTCGCCCGGGGCACGTTCGTGCCCGCGACGCGGGGTGGGGCCACGCGCGAGGTGATCAGTTGCGGCCCGCCCACCGAGGCGTGCGAGATCCGCGTGGTGGATCCGGACTCGCGCGAGGTGCTGCCCGAGGGCCGCCTGGGCGAGATCTGGGTGCGCGGTCCGGGCGTGGCGGACGGCTACTGGGGACACGGCGACGGCGGCGGTGTGTTCGGCGCGCGCACCGCACTCGGCGAGGACGGGGACTATCTGCGCACCGGCGACCTGGGAGTGCTCCACGACGGCGAGTTGTACGTACAGGGCCGCCTCAAGGACATGCTGATCGTGCACGGACGCAACGTGTATCCGCAGGACGTGGAGCAGGAGTTGCGCGTACATCATCCGGAACTGGGCCGGGTGGGCGTGGTGTTCGACACCGGCACCAACGGTTCGACCGCCGGGTCCGCCGAGGTCGTGGTCACCCACGAGGTGACCGGGGTGCCCCAGGAGCGCCTGCCCGCGCTCGCGGCCGCGATGCGGCACACCGTAGGCCGCGAGTTCGGCGTGCGGGTGGGCACGGTGGCGCTGCTCAGCCCGGGTACCGTGTTGCGCACCACCAGCGGCAAGGTCCAGCGCTCGGCGATGCGCGAGTTGTTCCACGAGGGCAGGTTGGCCTCGCTCTACCGGGATCCGCAGTAGCCGTCCGCGCCGGCGCGCCGGATCGGATCGGTCCGATCCTTGCGCAGCGCACCGCCGTGACCAAGGAGCCGCACATGCCCGCTTCTCCCGCGCACGTCCTGCGGGCCGAATTGCAGAGCTGGCTCTGCGGCTTTCTGGCCGAGGAGTTGAAACTCTCACGCGATGCGATCGATCCCGGCACGCCGATGACCGACTACGGCCTGGACTCGGTGGCGGCGTTGTCCGTGCTCGCCGAGACCGAGGAGCGTGTGGGTTTCGAGATCGAACCGGACGCGCTCTGGGAGTTCCCGACGGTCGCCGCGTTCACCGAGTCGTTGGTGGGCCGGATGGTGGCTGCGGACGCGACGGTCGGCGGCGACGGGCCACCGTGAACAACACGCCCAGCAGCATGCCACCGACCACGCAGACCACCACGCCCGCCCGGGTGTCGAGCATGAAGGCCAGGACGATCGCGGTGGCGTAGAGCATCGGGGCGGCCACCCGCACGGTGCGATTCATGACTGCCTCGATCTCATTGGAGCGTGGAGGCCGGCAGCGGCCGGCCGGCGGATCGGGCGGTGGTCGCGCAGTCGTGGATCGGCCGGCCGCTGCCGTGCCACACGGACAGGGCGTACGCGCTGAACGGGTAATGGATCCGGGCCTGCGGCACCGCGACCCGGCCCCGGACCGGACCGGGGTCGGTGTCGGCATCGGCGTCCACGCCGAAGCCGGCGTCGGTGTCGGCGGCGATCTCGTCGTCGGCCGGGGGGACGTCGCCGTGCTCGCGCAGGATTGCCCACAGCGCACCGGGCACCGCGAACTCGTGCGTCTCGGCCACCTTGTGGATGCCGGCCCGGAACACCGCGGCGGCGGCCAGGTCCAGTTCCGTCACCCGCTCCAGGTCCGCGCGCCCGGGCAGCCGGGCCGCCGCGACCGGGTCCGCGCCCAGACGCTCGTAGAGGAAGTCCACGGCCGCGTGCGCGTGTTGCCGGGCACGGTCGGGGTTGCGCACCATGCTATGCAGGATCGCCTGGTAGTGCACCTCCTCGTGGATCAACTCGTCGCCGAGTTCGGCGTACAGCGCCTCGCGCGGGAAACGCTCGGGTTCGCGCCACGAGCGGGTGTAGTCGCCGAACCAGTACGCGGCGATCGGGTCGGGGCCGCCCGTGCGCAGGTGTTCGCCCAGCGCCGCGACCAGGTCGACCGTGCGGGTGCCGGTGGTGTGCGCCAGCACGCGCAGGGTGCAGCGCAGCAGGCACTTGTGGAACAGCGTGAGCGGGATGCGCAGTTCCATGCCGCGCAGCCAGTCCTCGAAGTCCATCCGGGCGTGTCCGGTGACCACGTCGGCGATCAGGTCCGTGTTGCCCGGGTCGCACGGCATGCGTCGGGTGGTCAGCGCGTGCTCGTCCCGAAAGCGCGCGTGGGTGTAGTCGGTGTTGTTGAGCAGCAGCAGCGGGTAGACCACCGGCGATCCGCCCGCGGCGACCGCCTCCTCGACGCCGTCCAGGTGGGTGGCCAGCGACTCGCCGGGCAGGCCCCAGATCAGATCGGTGTAGGTCGGGATGCCCCGGTCGCGGAACTGCCGCTGCATGCGCCGGTAGTTGTCCACCCGGATGTTGGTGCGGTTGGCCAGTTGCAGCACCTCGGCGTCGAAGGACTGCGCGGACAGCGTGATCGCGCCGGTCAGGCCGGCCCGGTGCAGGATCGAGGCGATCTCCACGACGCGCCCGTTGGTGTTCTTGGCCCAGTTGGTCATCACCAGCAGCCGTTTGCGGTGCCGCGCGCACAGCTCCACCAGGTGCCGGGCGATCTCGGTGTCGCGCGGGAGGATGCCGAAGTTGGCGTCGGCGATGAACAGTTGGGTGCCGTTGCCGGCGTGGGTGACGATCCGGTCGAGTTCGGCCCGGATGCGCTCCAGCGAGTATTGGCGGACCTTGGAGTTGGTGGCGCCGCCCCAGTAGCAGAACGCGCACGAGTACGGACAACCCCGGTTGGTCTCGTAGACGATCATCCGGGACGCGGCCAGGTCCTGGTCCGACCACACGCCCGGGTCCAGCAGCGGGGAGGGGAGCGCGTCCAGGTCGCTCACCCGAGGCGCGTCGGCGGTGTCGATCGGGCGCCCGTTCGGCCCGGGCCGGCTGATCCCGGGGATCGCGGCCAACGCCGCGCCGAGCATCGGGTCGGCGAGCGGGGCGTCGGGATGCGCGAGGAAGGCCCGCAGCAGGTCCCGGAAGCGCAACTCGCCCTCGCCGTGCACGAGTACGTCCACCCAGGGCGCCTGGGCGAACAGCTCGCGCTGCTGGTGGGTGACGTCGTTGCCGCCGACCACGATCCGACAGCGCGGCCAGCGCTCCTTGACCCGCCGGGCCAGCTCCAGGGTGCGGGCCCGGTTCCAGAAGTAGACGGTGAAGGCCACCACGAGCGGGTCGTCGAGGCTGTCCAGCACGGTACGGGCGGCGCGCGCGTAGGCGCCGCCGCCTTGGAGGTGCACGTGCTTGTGGAAGCTCGTCGCGGCGGCCAGCCCGGGGTCGGCCTGGGCCGCCGCCTGGAGCTGGCCGAGCACGGCGCTGTAGCGGACGCCGGGCATCACGGTCAGCTCGACCAGGTGAACCTGGCGGCGACGGGCCGGTGCGGCGGGCGACGGCGACATCCGGGGAGCCTCCTGCTGGGGTCGGTGACGAAGCGGACGGGCCGACGGGTGCTCAGGTGACCGAGAGGGCGTAGTCGCCGTAGGCGATCAGTTGCACGCCGGTGCCCGGGGTGGCGGCCGGCGGGATGTGGCTGAGCGAGACCACCAGGCGGTCGACCACGTACTGCGGTGCGCGGGCCCCCTCGGGACTGCCCGCGAGCGCGGCCTCGCGGCTGCCCGCGTCCAGCGGTACGCCGTCCTTGCCGCCGGCGGCGGTCATCGTGTCCCGGACCTGGACGGCGGTGAAGGCGAGCACGCCGCCGTCGCGGGTGCGCAGCAGGAACGTCGGGTAGCGCGGCGCGTCGGTGGGGATCACCCGCTCCAGCAGGGCGCCCTTGGCGCGCAGCGCCTGCACTCCGGCGGTCCAGCCGCCGGTGAGCTGCCCGGTGAGCGTCTTGGTCGGCGACAGCGGCACCTTGGGGTCGCGCTTGCCCTGGGCGTAGTCCTGGTACGCGCGCCCCAGCGCGGCCGGATCGGCGAGCAGACCGGCGCTGTCGGCGACCGCCGGGGCGCCGCCGGTGGCGTCCTGCTCCAGTTCGGGGATCTCGGAGCGGTCGGTGACGAACGGGTAGTAGGCGACCTTCCACGGCGCGTCCTCGCGCTCCTGCACGAACAGCAGGTACTTGGGCGAGGGGGAGACCGTGTCGGACTGGAGCAGTTGGGTGATCGCGACGAAGAACTTCGGATAGCCGGTCAGTCGGGGGAAGACGAACCTGGGCTGCACGTATCCGGTCGTGGGCACCACGACCGCCTGGGTCTTGGCCACCTGGAGTCCGGCCTTGCTGCCGGTCGAGGCGGGGGGCATTTCGATCGCGTCCACCGCGGCCGGGTCCAGGCTCGCGTTGATCCGGGTGTTGGCCGCGGCGTACTCGTGCAGCAGCCGGGTGGCCTGTTCCACGCCCACCGGGGGTGCGGCGCCCTGGGGTGTGGCCGGTTTGGGGTCGGCGGGGGTGTCCCCGCAGCCGGCCAGCACGGCGCCGGCGACCAGCACGGCCGCCACCAGCGTGGCCAGTCGGCGGCGAACGCCCGAGGCCGCCCGGCGGGCGTCGCCGGGCGTGGAGGTGACGCGCACCGGAAGGGGGCGCGGTGCGCGCACATCCGGCGCGGCTGGTCCGGGCATCTCTCTCCGCCTCGGGTCGGTGGAACGGGGCGGTTCCGACGCCGCGGGAGGACGACTCCCGGGGCGCCGGAACCGGCTGTACGGACAGCGGTGGATCAGGCGGTCCCCCACGTGCCGCTCGGGTGCGGATGCGGGCGATCGCGTGCGGGTGCGGCCGATCGGCACTCGATCGGGCGCCGATCGGTGCTCACCCGACCGAGCGGGCGTCGATCAGGTGCTGGTGCAGCACGGCGAGCAGGAACAGCTGTACGCGTCGCCGCCGGCGACCGAGTCCAGGTCGGCCTCGGACAACTCGCGCGTCTCGAGCAACGGCGAGTCCAGTACCCACAGTTCGTATCGACCGGTCTTGGCGCCCTCCGCCCAGGCGTGCACCTGGGCCTCCAGGTCGGGCTCGCCACCGGCCTCACGGATGATGCTGACCGTGGCACCGGCGGGTAGCTCGAAGCCCATTTCCGCGAGGGCGGCTCGCGGGTCCGATTCCAAGCGGGCCGCGTAGTCGTCGTCCGACCACGCCGAGGTCAGCACCTTGGCGTAGAAGCCGACGAACGCGGCTCTTTCCCTGGGCTCCATGCGAGCCTTCCTCTCCGCGACGTCGGTCGGGTGCGCTGCGGATCAGGTGCAGCAGCAGCACGGAGAACAGCAGCAGCAGTACGTGGTGTCGTCGGGGTTCTGCGGCGAGTCCAGGCCGCCGCCGGCGACGGACTCGAGGTCGGCCTCGGAGAGCTCGCGCATCTCGATCTGCGGCGAGTTGGGCACCCGCAGCTCGTACGAGTTGGTCTCGGCGCCGCTCTCCCACAGCTCGACCTGGCTGTCCAGGTCCGGCTCGCCGCCGAGGTTGCGCACGATGCGCACCGTGGCGCCGGCGGGCAGTTCCAGGCCGTGCTCGGCCAGCGCGGAGCGCGGGTCGTTCTCGAGCCGGGCCGCGTACTCGTCGTCCGACCAGGCCGCGGTCAACACCTTCGTGTAGGACCTGACGAACGCGGCCCTGTCCCTGGGGTCCATCCGAATCTCCTTCATGGGGTCCGACTTCGGGTCGTGCAGCAAATTCCGCGCCGATTCGAATCGGTCCGGAATAACGACGTCCCACCTGCTCGGCGCCTGTTCACGCCCGGTTTCGGATCGACGTCGGCTGCGATACCGGAAGCATGCGGAGGCGGCCGGTGGCCCGTCAATGCCCGAATTCATAATTACCGGATCCCATGATTAGGGCGCCCCTCCCCCACACCTCGACCCTCACCTCCCGCAGGTCAAAGCGCCGGTCCGGGAAGCTAATCGAGACACCCCCCAACGTTAGGCGGCACCCCCCGATAGGGATCCGAGGGGCACCCCCATGCCCGAGTGCACGACCACCGGAGAAACAGCGGAGAATCGCCGAAACGACCTTGTCCGGGCGTATCGGCGGCGGCTAAGAATTACCGGCAGCAGCCGTCGACGCCGCTCGTGGAATTTCGACTACGCCGGGAGAGAATTCGTGGACCTGCCTCGTCTCAAGGCACATCTCGTCGCTCGCGCCTTCGGTCCCGACCGGGTCTTCCTCGTCTGCGAGGACGGCCACTACCTCGTGCAGGGCAAGGCGGTCACCGCCGTGTTGCCGTATCTCGACGGCACGCACACCATCGCGGAGATCACCGAGAAGCTGGCCGAACGCTTCACCATGGGTGAAGTCGTCTTCGCCGTCTCCAAGTTCCAGCGCTTCGGACACCTGGTGGACGGCGCGGTGGGCGAGGACAGGGCCACCGCCGCGGCCTGGGAGGGCCTGGGACTGGACGCCGCGACGGCGCTGCGCCGGCTCGGCGAGGCGCGGATCGAGGTGGCCGCGCTGGGCGCGGTGGACGCCGCCGCCGTGGTCGCCGCGCTGCGCGAGATCGGCGCGACGGTGACCCCGGTGACCCCGGCCGAGGTCGGCGCCGGGGCGAGTGAGGGACGGCGCGGACCGGACCTGACGGTGGTGCTCACCGACGACTACCTCGACCCCCGACTGGACGCGATGGACGCCCGGTTGCGCGCCGAGGCACTGCCGTGGCTGCTCGCCAAGCCCACTGGGGCCGAGGTGTGGACCGGCCCCTACCTGGTCCCCGGGAAGACCGGCTGCTGGCACTGCCTGGCCCACCGGCTGGCCGGCAACCAGCAGGTGGAAACCTTCCTGCGGCGGCGCGACGACGGCACCGTCGCGGACGAGCCGATCCGCACGTCGCTGGCCGCCACCGCGTGGTCGGTGGGCCTGTCCGCGCACCTGGTCGCCGCGGCCGCCGCCGAACTGCTGGCCGCCGGGCGCTCCGACCACGAGGGCGTCCTGGTCTCCCTGCACGTTGCCGGCCGGCGCCTGGAACAACATCGCCTGATCCGCCAACCCCAGTGTCCGGCCTGCGGCGACCCCACGCTCCTGCTCGACCGCGACCCCAGAATCGAACTCGCGGACCAGCCGGTGGTGTTCGACGACGAGGGTGGCCACCGCACGATGCGCCCGGACGACACGTTCAAGCGCCTGGAGAAGCACATCAGCCGGCTGCTGGGCGCGATCAGCTCGCTGCGCCTGCTCAACGACGTCGACAACGGCGTCACCTTCAGCTACTCGGCGAGCCACAATTTCGCCGTCCCCGGGCACAACATCGCGATGTTGCGGCGCAACCTGCGCGGGCAGAGCGGCGGCAAGGGCCGCAGTGACGTCCAGGCGCGGGTCAGCGGGGTCTGCGAGGCGATCGAGCGCTACTCGGGCGTATGGCGCGCGGACCGCACCACCGAGCCGGGCTCGTTCGCCGAACTGGGCCCGGACCTGGCCGTGCACCCCTACGACCTGTTGTTGTACTCCGACAACCAGTACGAGACGCGCGAGAGGTGGAACCGCGAATCGGCCGGGCGGCTGCACCTGGTGCCCGAGCGCTTCGACGAGGACCGGCGCCTGCAGTGGTCCCGCGCGTGGTCGCTGACCGGGGACCGGCCCCGCCTGGTGCCGGCCGGCTACTCCTGGTTCGGCCACCCCGACCTGCACGAGCACTTCTTCTGCTTCAGCGACGGCAACGGCAACGCCTCCGGGAACACCCTCGAAGAGGCGATCATGCAGGGCCTGTTCGAGAGCTGCGAGCGGGACGCGGTCGGCCTGTGGTGGTACAACCGGGCGCTGCGCCCCGGCTTCGACCTGGACTCGCTGCGCGAGCCGTACGTGGACACCCTGCGCGAGTTCTACGCCGGGATGCAGCGCACGCTGGAGGTCGTCGACATCACCACCGACCTGGGTGTGCCCACGTTCGCCGCGGTCTCGCGGCGCACCGACCACCCGGTGGAGGACATCCTGCTGGGCTTCGGCGCGCACCTGGACGTACGGATCGCGGTGCTGCGCGCGCTCACCGAGGTCAACCAGTTCCTCCCGGCGGTGATCAACCGCAACCCGGACGGCACCACCAAGTACTGGGAGGACGATCCGCACACCCTGGCCTGGCTGCACACCGCCACCGCCGAGCGCGAGCCGTGGGCGCTGCCCGCGCCGCACCTGCCGGCCACCACCCTGGCCGGCTACGGCACCCTGCACAGCGGGGACATCGCGCGCGACATCCGCAACACGGTGGACCGGCTGCGCGCGGTCGACCTGGAGGTGATCGTGCTCGACCAGTCGCTGCCCGACCTGGAGTTGCACGTGGCCAAGGTGATGGTGCCGGGGCTGCGGCACTTCTGGCGGCGCCTGGGTCCGGGCCGGATGTACGACACGCCGGTGCGGCTCGGCTGGCTCGACGCGCCCACCCCCGAGGCCGAGCTCAACCCGTACAGCGTCTTCTTCTGAGCACCCGGGCGGCCCGGGGGCGGGGCCTCGTCCCGCGCCCCGGGGCCGGCCGGCTCCGGCCTCGCGCCCCGGACCGGCCGCACCGCCCGCCCCGGCGCGGCCCTCGTACGGCCCGACCTGCCCCGGAGGTTCCATGACCAGCCTCGGCACCCCGCCCGCGGCGGCGGTCGCCACACCCACCGAGTCCGCGCCGGTGGAACGCATCGCCCTGCATCCCGGCGCCCGGGTGAGCACCGGCGCGGACGGCGCGACGCTGCTCTTCCTCGGCCCGCGCGGGCTGGCACTGGGCGTGCTCACGCCGGGCGTCGCGGCGGCCGTCGCGCTGCTCGCCGCCCATCCGTGCGTCGAGGACGACCTGCATCAGGTGGTCATCGCGCGCGAGGGCGAGGCGGCGCTGCTCAAGCTGCCCACGCTGCTGCGCCGGCTGCGCACCGGCGGCTGGCTGAGCATCCGCCTGGAGGCGGCCGGCCGGCCCCTGCTGACGTTGCGTCCGCTCGCGCCGCCGGCGCCGCAGGCCGCGCGCGGCACCGCCGCCGTGGACCGGACCCGGCTGCGGTTGTCCCGCTTCGCGGTGCTGCGCCGCGACGGCGAACACACCGTCCTGGAGTCGCCGTTGGCCCCGGTCGCCGCCGACCTGCTCGACCCGGCGCTGGCCGCGCTGCTCGCCGGCCTGCCACACCGGCCCGCCGAATCACCACCGGGCGTCGGCCGGGCGCTGGACCTGCTGGCCCGACACGGCCTGCTGGTGGATCCCGAGACCGAGGACGCCGATCCGGACCGGGCCCAGTGGTCGCCGCACGAGTTGTGGTTCCACGGCCGCACCCGCGCCGGGCGCCACGACCTGCCGTACGGCGGCACCTACTGGCGGGCCGCCTCGGCGCCGCCGCTGCCCGCGGTGCGCCCGGCGTTCCCCGGCGACGCGATCGACCTGCCGCGCCCGGACCTGGACGCGGTGCGCCGCACGGACCCCACCCTCACCGAGGTACTGGAGGGCCGCCGCTCGATCCGCGCGCACGACGACGCGGCGCCGCTGACCCTGGACCAACTCGGCGAGTTCCTGTACCGCACGGCCCGCAACCGGGCGATCTTCCACGAGGAGCGCCAGGAGATCGGCGACCGCCCCTACCCCTCGGGCGGGCGCTGCCACGAGTTGGAGCTGTACCCGCTGATCAACAACGTCGAGGGCATCGAGCCCGGGCTCTACCACTACGACCCGCGGGAGCATCGCCTCGAACGCGTCGCCGAGCCCGGCCCGGCGGTGCACCGGCTGTCCGAGGTGGCCCGCGCCACGTCCTTGATGACCGCGCCGCCGCAGGTGGTGCTGGTGGTGAGCGCGCGCTTCGGCCGGGTGATGTGGAAGTACCAGACGATGGGCTACGCGCTCGTGCTCAAGCACGTGGGCGTGCTCTACCAGACCATGTACCTGGTGGCGACCGCGATGGGCCTGGCCGCGTGCGGGCTCGGCGGCGGCGACTCCGACATGTTCGCGCTGGCCACCGGCAACCGGTGGGAACACGAGGGCAGCGTCGGCGAGTTCCTGCTCGGCACGGTCGGCCCCGAGCCGCACCGGGTCGAACCCGATCACGTCGAATCCGATCACCTCGACCCGGATCGCGTCGAGCCGCACCGGGTCGAGCCGCACCACCCCGAGCGCGCGGGCCCGATGGGAGGCCGCGATGCACTTTCGTCGTGAGGCCCTGGAGGCGCTGAAGGCACCCGAGGAACTGGACGCGCCGATCCGCCTGGCCCGCCCCCGCGCGTGGGCCCTGCTGCTGGCCCTGGCCCTGCTGGTCGGCTGCGCCGCCGGGTGGTCGGCGACCGGCACCCTCCCCCGCAAGGTGAAGGTGCCCGGCATCCTGACCCACCCATTGGGCGTCTCGCGGGTGCAGAGCCCGCAGACCGGCCTGGTGTCCAACCTGTTCGTGGACTCGGCGACGCTGGTGCCCAAGGGCACCCCGGTGTTGTCCGTGGTCGACCAGCAGGGTGCCACCCAGATCGTCCGCGCGCCGTTCGCCGGCCGGGTGATCGGCGTCCTGGTCTCCAGCGGCCAGTACATCTCGGTGGGCACCACGTTCATGACCGTCGAGCGCACCGACGCCAACGACGACCGACTGCTGGCCACGCTGTTCGTCTCGCCGCGCAGTGCCGGCATGTTGCGCCCGGGCACCCAGGTGGACGTGTCCGTCCAGTCCGCGCCCTCCCAGGCGTTCGGACTGCTGCGCGGCCGGATCACCGCGATCGACCAGTTCCCCTACACCGCCCAACAGGTGACCGACTTCCTCGGCGGCGACCAACAGGCCGCGGCCCGATTGTTGTCCGCCGGCGGCGCGGTCCGGGTCACCGTCGACCTGGAGACCGATCCGCGCACACTCAGCGGCTATCGGTGGACCAACAAGTCCGGTCCGCCGTTCCGGATCGACTCGCAGACCCCCATCACCGGCTTCGCCCGCCTGCCGGGCGAGCGCCCGCTCGATTGGCTGCTTCCTGGATGACCACCACCTCGCCCCCGCCGGCCGGGGCACCGACCGGACCTCCCGCCCCGGCCGAGCCCGGAAGACGCCGCCGCGAGTCCGGCGAACGCCGGACGTCGGTCCGCACCCCCACGGTCATCCAGTTGGAGGCCGTCGAATGCGGCGCCGCCGCGCTGGCCATGGTGCTCGCCCACTTCGGGCGTCACGTGCCGCTGGAGGAACTGCGCCACGCGTGCGGCGTCTCCCGGGACGGCGCCAAGGCGGCGAACCTGCTGCGCGCCGCGCGCGCGTACGGTCTGACCGCGCGCGGCATGCAGATGGAGACCGCCGCGCTGCTCCGCGGCCGGCCGCCGGCCATCCTGTTCTGGAAGTTCAACCACTTCGTGGTCTACGAGGGCCCGGCCCGCCGGCTCGGCCGACCGGTGATGCGCCTCAACGACCCGGCGCAGGGCCGCCGGGTGGTCACCCTCGAGGAGTTCGACGCCGCGTTCACCGGCATCGTGCTCACCTTCGAGCCCGGCCCGGATTTCCGCCGCGGCGGGCACTCGCCCCGACTGCTCGCCGACCTGCGGGCGCGCTACCGCAGCAGCGGCGGCGCGCTGCTGCTCGCGCTGCTGGCCAGCCTGCTGCTGATCCTGCCCGGGCTGGCCGCGCCCGCCTTCACCCGGGTGTACATCGACCGGGTCCTCACCGGCGGCGACCACTCGTTCCTGCCCGCGCTGCTCGCCTCGATGGGGCTGGCGGCGGCGGTCACGGTCGGGTTGACCATGCTGCAACAGGCCCACCTGTTGCGCGTCGAGTCCGCGTCCTCGATCCGCAGCTCGGTACGCGTGGTGCGCCATCTGCTGCGTCTGCCCGTGGTGTTCTTCACCCAGCGCAGTCCCGCCGAGATCGGCAAACGGGTCTCCTCGAATGCCACGATCGCGCAGATCCTGTCCCGCGACGTGGCCACCACCGCGGTCAGCACGCTCCTGGTGCTGGTCTACGCGGGCCTGTTGTGGACCTACGACGCGCAGCTCACCGTGGTCGGGGTGGGCGTGGCGATGCTCAACATCGTGGTGCTCAAGCTGGTCTCGCGGATGCGCACGGACACCGTGGCCCGGCTGCGCGCGGACCGCTCCGGCCTGGTCGCCGCCTCGTACAACGGCCTGCAACTGATCGAGACGCTCAAGGCATCCGGCGCCGAGGGCGACTACTTCAAGCGCTGGGCCGGGTTCCAGGCCCGGGTGGTGTCCGGACAGCAGACGCTGGGCGCGCCCACCTCGATCCTGGCCGTGGTCCCGCCGCTGCTGGCCGCGGTGGACAGCGGCCTGCTGTTGTGGATCGGCGGACTGCGGGCGATCGACGGGCACATGTCGATCGGCCTGCTGGTCGCCTTCCAGACACTGGTCAACTCGTTCAGCCGACCGGTGGCCCAACTCGCCAACCTCGGGCCGCGCCTGCAGGACGTGACCGCCGACCTGCACCGGCTCAAGGACATCGAGAAGTTCCCGCCCGCACCGGAGTTCCTGGAGGACGAACAGGCCCGCCGGGCCCGGTTCGGGAACGGGCACGACACCACCCCGGTGCTCGCCGGTCGGGTCGAGCTCTCCCATGTCACCTTCGGCTACAGCCCGTTGGGCAAACCGCTCCTGGACGACTTCTCGCTGCGGGTGGGCCCGGGCGAGCGGGTCGCGCTGGTCGGCGGTTCGGGCAGCGGCAAATCGACGGTGAGCCGGTTGATCGCCGGCCTGTACGAGCCGTGGACCGGCGAGTTGCTCTTCGACGGCCGGCCGCGACGGGACTATCCGCGCGATGTGATGGGTACCGCGGTCGCGTTCGTGGACCAGGACATCTTCCTCTTCGAGGGCACCGTGCGCGACAACGTCACCCTGTGGGACGACTCGATCCCGGACGAGGCGGTGGTGGCCGCGCTGCGCGACGCGGCCGTGTACGACGTGGTCGCGGCCCGCCCGGGCACCATCCACAGCCCGATGGCCGAGGGCGGCAAGAACTTCTCCGGCGGCCAGCGGCAGCGCCTGGAGATCGCCCGCGCGCTGGTCCGCAATCCCAGTGTGCTGGTCCTGGACGAGGCCACCAGCGCGCTGGACGCGCAGACCGAGGCGACCATCGACGACAACCTGCGTCGGCGGGGCTGTGCGTGCGTGATCATCGCGCACCGCCTGTCCACGGTGCGCGACAGCGACGAGATCGTCGTGCTCGAACAGGGCCGGGTCGCGCAACGCGGCAGCCACCACGCGCTGGCGGCCGTCGCCGGGCCGTACGCCGAACTCATCCGCGACCAGTAGGCGTCGGCCGAGGCGCGGTTCCGCCGGCGCCTCGGCCGACCCATCGCCTTCGACGCCGTGCCCGTCACGGTCGCCGGCAACGTCCCCGGCACCGGACGCCATCACCCGCACGCCTTGCCCGCCGCCCGCGAACCGCCCGATGGAGGAAGCAGGATGACCGAGCCCCCGCAGGGCTTCGAACCCGCCGAGCCGCCCGACGACACCCCGTTGGACCTGCGCGCGCTGGGTGACCGGCTGGGGCCCGACGTCGCCGGTGCCTTCCCGCTCGTCGGCGCGCACGAGGTGTGGTTCGTCACCGCCGGCATGGTGGACGTGTTCGCCACCACCGAGGAGGAGGGCGGTCGCTGGCAGTTCCTGTGCCGGGTGGGCGCCGGGACCGCGTTGTGCGGGGTGCCGGCGGGCGGCACCGCGATGCTGGGCAAACCGCTGCCCGGCGGGGCCGTGCGCACCGCCGCGCTCACCGACGTGCTCACCGCCGCCGCCGGGGACGACGCGTTCGCGGGCTGCTTCGCGGCCTGCCTGGACCGCGGCCTGGGCGCGCTGGCCGACGCGGTCCGAATGGGCCTGCCACCGCGTACCTTCACCGCCCTGGAGGCCGGGGACGGCGCGGAGATGCCCGCCGGCGGCTCGGCCCGCTCGGTCGAGGGCACCTTGTGGGTGCGGGTGCTCTCCGGCTCCGTTGCCATCGGCGGGCCGAACGAGGACGCCGTCGAGCCCGACGAGCGTGGACCGGGTGGCGCGATCCGACCCGCCGCGGAGGACGCCGGCGATGCCGAGGCGGTGCCCACCGTCGGGTTCGGCGGCCGGCTCGCGATCGGCGCGGCCGACTGGCTGTACTCCGCCGGCGGCGCGTTCGTGCACGCGGTCCGCACCCGCGACGTGCTCTCGGAGGCGGTGTTCGCCACCGACCTGGCCCGCCATCAGCACACCCTGATGCAGCGCGTGGACGAACGGCTGCGCGGCCGACGCGGCAACGCGGGTCGGGAACTGGACGCCCGGCGGCTGGTCGACGCGGACGCGCTGCGCCGTTCCTCGCGCGCGTTGGGCGCGGTGCTCGACCCGTATCGGCCGGCCCACCGGCCCGGCCTGGACGCGGCCGATCAGGACGACTACCTCGCGGTGGCCCGGGTGGTCGGACAGGCGGGCGGTGTCCGGGTCACCCGCTCGGGCACCTCGGAGGCCTCCGACGCGCGACTGCACCCGCTGGAGCGGATCGCCGTCTCCTCCGGGTTCCGGGTGCGCGACGTGCAGTTGGTGGACCGCTGGTGGCGCACCGACTCGGGCCCGCTGGTCGGCCATGTGCGCGCGGTGGACAACGATCCGGACACCCGCCGCCCGGTCGCGCTGGTGTGGCGGCGGCGGCGCTATCACGTGCTCGACTCCTCCGGCGCCGACTGGAGGCCGGTGACCCGGGCGCTGGCGGACACGCTGGAGCGCCGCGCGACGATGTTCTACCCGCCGCTGCCCGAGCAGCCCGGCGGCCGGGGCGCGCTGCTGCGCTTCGGCGTCCGGGGCAGCGCACGCGATCTGCTCGTGCTGCTCGCCTGCGGGTTGGCGGCGGCCCTGCTCGGTCTGCTGGTACCGGTGCTGACCGGCAAGGTGCTCGGCGTGTTCGTGCCGCAGAGCGATCGGGTCCTGGTCTCCCAGATGTGCGTGGTCCTGATCGCGTCCGCCCTGTTGGCCGCGGCCTTCTCCGCGGTGCAGAACCTGTCCCTGCTGCGGATCGAGGGCCGGTTCGAGGCGTCCGCGCAGGCGGCTGTGTGGGATCGGCTGCTCCGGCTGCCCACCGGGTTCTTCGCCTCCGTCTCCTCCGGCTCGCTCAGCAGCGCCGCGATGGGCATCAGCGGATTGCGCGAGATCCTCAGCGGGGTCACCGCGTTGTTCGTCCCCGCGTTCCTGGTCTTCACGGTCGATCTGGGTTTGCTGTTCTTCTACAGCGTGCCGCTCGCACTGGTGGCCTGCCTGCTCGCGCTGCTGGGCGGCGCGGTCTGCGCGGTCGCCGGACTGCGCCAGATGCGCTGGCAGCGCGAACTCGTGGCCGAGGATCACCTGTTGTCCGGCCGTATGTTCCAACTTCTTTCCGGTTTGCCCAAGTTGCGTGTCGCAGCGGCCGAGGACCGGGCGTTCGCGTTCTGGGCGATGGCCTTCGCCCGCGGCCGCATGCTGACCGTACGCACCCGCCGCCTGCAGAACCTGGTCACGGTGTTCAACTCGGCCTACCTGCTCGCCTGCACGCTCGTGCTGTTCGCGATGGTCTCGGGTCCGGCCTCCGGGCAACTGGACGTCGGCGACTTCCTGTCCTTCAACGTCGCGTTCACCCTGATGCTCGGCTCGATGTTGCAGATGACCGCGAGCGTGACCATGGTGGCCGCGGCGGTGCCGCTGTACGAGGGCGTGCAGCCGGTGCTGCGGGCGCTGCCCGAGGTCCTGGAGTCCAAGCAGCCGCCCGGTGATCTGTACGGCGGCATCGAGGTCAGCCGGTTGTCGTTCAGCTACCACCGGGACAGCCCGCCGGTACTGGAGGACGTGAACCTGCGGGCCCGTCCCGGCGAGTTCGTGGCCATCGTCGGGCCGACCGGCTGCGGCAAGTCGACCCTGCTGCGGTTGTTGATCGGCTTCGAGGAGCCGACCACCGGTTCGGTGCTCTACGACGGGCAGGACCTGGCGTCGCTGGATGTGGCGGCCGTGCGCCGCCAATTCGGCGTGGTGTTGCAGAACGGCCAACTGTTCGCGGGCAGCGTGCTGCACAACATCTGCGGGCTGCGCGACTACACCCTCGACGAGGCATGGGAGGCCGCCGAGATGGCCGGTCTGGACGACGACCTGGGCCATATGCCGATGGGCATGCACACCGTCCTCAACGACGGTGCGGTGACCCTGTCCGCCGGCCAGCGGCAGCGCCTGATGATCGCCCGGGCACTGATCGGCCGACCGCGCATCCTGTTCTTCGACGAGGCGACCAGCGCGCTGGACAACCGCACACAGGAGGTGGTCACCCAGAGCACCCGCCGGCTCAACGCCACCCGGATCATCATCGCGCACCGGCTGTCCACGGTGATGCAGGCCGACCGCATCATCGTGCTCGACGCCGGGCGGGTGGTGCAGCAGGGACCGCCGGACCAGTTGCTGGCCGACGAGGACGGGCTGTTCCACCGGCTGGTGCAACGTCAGATGGCCTAGTTCGTGGCCGATTTCGCGTCCGTCGCCGGTATCCGCAGGCCGGCTCCAGGAGGTTCCTCGTGTCCGAATCCCCCGTCCGCCGGCGTCCACCCGGGCCCGCCGACGAACTCGACCTGGCCGGCATCCGGGACGACCCGCTGGCCTTCCTCACCGAACTCGCCGCCGAATACGGCGACCTGTGCAGCCATCGCACCCGGGGCGAGGTGGTGTGGTTCGTCAATCGCCCCGATCTGGTCCGGCACGTCCTCAAGGACAACTACACCGCGTGGACGAAGGCGGGCACGCCCGACGACTTCATGCTCACTCCGCTGCTCGGCACCGGGCTGCTGACCAGCGACGGGCCGACCTGGGAGCGGCAACGGCGTTTGTGCGCGCCGGCGTTCCGAGCCCGGCAGGTGGAGGCGTTCGACACCCTGATGACCGACGCCGCCACGGATCTCGCCGACGCGTGGAGCGAGGCCGCGCGGGCCGGTCGCCCGGTGCGGGTGGACCACGACTTCACCGCGCTGACCCTGCGGATCGTCGCGGACGCCCTGCTGGGCGCGGATCTGGCCGCGGCCGGGCCCGGATTCGGGCGTGCCGTCGACGACATCAACCGCTTCATCGGCCACTTCGACGGCGAGCCGAACGCGTCGGTCGTGGACGACGTCGCGTTCCGCCGGCTGCGCGAGTCGTACCTGGCCGCGCAAACCTTCCTGGAGCGGGTGGTCGGGATGCTGGTGGCCGCACGCCGTTACACCGGACCGCCGTCGGATCGCCCCGCCGACCTGTTGGACGCGATGCTCGCCGCGCGCGACGCGCACGGGGACGCGTTCAGTGATCGCGAGTTGCACGATCAGGTGCTGACCATGGTGATGGCCGGGCACGAGACCACGGCCAAGGCGCTGAGTTGGACGGTGCATCTGCTGGACCGCCGGCCGGAGTACGCGGCGGCGGTCCGGGCGGAGTTGGCCGAGGTGCTCGGTGGCCGAGCGCCCCGGGCCCAGGACCTGCCGCGCCTGGATCTGACCCGGCGCTGCCTGGAGGAGGCGATCCGCTTGTATCCCCCGGTGTGGCTGATCTCCCGGCGGGCGAACACGGAGGACGTCCTCGACGGACTCACGGTGCCCGCGGGCACGCTGGTGTGCATCAGTCCGTGGACCCTGCACCGGCACCCGCGCGTCTGGGACGCACCCGAGGAGTTCCGGCCCGCCCGCTTCACCGCGACCGCGCGGCAGGGGCGACCCGCGCACGCGTACGTGCCCTTCGGCGGCGGGCCCCGGGTGTGCATCGGCCAGTCGTTCGCGACCACGGAGGCGATCCTGGTACTGGCCACCATCCTGCAACGGCTGGAACTGCGCGGCGTGGTCGGCCATCCGGTGGTGCCGGAGGCACTGGTGACGCTGCGCCCGCGGGACGGGCTGCTGATGACGCCGCACCTGCTCGCGGACGGCGGCGCGCGGTGAGCGGCGCGATCCACCCCGGCGGCAGCTACCGGCCGCAGGCCGAGTGGGGCGGGGTGCCGGCCGAGGTGCGCCGGCTGGAGACCCAGGCGGAGTTGAGCTGGGCACACGAGTGGCGGGTGCTCGCCGAGTGGGCGCCGACCTCGGGCGGGGCGGTGCTGGACGCGGGCTGCGGCACGGGAGCGGTCACCCGGCGGCTGCGGGCGCGACTGGTCGACCCCGGCACGCGGGTGGTGGGGTTGGACGCGGACGAGCGACTGTTGGCGGTGGCTCGGGTGCAGGGGTCGGACGACGGGATTCGCTACGTGGCGGGCGACCTGGCCCGCCCCCCGTTGCCGGCGGCGGGGTTCGATCTGGTGCTGGCTCGGTACGTCTTCCAGCATCTGGCCGACCCGGTCGGGGCCGCGCGGTCCCTCGCGAGCCTGGTGCGGCCGGGCGGACGGCTGGCCGTCGTCGACGTGGACGCCGGGCTGTGGGGCTGCGCCGACCCGGACATGTCGGCCTTCTCCGCCGAGGCCTACCGGGCGCTGGGTTCGGCCCAGGCGGCGGACGGCGGGGACCGGTTGGTGGCGCGCAGGCTGCCGCGGATCCTGCGGGCGGCGGGCCTGGAGGAGATCACCGTACGGCCGTTCGCCTACACCAGCGACGAGGTCGGCGGCGTCGGCGCGCTCGGGCCGCAGTTGTCCCCGGAACGGTTGCTCCCGCTGGTCGAGCGGGGCGTCCTGGGGTTGGGCGTGTACGCCAGGGCGATGGCGGCGTGGGAGCGGTTCGTCGCGCTGGACGGGTTCACCATGCTGCTGGGCTTCGCGGTGGGTGGGCGGGTGCCCCGGGCCGGGCACACCGCGTCTCGCCCGCGCCGAAGCGCGCCATAGGCGCGGTTCGGCGCGGGCGAGACGCGGGTCGGGCCGGCCCGGGTCGGCGTCGGCGGCTACTTCGAGGCCAGCCGGGTGGACAGCGCGGAGCGGCCGGAGATGCCCAGCTTGCGGTAGACGTGCGTCAGGTGCACCTCCACCGTGCCGCGCGTGACGCACAGGAACTCGGCGATGGCACGGTTGGTGTGCCCGGCGGCGGCGAGTTCGGCGATCTGGCGTTCGGAGGGGGTCAGCGAACCGGGACCGGACAGGCTGGTGCGGCGCAGTCGGCCGCCGCAGGCCAGCAGGTCCTTGTGCGCCCGCTCGACCAGCAGGTCCCAACCGCACTCCTGGGCCAGGCCCATCCCGCGCCGCAACGACTGCCGGGCCGCCGCCGGTTGCCCGGCCAGCGCGTACATCCGGCCCGACTCCACCAGGGACTCGGCCAGTTGCAGACGGGCGCCGGAGTGTTCGAGGACGGCGACCGACTCCTCCAGGAGTCGGGCCGCGGCGCGCGGGGGTTCGATCCGTGCCCGGTTGCGCAGGGCCTCACCGATGGTGGCCGCGGCGCCCCAGCGCCGCGCGATGTCCAGACCCTCGTCCAGCAGCGGCACCGCTTCGGCGCACCGGTCCAGTTCGGTCAGCGCCAGTGCCGCGCCACCTCGCCAGTCGCTCAACGCCGGGTTGACGATGCCCAGCTCGGCCAGTCGCCGGCCGCATTCGAGATAGTCGGTCAGTGCTCCTCGGATGTCCCCCATCGCGTGCCGACATCGCCCGCGCACGCCCAGCGCGGTGGCCCGGGCCCGGGGTACGCCCAGGGATCCACGCAACATCGCGGTGGCTGCGTCGTGTTGGCCCAGGATCACCCGGATGCGCGCCAACTGCACGCGGGTCAGTTGGGCGAGGGCGGACAGTTCGGGGCCGCGCGCGAGTCGGCTCGCGGTGCGCGCCTCGGACAGCGCCTCGGGCAGGTTCCCGGCCCGCAGCGCGATGTCCGCGCACAGGCAGTGCGCGACCACGGCGGGCAGGCCGATCCGCGAGTGCGCGGGCCCGATCGGGATGGTCGCGGTCAGGCCCGCCGCCCACGCCCGGGCCTCGTCGAGCCGTCCGGCCCAGGCCAACACCACGACACTGCGCAGCAGGAGCAGGGCCGAGGCGCTGCCGCGCGGCGCTTCCCCGGAGAGCGCGCGTTCGATCAGGTCCAGCGCCACCGAGCTGGGTTCGGCCCGGCACGCACTGTCCGAGGCCAACGCGGCGAGCAGTTCGCGCTCGCCGGCGGTGACTCCGGTGACTCGTGTGAAGTCCACCGGCGAATCCGTGCCGTGCGGCAGTTCGCGTGTGGGCCGGCCGCCGTGCGGTGCCCCCTGGTGGACGACGGCGCGCAGGCGCAGCCGCACGTCGGGGTCGGGGCAGTCCTGCTCGGCCAGTTCGCCCAGTCGCGACGCGGTGCTGCGGGCCGGGCGCATCACCGACTCCACGCAGTCCCCCTGGCGCAGCACGTGCGCGTGGCACAACTCCAGGACCGCCTCGGCGCGTTCGGCCGGGTCGGTCAGCAGTCGCAGCGCCTCCTCCAGGTGCCGCGCGGCGGCCTCGGGCGCGGTCGGCACCTCGGCCCGTCCGAGCAACACGAGTAGACGGGCACGGTGTTCGGGGGCCGGGTCGTCGCGCAGGGCCCGCCGGGCGTACTCGGCGCAGCGCAGCGTCGCGCCCGCCTCCAGCGCGGTGCGGCCCGCCTCGTGCAGCACCGCACCCGCCCACGCGTGGTCGTCGAGGTCCAGCGTGTCGATTCGCAGCAGGTGTTCGGCGACGCGTACGGGGGGTGCGCCATAGTCGCCGAGGCGCCGGGCGGCACGCAGGTGTCGGTCGCGCAGCAGCTTCTCCGGGATGGTGTCGTGGACGGCGTCCCGCAGTTCGGGGGTACGGAACATCAGCCGGCTGCCGACCGGGGCGCGGCGCAGCGCGCCGATCCGGACCAGTTCGGCCAGCGGGCCGTCCAGCCGGTCCGGACCGGTGCCCAGCAGGTCGGCGACGATGTCCAGGTCGGCGCCGTCGCCGAACAACGCGGCGGTCTGGGCCAGCGCGCGGACCCGCTCGGATTGTCGGGCCAGCCGGGTGGTCACCGCCGCGGCCTCGATCCGGGCGGCGATGCGGCGGATGTGATCGGCCCGGGTGAGCCGGGGCCTGCCGTCGACGTGGATCCCGGAGCGGGTGGGCCCGAGTTCCGGGGGCAGCCCGGCCTGGAGTTGGGTGTCGACCAGCCGGGCCAGGTATTCGGGCACGCCGCCGGTGACCTGGTGGCACAGCCGTACGAACGGTTCGTCGGGGGCTCGGCCGCCGTAGGCCCGTTGCACGAGTTCGCGGGCGCTGTGCACGGACAGCGGGCGCAGCGTGGTCTCGTGGCACGCGGCCTGCGCGCCGATGTCCTCGAGCGCGTCGCGCGCGGGCAGGTCGTCGTCGACGCGTACGCCGAGCACCACCAGCAGCGGCAGTCGGGACAGTCGGCGGACCAGGTGCGCGAACCACCGCAGCGAGGCGTCGTCCATCCACTGCGCGTGGTCGACGACGATCACTCGGGGGCAGCGCCGCACCGCGGGCAGCAGCGCCTCGTAGAGCTCGTCGAACAGCTGCCGGTCGTTGTCGGGGACGGCGTGCGGCAGGGCCCGGCGCAGTTCGTCGAAGCGAGAGTCGCCGGGGGTGTCGGCGGCGTCGTCGAGGCCGGTGAGCAGCTGGCGCAGCGCGGCGAAAGGCTGGTCCGCGTCGCGGTGTTGGCACGAGACCAGGATCGGCGCGGCGCCGGCGCGGCGTTGTCGGTCGGTGAACTCGACGAGCAGTTCACGGCACCACATGCCGGACGGGGTTCTGATGATCACGGCTCGCCCGCCGGCGCCGGTACGAGAAGCGCGTGCGTACGCGAGTAGATCGGAAAGTTCGGATACCCGCTCCGGTTCCACTGAAGCGTCCCTTCCCCCGGGCGCGGCCCCCACCGCGGCGCTGTGCGGGGAAAGTGGGCACAGCGTTGCTCGTCGGGGACGCCGCCGGCGGCTCCCCGCGGGGCCGGAGCGGTGTGTCTCGTTCCGGGACGTGGGAGGACGTCCCGCCTGTCCAGCCGTGCGTGGGTGGTTCCGGTCGTGCCGCGCGGCCCCTCCCCGTCGGGTTCCGCGGTCGCGGAACCGCGGTGTGGGGCACGCCGATCAGCTGTGTCACACCATCGGCGGGTTCCTTGTTACGCCATTGCGGCGGCGGGCCACAAGTCCCGATTGCCAACTGCGCGCAAGGATCTTGTGACCGTGTGTTGAACAAATCCCAAGTTCGCTCCGGGCGCCGGTCAACCCTCTGATTTCGGCCGGATCTCTCTGCCGGAGACCGGTTTCGAGGGGTCGGGTCGGTTGCCGCGGGCGCCCCGGGTTACGGGGCCGGTCGTTCGGGGGACGGGGGCGATCGGGCGGGATCGGGTGCGACTTCGGGGGGTCTGCGCCGACCCGGATCGGGCACTCTTTCGAGGGACTTCCGGGTCGGTTTCCCGTGACGGGACGTTCACTCGGTCCCATGATGCAAATGCAGGTGGTTTTGCGAGACGGCTGTCGCGTCCGTGATCGCGCCGTGCGGGTCGCGATCGGGCGGGATCGGAAAGGGTGATGAGGATGCGTGCCGGCAACGGGGATCCGGCGGACTCGTTCGGGTCCGTGACGTGGGTGAAGAGCAGCGCGAGCACGGCCGAGGGCAACTGTGTCGAACTCGCCGTGCTGCCCGAGGGGGAGGTCGCGGTGCGCGATTCGCAGCGCGCGCGGGGACCGGCTCTGGTCTACGCGCGGGCGGAGATCGCCGCGTTCGTCGCGGGTGCCAAGAACGGCGGGGTCGATTCCCCGATCGACTGATCCGGGCGGGGTCCGGGCGAGGCGCGGGCGGTGCGGGCGAGGTTGGGGAAGGTCCGGGCCCGGGCTCGGCCGTGGGATCGACGGACAGGCGGGTTTCGACTCGCGATAATGGCGTGCGTCGACACGTCCATTCCTGGAGCCCGTATGTCCGCCGACCGCCCGGCCCGCGCCCCGTCGATCGCACCCGTGGTGTCACTGACCCAGCAGAGCAATCCGGCCGCGGCCGTGAAGGTGCTCGGGGCCACGCTGCGCAAGTTGCGCCTGGACAACGGCAAGGGACTCAAGGACGCGGCCGAGGCGATCCGGGCCTCGATGTCCAAGATCAGCCGTCTGGAGCGGGGCGAGAGCCCGCCACGCGCCCGGGACGTCTTCGACCTGGTCCACTTCTACGGGGTGCGGGACGAGGAATCCCTCTCCGAGATAGAGGAGTTGCTCAAGAAGGCGCTGGAGCGGGCGTGGTGGAGCCATTACAGCGACGTGATGCCGGGCTGGTTGGCACGGTTGATCGGCATGGAGGACTCGGCCACCAAGATCGACACCTATGAGGTGCACGTGGTCCCGGGCCTGTTGCAGGTGCCCTCGTACACCCGCGCGATCGTACGCACCGGGCTGCCGCGCGCCGACGACGAGGAGGTCGAGCGACGGATCGATCTGCGCTGCCGGCGCCAGGCTTTGCTCGCGGACGAGCGCCGACCGGACCTGACCGCGCTGCTGGACGAGGGCATCCTGCGTCGCCCGGTCGGCGGCCCGGAGGTGATGGCCGAGCAGATGCGCCACCTGCTGGCGGAGTCGGGGCGGGATCGCATCAACATCCGCGTCGTACGCTTCGACCGCGCCGCCAGCATCACGCCGCCGTCGCCGATGACGTATCTGCGCTTCGCGTCGGGCGGCCCCAGCGAGATGATCTACCTGGAACAGGCCAATAGCGCCACGTACTTGAGCAGGCGCGCGGACATCGACGCCTATCGGGAAATCCTGCTGCGACTGTGGGCCGCCGCCGAGGACCGCCTGTCCAGCGAACGCATGCTGCGCGACGCCGAACGGCGGTTCGCGGCGGGCCGGACCGACTGACCCGTGCGCCGGTGTCCCGGTGCTCGGCGGGCGGTGCGGGTGCGGTCAGGGAATCCGGGCCAGGCCGCCGTACTCGATCCACTCCTCGGTCTCCTGGCGCGCGGTGACATGCGAGTCGGGTCGCCACGTGGAGACCTCGACCAGGCCCGGTTCCATAATCGTCAGCCCGGCGAAGTACGCGTCCACCTGGGCGGGTTCACGCACCCGTCCCCAGTTGCCGCCGGTCGCCTCGGCCATGAAGTCGCTGACCCCGTCCCGGATCTCCGCGTCCTCACTGACCAGTTGGCAGATCACCATGAAGCTGCCCGAGGGCAGCCGTTCGGCGACCCGACGGATCATCGCGGCGGGCTCTGCCGCATCGGGCAGACAGTGCAGCACCGACACGAACAACGCGGCCACCGGCTCGTCGAGTCGGATCAGCCGCCGGACGTCGGGGTGGTCGAAGATGCCGGCGGTGTCGGTCATGTCCGCCTGGATCACCGCGGTGTTGTCGTTCTCCTCCAGCAACATCCGGCCGTGCGCCAACACGATCGGGTCGTTGTCGACGTACACCACCCGGGAACCGGGATCGACGCCCTGGGCCACCTGGTGCACGTTCTCCCGCGTCGGCAACCCGGATCCGTGGTCGAGAAACTGGCGAATCCCGTACTCGGCGGCCAGCACCCGTACCACCCGCTGTAGGAACGCCCGGTTGTTGCGGGCAAGTTCGCGGGTACTGGGGACGATCTTGAGCAGTTCCTCACAGGCCACCCGATCGGCGGGGTAGTTGTCCGTACCGCCGAGATACCAGTCGTACATCCGAGCCGCACTGGGCGTGTCCACGTCGATCTCGAAAACGTGCTTCTCCGCGTCCCCCACCAGACCCCCTCGATTCCGCACCCGCCCGGGCACACCGCCACCGTCCCGGCCGCCCCCGGCCATGCTAGGCGCGCACCCGGCCCCCGGACAGCCACTCCTTCGAGAAGCCCCGCGCACGACCCGCTTGTGATGGCGACGCGATACGCCCCGCCCGCCGTCGAGCGCCGCCGAAACCATCCACCGGACGAAGTCCGTCGCGGCCCGACGCGGTCGGCATCCTCCGTCACGATGGGCCGTGGCTCGCTTCGGGGTCGCGTTCGAGGGTTTTGACCATGGCGGTGGGCAGGCTGCGTTCGGCCGCGACCAGGTGTGCCGCCACCTCGGGTGGGTCGGTGCCCATCAGGTCGGCGGTCGCGGTGAGCGTCAGGCCCAGCCGATAGTGGAGCAGCACCGCGTCCGCCTGAGGACCAGGGAGCGCGTCGTGCAGAGTGTCCCGCGCGGGGACGGGCATCGGGCCGGGAGCGCGGGTGACCGCCCGGCCGAGGATCCGCCACGCACCGGCGGTCGGGTTCGGTCCGCGCAGGATGTCCGCCCAGTTGACGGCCAGTTCCGCGACCGCCGATTGCACGGCTCGATCCCCGCGGACCCGGTCACCCACCCGCAGGCGGGCGTATTGCGCCCAACGGGCCCGGTAGAGCAGGCAGAACGCGGCGAAGTCGAGCGGAGCACGGGACCGCCCGACCACGCCTGCGCCTGCACGTGCGCGTACTCCGGCGGGCGTGACGAGACCGACGGGCCGGGTCGCACGCGGGTCACCGGACATCGGCAACACCGGGACCGGCGTCCACACCCGGGTCGGCGCCCGCGAGTGCCGTGAAGGGGAGCCCACCGGGTGGGAATCCGGTGTCGCCGAGGCGGGTCAGGACGCCGTAGTGCACGTGGGTCCACAACCGACGGATCACGTCCGGGTGCGCGCCCAGGCGTACGACCAGGAGTTCGGCGGTGCCGCGATCCGGAATCAGCTCGCCGGCCAGGATGCGCCCCACCGAGTCGGGGGTGAGCGGCGCGCCGCCGATCCGGTCCGACACGGGTCGCCCGGCGGCCAGCCACAGGCCGCGCAACATCTGCGCCAACAGCATTGCCAGGTCCCGAAGTTCCCGCCGGATGTGGTGGTCGATCCCACGCGAGCACTCCCACAGCGCACGCAACTCGTGGGCCTCGCCGCCCAGTTTTCCGGCCAGCGTCTCCACCACCGGCCACGACGGCCAGACCTCGCCGGCCAGGATCCGGTCCAGGAAGCCCTCGCTGATCCCCGCCTGCCAGGCCAGTTCCGCGACGGTCACGCCGTCGGCACGGCGCAGTTCACGCAACGCGGCGGCCAACCGCTCGCCCGCGTGCTGCGACGACGAGAGGTCCTCGTCGCCGCCGGCGTCCGCGCCGGGGTCCGCGCGGGCGCCCAGCCGCGCGGCCAATTGCGCGGACCACTCCGGACGCGGCCGCGTCGCCGAGTTCGGACGTTCCTCCCCCACCACCGCCCGATAGCGCCGGGTCTCGCCGCTGAGCCGATCCGCGTAGGCGAGCCGCACCCGCAGCGGCTCACGCGTGCGCTCGGCCTCCTCCAGCGCGCACGCCACCCGGCGCAGGATCGCCACGATTCCCGTCTCCAGAGCGCGAGGATCGACCCGACCGGCGTGCTCGGTGGATTCGGTGGATTCGGTGGATTCGACGGCCCTGGCGGCCCGCACCCGAGCAGCCTGCTCGCCCGCCTCGACCCGCACCGACATCCCACGCACCTGTGCCCGCGCCTGCGCCCGCGCCCGTTCGCGCGCCCGCTGCGCCCGTTGCCGACAGGTCGGGTCGCAGTACAGCCGCTTGCGGCCGGTCACCTTGCGCTGTGCGAATCGTCGACCGCACGCCGCGCACCGGGTGATGCCCCTCCGGGCGTTCATCCCCTGTTTCTCCCCTCCGGCTTCGACCGAGGCGGCGACCGCGAGCCCGGAAACGTCCCGGCTCGCGATACGCACGCGCCTCACGAACGACCCCCGGGCGCCCGATCCGGGCGCGACACGCGTAACGCCCGCGACCCCCGCACGGCTCGCGATCCCCCCGTCCCCGCACCCCGCCTCGTCGATCCTCGGACTTCGCATCGTTCCCCCCGGGCAAAAGCACGGAATGGTACTTTCGGGAATCGCCGGAGGCGGTCCGAAAACCCTCCGCCGGATAACTCGATCAACATCTTCGATTCCTTGATCGTTGTTCCCGATGACCCCGGACGGGTGACCGCCATCCGGGGTCATTCGACGTTTCGGAAGCTACTCCCAGAATTTCCCGGGCACCAACGAATCCGCAGAAATGCAAATGCACGGACACGGCCCCGGGCATCCGAAACGATCGAGGACGTCCTGCCGATCCGCCGGCAGCGACCGCCGAACCGTCGAGAACCGCAGGCCCGGAAACATAAAAGTACAGGCGACGCCAAAATTCGATCGGAAATCGGCAAAGCGTCCGATCGGCCCGATTTTCGCGCCTACCCCCGAGCGGACCCGCGCGCATGGCGAATCCACCCTCCCGAGTGATACGCATGCAATTGCATATGCAAAGCAGCGACCTCCGCTCCATTCGGGAATTCCGACAATCCCGACACCGACCCCACCCGCCGCACCCCCACGCCCACTCCGGCGCACAGACAACCCGTCGCCACCCGCCCGCGCACGCGCCCCGGACCGGAATTCCTCCGAGGGTGCGTTCGTATTCGTCGTTGCCGACCACGCTCACCGGCAGCCCGCGCACCCGACGTACTGCCCGGCGGCCCGCGCACCCGACTCCGCGCTCGGCCCCGCACGCACCGGACTCCGTGCCCCGCCCGCGTGCCCCGGATCGCCAGGCCCGGGCCGTGAGCGTGATCGACCCGTCCGCCCGGGTCGGCACCGCCGTGCACAGCGCCTCCCGCAGCCGGTCCCGGGCGGGCGGCGAGAGCGCGGCCACATAGCCGGGCGCGGGTCCCTGTCCGGCCAGAAACGGCTCCCACAGCTCGTCGAAGCCGGCGAACCCCGTCAGCACCTCCGGCGACCACGAACCCGGCCGGCGCCGGCACCCCGGCCCGAGCCCGCGCCACGAACCCGGCCGACCGGTCCAGCCCGAGCACCCACCGGGGCCGGCACCGGTCCACCACGGTCGCGGTCAACGCGCCCGTACCGCAGCCCGCGTCCACCCGGCGCAGCCCCGCGTCCGCGTCGAGCCATGTCACGAACTCGGCCGCGACCGCCCTGCTCCACCGCCCCATGGACCGCTCGTACGCGTCGCCGAGCGCCCGGGTGTCGAACCGCCGTTCGGTCATCCCTCCACCATCGCCAACCCGCCGCGCCCCGGCCACAGCGGCGCCGATCGGCACGATGGCGAGGCGCGCACGCGCCGGTCCACCCGAGCCCGACACGCCCGGTCACCGAAGCGAACCGAACGGTCGGCACCTGGCACAATGGTTCGGGAATCGGTTCGATCGCGCCGGTCGGTGCCGCCCTTGGTTGGAAACGCGCCCGCCGAACGGCGAACAGGCGCCGGGTGCACGGCGCACAGGGAAGAGGAACCACCCCGTGAGCGAGAGTCGACCCGACGAGGGCATGCCGACATCGAGTCAGGACGTGGCGCACAACGCCCGGGTCTGGAACCACTGGCTGGGCGGCAAGGACAATTACCCGATCGACCGCAAGGTCGGCGACCACGTCACCGACATGTTCCCCTCGATCGGCGAAGTCGCCCGAGCCGATCGGGTCTTCCTGGGCCGCGCGGTGCGATTCCTGGCCGGCGAGGCGGGCGTGGACCAGTTCCTGGACATCGGGACCGGGCTGCCCACCGCCGACAACACGCACGAGGTCGCCCAGCGGGTCGACCCCGCCGCGCGGATCGTGTACGTGGACAACGATCCCCTGGTGCTGGCGCATGCCCGAGCCCTGCTCACCAGCACCCCCGAAGGCGCCACGGACTACATCGACGCCGACGCGCACCACCCGGACGCGATCATCGCGACCGCGAAGGCGACGCTGGACTTCGAGCGACCGATCGCGGTGATGCTCCTGGGCAGCCTCAACTTCATCCTGGACACCGACACGGCCGTGGACATCGTGCACCGGCTCATGGCGGCGGTGCCCTCCGGGAGCTACCTCGTGGTGACCCACCCGACCACGGAACTCGGCGGCGAGGGCAACGTCGAGGCGATGCGGTTCTGGAACGAGAACGCGAAACCGCCGATCACCGCCCGCAGCCGCGCCGAATTCACCCGGTTCTTCGAGGGTCTGGAACTGCTCGAACCGGGCATCGTGACCTGTTCCCGCTGGCGCACCGATGCCCCCGCCGACGAACTGCCGCCGGTCGTACCGCAGTTCGGCGCGGTCGCCCGCAAGACCTGACACCCGCCGAGCCCGGCCCACCGCCCCCGGGCGGCCGCGCCACAACGCGCGCCCCATGCCCCGGGGGCGCGCTCACGCTCTCGGTGGCGCCCGATGCCGACCCGAACCGCGCCGGCACTGCGCCGGGTTGCCCAGATACGCCGCCATCGCGGTGAACAGGCCGACCGACGCGCCCCGGCTCGGCGGCGGCTCCGGGTCCGTCGCGGCGCGCCCGGGCACCGTCATCCGCACCCGGCACGAGCCGAACCCCGGGTCCTCCTCGGCCGAGACGATCCGATCGGCCGCCACCAGGTCGCCGGTCTCGCGCAGCCGCACGCAGACCCGGGCGACCGCCGTGACCGGCCCGACCAACACGACCTCCATCTCGTCCATGTCTGTGACAACGAACGCACCCTCGGCAGGTTTCGCCTGAACGGGTGCACGATGCTCGGCATATCTCCACAGCGGCCCCTGAATACCCCGCCGGTGCGGTGGCAGGACACCACCCACGACACGGCGATGCCGGACTCGGAAATCCGAACCCGGCACCACCACCATCCACCGACCGGAGCCTGGGTACCGCTACTCCGTACGCAGTCCATCCGGTCGCATCAGCCGCCACAGCGGCGGCAGGCTCAACGCCGTGACCAGCAACACCACGCCCGCGCCGATCCCGGTCATCGCCGCCATGCCGGACCAGTCCACGGTGAACGGCCGACCCACCATCCCGAGCAGCGCGGCACCCAGCCCCACACCGGTGGCCACCGCGAGCATCAGCCCCAGGACCACCGGGATCGCCGACTGGTACAGGATCGACCAGCTCAGCGTGCTGCGCCTGGTGCCGAACGCGACCAGCACCGACAACAATTTCCGCCGCTCCCGCAGTTGCTCCAGCATGGTCACCAGCAGACTCGCGCCGATCAGCGCCAGCACCACCGCCGTGCCGATGAACAGCGCCGTGCGCACGTTGGCGAACCGCCGCGATTCCTCGATCGAGGACAGATCGTAGACCGAGGACAGCGGGTCGACCCGGGCCGCGGCGTTGCGGACCAGGTCCCGGGCGTCCGGAGCCGCCGGGTCGATTCGGATGTCCATCGAGAGGGTCAGGCGCTTGGTCGCGGCCGCCGGCACCGCGCTCGGCGTCGCCAGCACGCCGTCGTACGAACGTCCGCGCGGGTCGGCCCGCCCCGGAACCGTCGCCGCGGCCGCCGGAATCCGCCACGGCGTGCGGGCCGACCGTTCCGAGTTCGGGCCGTACGACGGATCGACGATCACCTGCTGCCCGGCGGCCACCTGCATCTCGCCGAACGGGTTCGCGCGGGCCTCGATGACGAACGTGTCGCCTTCGGCGCATCGATCGATTCGGGCCAGCTCGCGCAGCGCGTCGCAGTTCCCGATGGTCAACGAGGTCGAGCCGGCCGGGTCCTCCGCCCGATCGCCGATCCGGGTGCTCGCGTACCCGAAGGCGGACCGCACACCCTTGCTCTCCCGGATCGCCCGGGTGATCTCGGCGACCTTGTCGCTGCCCGCCCGCACATCGGACGACATCGACATCTGCGCCCGCTCGGTGTCCTGGCCGGTCTCCTTGACGTAGTCCTGATCGACGCCGAGGAAGAGCATCTGCAATGCGATGGCGCCCGCCACCGCGACCGCGATGCCGTTGACCGACCGCGCGGCCAGGCCACTGCCCAGTTGCAGCCGGCGCACCGCGAGTTGCCACGGCACCCGACCGGCGCCGAGCCGGAACACCACTGCCTCGACCAGCCACGGCAGCAGCGCGGTGACACCGACCAGCAGGAGCACCGTCCCGGCGACCACCTGCAGTTCGTTGAACTCGCCGCGATCGGCGCCTCGGCGGATCATCGGGAACAGCAGCGCCACGCCCGCGAGCGGCAGCAACAACCGCCACCACACCCGGCGCCGGATCGGCGTACTGGTACGCACCACGCCGAGCGGCTCGATCACCACGGAACGCAGTGCGAACAACGTCACCGCGACGGCGGCGGCCGGCACCGCGAGCGCCACCAGGACCGCGAGCGGCACGCTCGGATCCAGGTCGCTCGGGAAGATGCTCAAGTCGAACGCCGCCGCGACATCGGTCAGTTGCCGACCGATCAGGAAGAAGCCGAGCCCGAGGAGCAGCCCGAACAGCGAGCCCGCGAACGCCTCACCGGCCGCGATCCAGCGGGTGGTCCGGGAATCCGCGCCCACCAGCCGCAGCGCCGCGAGCCGTCGGTCGCGCCGTTCGCCGCCGAACCGCACAGCCGTGGCGATCAGTACGGCGACCGGCATCAGCAGCACCACGAACATCACCAGGACGAGCAGAAGCAGCCTGGCGTCCAGCTTCTCCGCCGGGATCGAGTTGCCGAATTCGGTGATCCGCAGCGTCGACATGGAGTCCGCGGCGAGCGCGTCGCTGCCGAGGTAGTAGACCAGTTCGTCCGGACCGATCAGGCCCCGGTCGCCGATCCGGCCCACCGTGCGGTAGGGGAAGCGCTCCTTGAGCAACCGCCCCCGGTCCGAGCCGAGCAGTTCGGCCAGGGCGGGCGAGACGACCATCTCGCCCGGGCCGGGCAGCTTGCGCAGTCCCGGCGGGATCGGCGCGTCCGGGCCTTCCGCGCGCAGGATCCGGCCGCGGATGTCCTCACCCTTGTAGGCGGTGTCCGCCATCCCGATCAGCAGGGTGTTCGCGCCGGCTTCGGCCGCCCGGCCCGCGTGCTCGTCCCGGGCCCGCCCGCGGTCGTCCCGGGCGCCCAGCGCGCCGGGGATCGCGGTGGTCAGCAGCAACAGCGCCACACCCAGCCCGACCCCGATCGCGGTCAGCAGCGTACGGGTCCAGCCCTCCCGGCCGCCGGTGACCGCGAATCCGGCGCCCATGCCCAGGTCGCGCAACACCTTCACGCGGCACGCGCCATGTCTCGGGACCGGCCGTCGCGGACCACGATCTCGCGGTCGGAGTAGGCGGCGATCCGGGACTCGTGGGTGACCAGCACGATCGCCGCGTCGGTGGTGCGGGCCGCCTCGATCAACATCTGCATGACACGTTCGCCGTTGAGCGAGTCCAGCGCACCGGTCGGCTCGTCCGCGAACACCACCCGCGGGCGGATCACCAGGGCGCGGGCCACCGCGATCCGCTGACCCTGCCCGCCGGAGATCTCACCGGGTCGTTTGCCCGCGAGGTCGGCGACCTCCAGGCGCTCCATCCACTCGCGGGCTCTCGCCTCGGCCTCCTTGCGCTTGACCGCGTTCAGCCGCAGCGGCAGCGCGACGTTCTCCAGGCAGGTCAACTCGGGTACCAACTGGCCGAACTGGAAGACGAAACCGAAGTCGCCGCGGCGCAGCGCGCTGCGTTGCCCGTCCGTCATGGCGGTCACGTCGCGGCCGTCGTAGCGAATGGCGCCGGAATCGGGCCGGACGATGCCGGCCAGACAGTGCAGCAGCGTGGATTTTCCCGATCCGGACGGACCCATGATGGCCACGACCTCGCCCGCGCGGATGGTGAACTCCGCGCCGGCCAGCGCGGGCGTCGCACCATACGTCTTGTGCAGATCCTGGCCACTGAGCAGGGCGTCGGTCACGTGCGGATCTCCTGGGTGAGTTCGCCGAGGCGTGCGGTGGTCAGTTCCAGCCACCGCAGGTCCGCCTCGAGGTGGAACAGCGCGTGGTCGCAGATCAGTCGGTCGCTGAGGTCGCCGTCGATCTTGCGCCGGGTGAGGTCGCGCATCATGCGCAGGTGCTCGGCGCGTTGGGTGTCCAGGATCTCGTTGGCGTCCCGGCCGGTGAGCAGCGCGAGCACGACCTTCGTGTAGAGCGTCGACTGGAGGTAGGGCTCGGGCTTCTCGGGTTGGCCGAGCCACTGCTCGACGTCGGTGACCCCGGCGTCGGTGATCGAGTAGCGCTTGCGCTCGGGGCCACCGCTGGTCTCGAGGCCGTCTATCTCCACGAGCCCGTTCTTCAGCAGCCGCGACATGGTCGAGTAGACCTGGCCGTAGGCGAGCGAACGGTCGCGCCCGAAGCGCTCGTCGAAGCTGCGCTTGAGGTCGTAGCCATGGCGGGGGCCGGACTCCAGGAGCCCGAGCAGGGTGTGTCCGATTGACATGCGGAGCACTATACACAGCAGGTATACCTAGTGTGTATAGCGAGGTCGACCCGCGCGGGACCGGGCTGATGGAGGGCACCAGGGTGGGTGTACGGACGGGCGTACGACGGGATCGACGAGGGCGCGCCGCCCGATCGGCGACGCGCCCTCGTCCTCACGAATGCGGTTGTTCGGCCGAACCCACCTGCTCAGCCGAGACGGATCACGCGCTGTTCCGGACTCCCGGAACCACTCAGAGGCCGAGCCCCTTGGCCACGGCGCTCGCCCGGGTGAACACCGACTCGGGCTGCTCGCCCGTGCAGTACTTGTTGCCGGTGGACACGATCCCGATCAGTTTCCCCTTCTCCACCAGCGGCCCGCCGGAGTCGCCGCGGCAGATGCTGGTGCCGGGGTTGTCGGCCGGCGCCTGGCCGCACACCCGGGTGGCCGGGCTGTCCTCGGGGAACGTGTAGGGCTCGCACTGCGCCAGCGGCGAGAGCACCAGGGTGGTCCGCTTGAGTCGCGTGGTCGTCGCGCCGCCATCGGTCTTGCCCCACCCGTAGACGGTCGCCTTGTTGCCGACCTTGTAGAGCGCGCCGTCCTTCGCGCCGGCGATCGGCAGGGGCTTTTGGCTCAGCGAGCGGTCCAGTTCGAGCACGGCCGCGTCGTAGGTGAGCGTGCCCTCCTCGAACTTCGGGTGCACCTTGGTCTTCGTCACCTTGCGGGTCTGTCCGCCCGTGCCGGACAGGTCCAGACGTCCGGCGACCACCGTGATGGCGGTCGGGTCCTCCAGCCCGTTCACACAGTGCGCCGCGGTGAGCACCTTCTTCGGGGCCACCAGCGTTCCGCCGCACAAGTGTTGGCCGTCGGCGGTGAGCAGGGCCACGGCGTACGGCGCGGCACCGGCGGGCGCGTCGGTGCCGAAGCGCACGGCCGAGGCGGGCGCCGCGCAGACGCCGATCGCGGCGAGCGCGACGGCCGCAGCGCCGAACACCTTCCTCGACGTGCGTCGGTGAGTGTCCTGCGTCTGCCGAGTACGAGTCATCTCGCGGTCCCTTTCGATCGGACGGCCGTGCCACGGGGTCCCGACGGAACCGACGGCCCTACCCTTTGCACGCACGCGGTCGCCCTGCGGATGCATCCCCTTTCGCGCCCGCCCCCGCCCGCACGCGAAGAGCGCTTGCACCAATCGGACCCGCCCGGCCCACGCCCGGAACCGTCCGACGCCCGCATCCGAACCCGCCCGGCACCGCGATCGAACCCGCCCGGCGCTCGCGCCCGGCCCGGCCGCGCGCGGGGCACGCGCCGCTCGGTCAGTCCTCGTCGACGAAGCGGGCCGGGCGGGTGCCCGCGAGCTTGATGATGTGGAAGCCGTACTGGGACGCGACCAGATCGCTCAGTTGACCGGGACGCAGTCGCACCAACGCCTCGGCGAACGCGTCGGCGTAGTCGTCCTCCTGTCCCCAACCCAGATCGCCGCCGTTGGCGGCGGACAGCGGATCCTTGGAACGTTTCCGGGCGATCTCGCCGAACCGGCCCGGGTCCCGGGCGAGTTCCTCGAGGATCGCCCGCCCCTCGCTCTCCGTCTCCACCGCGATATGCAGGGCGTGGTATTCCAGCGCGTCGGACAAGGTCGCTCCCGGGGTCGTCGCCACCCGGCGCGCTCGGGCCGAGCGCGGTCACCGAGTTGTCGATCATGTGGATGATAAGGCCGCCACACGACCGGGCGGGACCGACCGGAACGCGCCACGCCGGCCCCGCGCGACCGGCTCTCCGCGGTCAGCCGAACGCGTCCACTCCGGTGAGTCCGGCCGACATCCGCCACAGGCGGGCCGCCCGCTGCGGGTCCGCGGCCCAGGGCTTGACCCCGCCCATCAGCATGTCGTCGCCGGTCGCGGGCTCGGCGATGTCGCAATCCTGGAGGTAGGCGCCGCCGTGCCCGTCGAGCAGTGCCGAGGTGGCCGCCCAAACGGTGGTGGCCGCGCCCTGGGCGGGTGTCTTGAAGCCGGCGGCCGGTGCGCCGGAGGGGGTGATCCAACCCTGTGCGAGCTGCTCCTCGCGGGGGATGTGCCGTTGCAGCGGGGTCAGGATGCTGCCCGGGTGCAGGGCGAAGGCGTGCACACCCCGACCCGCGCCGAGCTCGTCCAGGTGCCGGGCGAAGAGCGCGTTCGCGGTCTTGGACTGCCCGTACGCGACCCATCGGTCGTAGCCGTCGCGAAAGTGCGGGTCGGCCCATCGGATGTCGGAGAGGAAGTGTCCCGAGGAGGCCACCGACACCACCCGGGCGCGACCCGGCGTCAGAGCCGGAAGCAGCCGGTTGACCAGGGCGAAGTGGCCGAGGTGGTTGATCGCGAAGTGGGCCTCCCAGCCCGGCCCGACCAGGGTCTTCGGCCAGGCCATCACACCCGCGTTGCAGATGATCAGGTCGAGCGGGCGGCCGGTGGCCAGGAGCCCGTCGGCGAAGACGCGGATGCTCTCCTGGTCCGCGAGGTCGAGGGCGTGCACCCGGGTGCCGGGCAGGTCGCCCAGCGCGGCCCGGGCCGGATCGACCCTGCGGGCGGGCACGATCACGTGCGCGCCCGCCGCGACCAGCGCGCGGGTGGTCTCCAGGCCCAGTCCCGAGTATCCGCCGGTGACCAGCGCGGTCGTGTCGGACAGGTCGATGCCGGCCAGGACGTCGTGGGTGCTGCTGTGGGCGCCGAAGCCGGAGCCGATCCGGCGTTGTGTGCTGATCATGTACGCGACGCTAGAAGCTGGAGTGCGGTCTAGGTCAACGTCCGGCCGAGGTAGCCTCGTCGGCATGACCGGGGCTGTCGGTGGGACTGTCGGTGGGATCGAGGACACGGATCGCCTGTCCATCGGCGAGGTCGCCGAGGCGACCGGGCTGAGCGTGCACGCGCTGCGTTTCTTCGAGCGCGAGGGCGTCATGCTGCGCCCGATCCCGCGCTCCGCCGGCGGCCGGCGGGTATACGAACGCGCGGACGTGGACTGGCTGTTGTTGTGCAATCGGCTGCGCGACTCGGGGTTGCCGATCGCCCGGCTCAAGGAGTTCGCCGCGCTGGTGCGCTCGGGCCCGGGCAACGAGCCGCAGCGACTGGCCCTGTTGCGCGAACACGAGGAGACCGTGCGGGCCCGGGTCGCCGACCTGAACGCGAGCCTGGACGTCATCCACGGCAAGGTGGTCGCGTACGAGGGGCACGTGCGCGCCGGTACCGCGGCCGGGGTGTGGGCCCCGACGCCGGAGCGCTGACGGCGGCGGACGCCCGGAACGTCCGGCTGCCGCCGACGGTGCGGGCGTAGCCGGTCGGGGCGGCGCTCAGGGCGTCCGGTCGGCGTCGGCGAGGGCGGCCATGGTGATCCGGCGGTTGGCGACCACGTGGTCGTGGGCCAGCCGCCGCGCCCGATCCGCGTCGCCGGCCCGGATCGCCGCGTACATCGCCTCGTGTTCGCGGCACATCACCGGATGGTCCTCCGGCTGCGCGGTGAGCCGGAACAACCAGCGCAGTCGGCCGTTCAGCGGCTCCATGATGGCGACCAGCATCGGGTTGCCGGACAGCGCGACGATCTCCGCGTGGAAGGCCGCGTTCGACGCGGCGATCTCGCCCGCCGCCCCCGCCTCGCCCGCCCGCCGCGCGGCGGCGAGCAAGGCGCCCAGCCGATCCCGGCCGGCAGGGTCGGCCCGCTCGGCGGCCAGGCCCGCGGCCAACTCCTCCAGGCTTTCCCGGATGTCGAAGAAGTGCGCGAGGTCCGGACCCAGCAGTCGGGCGACCACCGCGCCCCGGCGCGGGTGCCCGGTCACGAAGCCCTCGGCCTGCAGACGCTGCACGGCCTCGCGCACCGGTACCCGGGAGACCTCCAACTCGGCGGCGATCTCGCGTTCGACCAGCCGGCGGCCGGGTTCGAGGTCGCCCTCGATGATGCGTTCGCGCAGTTCCTCGTACACCTGATCGCGCAGCGAGCGGTCGGCCGCGCCGATGCTCGGCCGAGGTCGGGCCGGCCCGTTGTCCTCCATGCCCCGCACTTCCCTCCTCGGCCCGTCCGGCCTCGTCCGGCGAACGGCCGGTCGTCGATCGTCGGCTCCGCAGATCATCGCAGTGTGTGCCCGGAGTCGAATCGAGACCCGCGAAACTCTTGTCTGGTATTCGGTATACCAGCTACGTTGAGCAACCTCCGCTCTCCGAGAAGAGGTCGCCTTGTCCGATCCATTGTCCGTAACATCCCGTCCCGACCTGCTTGTCGACGCGACGCTGCCCGATGGAACCCGAGCCGACCTCACCCTTCGTGACGGCCGCATCGCCGCCGTGACGCCTGCGGTCGAGCGCTTCGGCCCACCTCCCACAGGCGCGCTCGGCCTGGCCGGGGCGCTCGTGCTGCCCGCGTTCGTGGACGGGCACATCCACCTGGACAAGACCTTCCTGGGCGCCGACTGGCAACCACACGTGACGGGCGGCACGATCCGCGAGCGGGTCGCCGCCGAGCGCGCGCTGCGCGAACGGGTGCGGGTGCCGGTCGGCGAGCGGGCCGAGCACTTGGTCCGCCGGGTCGTCGCACTGGGCACCGGGCACGTGCGCTCACACGTGGACGTGGATCCGTGGCTGGGTCTGACCGGCCTGCACGCGCTGGTCGAACTGCGCGAGCGCTGCCGGGATCTGCTGTCGATGCAGCTCGTGGCGTTCCCGCAGAGCGGCATCGTCACCGCCCCGGGAGTGGCCGACCTGCTCGACGCGGCGCTGCGCGAGGGCGCCGACCTGATCGGCGGCCTGGACCCGCTCGGCTTCGACGGCGACGTGGCCGGCCACCTGGACGTGGTCTTCGGGCTCGCCGAACGGCACGGCGCGGGCATCGACCTGCACCTGCACGACGGCGGCGAGCCGGGCGCGGCGCAGCTGCGCGAGATCGCCGCGCGCACCGCCGCGCTCGGCCTGGCCGACACCGTCACGGTCAGCCACGCGTACTGTCTGGGCGCGTTGGCCCCCGCCGAGTTCGCCCGCACCGCCGACGCCCTCGCGGCGGCCGGCGTGTCGATCCTGACCAACGGCCCGAGCGGCCCGATGCCGCCGGTGCTCGCGCTGCGCGAGCGCGGTGTGCGGGTGTTCGCCGGTTCGGACAACATCCGCGACGCGTGGTGGCCGTACGGCACCGGGGACATGCTCGAACGCGCGACGATCGTCGGCCTGCGCCAGGACCTGTGCACCGACGCCGAACTCGCCGTCGCCGCCGACCTGGTCACCGACGCCGCCGCCGCGGCGCTCGGCCTGGCCGACTACGGGCTGCGGGTCGGCGCGCGCGCCGACCTGGTGGTGGTCGAGGCGACCTCGACGCAGGCCGCCGTCGCCGCACACCCCGCCCGCCGACTGGTGCTGCACGGCGGCCGGGTGGTCGCCACCGACGGCCGACTCGCAGGCTGACCACACCGCACCGACCGGCGCCACCCCACTCGCCCGACCACGGGCCCAGCCGCCCCACGCAGCCGACTCTCGACCATTCCCGACCACGGGCCCACCCACCCCTGCGTCCGGTCGCCGACCTCCCGACCACCGGCTCGACCCGTCCCGTCGAGCCGGTCGCACCCCTCCCCCGCCCCGGAGAAGAACCCTCATGACCATCCGTCAGGAAACCGCCGCGCCCTCCGCCGCGCCCTCCGTCGCGGCCCCCGTCGACCCCGGCAACACGCTCGCGAACGCCCGCATCGGCACCGCGGACCTGGTCTTCTTCGTGGTCGCGGCAGCCGCGCCGCTGACCGCGATGGCCGGCGTCGCACCCGCCGCGATCGGCATGGGCGGCCTGGCCGCGCCGTTGGGCTACCTGCTCTCGGGCCTGCTGCTCGCGCTGTTCGCCGCCGGTTTCACCGCGATGAGCCGCTACGTCCGCAACGCGGGCGCGTTCTACGCGTACATCGCCCGGGGCCTGGGCAAGGCCGTCGGCGTGGGCGCCGCGTACGTCGCCGTCGTGTCGTACAACCTGATCGAGATCGGCATGGTCTCGTGCTTCGGCTACTTCGCCTCGACCGGCGTCGAGGACCTGACCGGGTTCGCGCTGCCGTGGTGGGTCTGGGCGCTGGGCTGTGTCGCGGGTGTCGCCCTGCTGGGCTGGTTGCGGGTGACGTTGAGCGCGAAGGTGCTCGGCATCGCGCTCGCCCTGGAGGTACTGGTCCTGCTGGTGCTGGAGATCGGCGTACTGGGCGATCGGGGCGGATCCACCTTCGATCCGGGCGTGTTCGACCCCACCCACCTGTCCGGGGACGGCGTCGCGGGCATGTTCGTGCTGGCCATCGGCGCGTTCACCGGATTCGAGGCGACCGCGATCTACGCCGAGGAGGCACGCGAGCCGGAGCGGACCGTGCCGCGTGCCACCTACATCGCGGTCGGCTTCCTCGCGCTGTTCTACGCGTTCACCGTGTGGGTGGTGATGGGCGCGTTCGGCGGCGAGGAGTCGGTCGCGGTGGCCAACGGCGAGGGCGGCGCGGACCTGGTGTTCACCGCGGGCGGCGAGTTCGTCGGGGCCTGGCTGGCCGACTCGATGCACGTGCTGATCATCACCAGCGCGTTCGCCGCCACCCTCGCCTTCCACAACGCCGCGACGCGGTACATGTACGCGCTCGGCCGCGAGGGGCTGTTGCCGCGCGGACTGGGCCGGGTCGACCGGCGGACCGGCTCGCCCGGGCGCGCGGTCGTGGTGCAGAGCGCGATCGGGCTCGCCGTGGTGGTGGTCGGCGCGCTCGCCGACGTCGACCCGTACACGGTCACCTTCCTGTGGCCCAACGGCGTGGGCGTCCTGGGCGTGATGGCCATGCAGGCCCTCGCGGCGTTCGCGGTGTTCGGCTTCTTCCGCCGCGACCGGCGCGGGCTCTCCCGCTTCCGGGTGGTACTGGCGCCGCTCGCGGCGGGCGCGGGCCTGGTCCTGCTCACCGTCCTCGCGGTCGCGCACTTCGACCTGCTCACCGGCGCGGCCGACGGCGTGAACGCGGCGCTGCTGGTCCCGCTGCCGATCGTGTTCTGCGCGGGCCTGCTGATGGCCCGACACATCCGCCGCGCCGACCCCGAGCGCTACGCCCTGCTGACCACAACCGACGTCGAACGGGACTGAACCCCGGCCCACCGCGCGCCGCGTCACGCCCTCGACCCCACCCGGTTCGGCAGAGGTGACTGCACGCAGGTACTCGGCGCGGGTCTCCGCCGTCACTCCACTCCCGCCGGCCCCGAACACCCGTCGATCCCACCGCACTCGCGGTGTGTTCGGCGGGTTTCGTGGTTTCCGCCCGAAGTGTTCGCCACTCCATCCGGCACCTGGCCACGGCGACTTGAACGTGTTCAAAAACAGGTCTACAGTCACGCTCGTCGGCCAGTTTGAACACGTTCAAAAAGGAGCCGGTCAATGGACATGACCGTTGTCACGTACGTCATCTACCTGGTCATCAGCGTCGGACTCACCGTCTGGGTGGCCCGAACCCTCAGCCGCAGCGGGCAGGTCTTCCTCCAGGACGTCCTGCGCGGACGCGAGGAACTCGCCGCCGCCGTCAACCACCTCCTGGTGGTCGGCTTCTACCTCGTCAACCTCGGCTTCGTCGCGCTCTACCTCAAGGGCGGCGGCACCATCGACACCGCCCGCGACTCGGTCGAGGCGCTGTCGGTCAAACTCGGCACCGTGCTGCTGGTCCTGGGTGTGCTGCACCTGCTGAACGTCTACGTGCTCAACCGCATCCGGCAGCGCGGTCTGGCGGACGAGGCCTACGGCACCGACGGCGGCGCCCGGCGGGCACGGAAGGTCTCCGGCCGGGACTTCGGCCCGCCGGTGCACCCGCAGAGCACGACCCGACCCGCACCCGGGGTCTGATCCCGATGATCGCCCTTCCCGAGCACCCCACCGAGAACCTTCCCGAGAACACCGTGCCGGGCCGATCGGAGGGGACGGCCCGGCACGGCACCCCCACCCCCGAGCCGCTCACCCCCGAGCCGCCCACCCCGATCCGCCGCCTCACCGTCCTGTACGACGCCGACTGCCCGTTGTGCACGGCGCTCTCGGACTGGATCGCCCGGCAGCCCACCCTGCTCGCCGTCGACCTGCTTCCGGCCGGCTCGCCCCGGGCCCGCAACCGCTACCCCGAACTCGACCACGTCGCGACCATGCGCGAACTGACCGTCGTCGGCAGTGCCGGCGAGGTGTGGACCGGCCCGGCCGCGTGGATCACCGTGGCGTGGGCACTGCGCGCCTACCGCGGCCTGTCCTACCGGCTCGCCACGCCGATGGGCATGCCGATGGCCCGGGCCGCCGTACTGGCCGCGGCCCGGATCCGTGCGGTCACCCGGCGGGGGCCGGTCCCCCCGTATCCGTACGAGGATCCCTACCGCGAGCCGTGGACGGTGGTCGCGTGTGGCGACCAGTGCGAATTCGAGCACTAACCTTGCCTGTCGTGGAGCACGTGGAAGGCACCGACGCATCGAACCCGGCCGACAAGAGCGAGCGGCCGGACCGGGGCGGTCGGCCCGGCAAGAGCGAGCAGACGCGGTCTCTGATCCTGGAGACCGCGCTGCGGCTCTTCCGCGAGCGCGGCTACGACAAGACGACCATGCGGGCCATCGCCCAGGAGTCCGGCGTCTCGGTCGGCAACGCCTACTACTACTTCGGCTCCAAGGAACACCTGATCCACGGCTTCTACGACCAGGTCACCCACGAACACGTCGACCGTTGCCGGCGGGACCTGCGCGGAGTCCGCGACTTCGGCGACCGGCTCCAGGTGGTGCTGTCCGCGTGGTTGGACGTCGCCGAGCCGTACCACGCGTTCGCGGTGCAGTTCTTCCGTAACGCCGCGGACCCGGAGAGCCCGCTCAGCCCGTTCTCCGCGGAGTCGTATCCGATCCGCGAACAGGTCACCGGGCTGTTCGCCGACGTCCTGCGCGGCTCCTCGCTCCGGATCGACGACGAACTCGCCGAGCTGCTGCCCGAATTGTTGTGGCTGCACCTGATGGGCATCGTGCTCTTCTGGGTCTACGACCGCTCCCCCGAGTGCGCCAAGTCACGCGCGTTCGTCGCGCGCACCACCCCGATGGTGGAGCGGGTGATCTCGCTGTCCCGGTACAAGGTCTTCCGGCCGCTGGTGCGCGACGCGGAACGGCTGATTCGCGACTACATCGTGCCCGAGGGCGTCGCGGCGGCGGACACCGGCGGCCCGTCCGGATCGCCGGCGGATCGCCGATAGGCCGACGGCGAGCACGCGTACAGGTCGGCGAAGGCCAGCCGCAACGTCTCCGTGGTACCGAACCCGCAACGGCGCGCGATCGCGCTCAGCGGCAGCCGAGTGGACACCAGCAGCCGGGCCGCGGCCTCGGTGCGGGCCACTCGCACGTGCCGGCCCGGCGAGGTGCCCAACTGGGCGTGGAAGAGCCGGGTCAGGTGCCGCGCGCCGATGCCCACCTCGCGGGCCAGCGCCGGGGTGCTCAGGTCGGCGTCCAGGTTGCCGGTCACGTACGCGGTCGCCCGCCGCACCAGCGGGTGTTCGGGCGGCGGCGCGGCCACGAACATGGACACCTGGGCCTGGTTGCCGGGTCGCTGGAGGTAGGTGACCAGGCCGCGCGCGGTGTGCCGGGCCAGGTCCGGCCCGTGGTCCTCCTCGATGAAGGACAGCGTCAGGTCGAGCGCCGCGGTCACCCCGGCCGATGTGGAGATCCGGCCGTCGCGGATGAACAGCGGAGCCGCGTCCACCGTGACCGCGGGCCGGTCGGCGGCCAGTTGCCGGGCGTACGCCCAGTGTGTGGTGGCTCGTCGGCCGTCCAGCAGCCCGGTCGCGGCCAGCACCGAGGCACCCGTGCACACCGACGCCACCCGCCGCGCCTCCCGGGCCGCCCGGCGCAGGTGGCCGACGAAGCGTTCGTCCTCGGCGGCCCGCTCGTGACCGTACCCGCCGCAGATCAGCAGCGTGTCCACCGCGCCGACCACGTGTTCGAGGGGGATGTGCGGGGTCAACTCGAAGCCGCCCGAGCACGCGATCGGCCGGCCGCCGAGCCCGGCCAGGCGGACGTCGTAGGGCGGGTCGGCGCCGAGCGTGTTCGCGGTGATCAGCGTCTCGGTGACGCAGGCGATGTCCAGGAGCGCGGAGTTGGGGTAGCCGACCACGATCACCCGGCGCGCGGCCGGGCGCGAGGTCGGGTGAGTGTCCATGGCCCGGAAACCTAGTGTCCGAAGGACGGGGATCGCAAGGATTCGGACATCGTCCTCGTCACAGCCGGCGCGGGCACGCGAAGGTCGTCACATGACCGCATCCACCGCGCACGATCCCGCCGCTCCCCCTCCCAGGACCATCGCGTTCGTGTTGTACGAGGGCCTGACCCTGCTCGACCTGGTCGGTCCGCTCGAGGTGTTCACCGCCCTGGCCCGGTTCGGGCTCGGCTTCGAGGTGACCGTGGTCGCCGCGAACACCGACCCGGTGTCCACCGGCACTCCGCTCCGGGTGGCCGCCGATCGCACCTTCGCCGAGGTGCCCGCGCCGTATCTGCTGTGTGTTCCCGGCGGGGAGGAGGCGACGCTGCTGGCCCTCGCCGATGCCCCGCTGCTCGACTACGTGCGCACCGCGTCGGCCGCCGCCGCCTGGACCACCTCGGTGTGCTCGGGTTCGCTGATCCTGGGCGAGGCCGGCGTGTTGACCGGGCGCCGGGCGACCACGCACTGGATGTTCCGCGACCGGCTGACCGCCTTCGGCGCGCAACCGGTGGCCGAGCGCTGGGTCGAGGACGGCGACGTGGTCACCGCGGCGGGTGTGTCCGCCGGGATCGACATGGCGCTGCACGTGGTCGAGAAAATCGCCGGCGCGGACGTCGCGCGCGCGATCCAGTTGGGTATCGAGTACGACCCGGAGCCACCGCAGGGGCCGATCGACTGGGCCGGCGCGGACGTCGCCGCGTTGGCACCGATGGCGACCGCGATGGTCGAGAACGCGCTGGCGGATCACCCGGCGCTGCTGGCCAAGTTGCGCTGATGCGGGGGCCGCGCGACGGTCGCGGCGGCGCGGGCCGGCGTGGGCTGCGGCTCCCGCGGACCCGGGGCGATCCTCGGCGCGACCGCGTTGCATATCGTGGGGGCGTCCGCGATCACCGCCGACCGCGCGCACCGCCGACCCGCTGTCGGCCGGCAGTCGTCGACCGTCGGCTGTCGGCCGCCGCGCCCGCGCGACGGTCGGGCGATCCGGACGCCGCCCGACCGTTCGACCGAGGAGTTGCCTTGTCCGGTGTCCCGCTGTTCCCGCCCACCGACGCGCACCTGGCCGCGCAGATCGGCTTCATCCTGGAGATCGACCGACTCAAGGGTGTGGTCCGGCGCAACCTGGTCGCGGACGCCTCGCGCCGCGAGAACACCGCCGAGCACTCGTGGCACCTGGCCATGCTGGCCGGCACGCTGGCCGAGCACGCCGCGACCGAGGTCGACGTCGCGCGGGTGACCCGGATGTTGTTGATCCACGACCTGGTCGAGATCGACGCGGGCGACACGTTCTACTACGACTCGGTCGCCGAGGTGGACCAGTCCGAGCGCGAACAAAAGGGCGCGGACCGGATCTTCGGTCTGCTGCCCGCCGCGCAGGGGGCGGAACTGCGCGCCCTGTGGGAGGAGTTCGAGGCCCGCGAGACCCCGGACGCGCGCTTCGCCAAGGCCATCGACCGGTTCCAGCCGTGCCTGCTCAACTTCCACACCGAGGGCGGCACGTGGCGCGAGTACGACCTGACCCGCACCCAGGTGCTTGCCAAGCAGGGCAGCACGATCGCGGACGGCTCGCCGTCGTTGTGGGCCTACACCCTGGAACTGATCGACGAGGCGGTCACCCGCGGCTACCTGCGGCCCTGACCGCGCCGGGCCAGGGGCGGGTCCTGTCGGCCCCGCCGGGCCAGGCGCGCGGGTCGAAGGGCCCGCGCGCGGCGCGTTGTAGCCTGCGATCATGACCAGTGACGCATCCTTCACCACCCACGTCACCGAACGGCTCGCGGCGCTGCCCGGCGTCGCGGCGGTCGCGCTCGGCGGGTCGCGCGCCCAGGGCACCCACCGCCCGGACAGCGACTGGGACTTCTCGGTCTACTACCGGGACGGATTCACCCCGGACGCGGTCCGCGGCCTCGGTTGGCCCGGCGAGGTGTCCGAGTTCGGCGCGTGGGGCGGCGGGGTGTTCAACGGCGGCGCCTGGCTCACCGTCCAGGACCGGGCGGTCGATCTGCACTATCGCGAACTCGCGGACGTGGAACTTCGGTTGGCCCAGGCGCGGGAGGGCCGGTTCGAGGTCGAGCGGCTGCTGTTCCACCTGGCGGGCGTGCCGACCTACCTGGTGGTGGCCGAACTCGCGGTCAACCGGGTGCTGTTCGGCGACCTGCCGCGCCCCTCCTACCCGGAGGCGCTGCGCCGCACCGGACACACCAGGTGGGGCGACGACGCGCGGCTGACCCTCGCGTACGCCGACGGGGCGCACGCCGGCCACGGCCATGTCACCGACGTCGCGGGCGCGATCGGGCGCGCGGCGTGCGAGGCGGCACACGCGGTGTCGGCCGGTCGCGGCGAGTGGGTGACCAACGAAAAGACCCTGCTGGATCGCGCGGGCCTGCGCGGCGTCGACGAGATCGTGTCCCGGCTGACCCCCACGACACTGTCCACCGCGATCGCCGAGACCGGCGCCCTCCTCGACAACGCCCTGAAGGCGAGCCGACCCGCCTGACCCGGTCGGCTGCCACCGACCGTCCTCCGCGCGTCGCCGGCCGCCGACGTCGCCTCGGCCCGCCGCACGTTCGGTCATCGCCCGAATCCGTGCCGCCGCCGTCCGTCCGCCGAACAGCGCGTCGCGGCAGGGCCGTTCACCGATCTCGACGCCGTCCCGGCCGCCCTGGCGCCCGGCCGCACTGCCGCCCTGCCGCGCTTTTCGCGCCCCGGCCGGCGAGCCGATGAAGGCGCCGGGAGGCCCAGCCCGCCCCGCCGAAACACCGCGGCGGATTTCCGCCAGACCTGAGCTATCCGCGCAACAATGATTGAGCCATGAACTTGAACCTGAAGAACAAGGTCGTCGTGGTCACCGGTGGCAGCAAGGGCATCGGCCTGGCGATCGTGCGCGGCTTCGCCGAGGAGGGCGCCCGAGTCGTCGCCGGCAGCCGCACCATATCCACCGAACTGATGGCGCTGCGCGGGGAGTTCGACGTACTTCCGGTGGCCGTGGACCTGGCTCACCCGGATGGTCCGGCCGAGCTGGTGCAGGCTGCCGTCGACGCCCACGGCGGGGTCGACGTACTGATCAACAACGTCGGGACCGGTGCGCCGACGCCCTCGATCATCGGGGTCGAGGACGCCGAGTGGCAGCGCATCTTCGAGATCAACCTGTTCAGCGCGGTGCGCGCGACCAGGGCCGCGATGCCGTCCATCGTCACCCGGGGCGGCGGCGCGGTGATCACCATCAGCTCGCTGAACAGTCACCTCCCGTCCTCGTCGCTCGTGCACTACTCGGCATCGAAGGCCGCGCTGAGCTCGTACTCGAAGTCGCTCGCCGAGGAGTTCGGCCCGCTGGGTGTGCGGGTGAACACCGTCTCGCCCGGTCCGGTGCGCACGCCGCTGTGGACCGACCCGGGGCAGTTCGCCGACATGATGGCCGCGTCCGCCGGGACCACCGCGCAGGTGTTCATGGACGAGGTGCTTCCGCAGGCGATGGGTGTGCTCACCGGTCGCGTCTCCGAGCCGCGGGAAATCGCCGACGTCGTGCTGTTCCTGGCCTCCGAGCGGGCCGCGAACATCATGGGCGTGGACTATGTCGTGGACGGCGGCATGCACAAGGCGATCTGACCCCTCGGGTGCGGCCGGGGACCGGAGAATCGGTCCCCGGTCGCACTACCGCCCTCATCCCACGCGGACCCGGGTCGAGCCGGCGACGCGCTCACCATGCGGGCAGGTTCCGCCGACGACCCCTGGAGGACCATCCGACTCGCACCGCCGTCCCCCGACCCCGACGCGCGGACCTTCGCCGGACCACTCTGCTGCTCGCCGTAGCGCCACGGGTCCGCGGGTGCGTCTCACCCGCTTCGTCGTCGGACCCGCCGACGCGGGGTTGCCCGAGACCCCTGACCCGGCGCGATCAGCCGTTGCCCGTCGGTGGGACCGTCACGCCGTATTCCCGTGCGGCGTGCAACGCGTCCTCCAATTCGTCCAACGCGGGGGACAACGCGTTCGTGTCGTGCGTGGCGCTGGCCTCGGACAACACCGCGCGAGCCCGAATCACCCGCTCGCGAACGGCCCGGTCGACCTTCGCTTGGTCGGTCGCCGACCTCTCGTCGTATCCAGCCGTCATCACTTCCTCATTTCCCGCAGCCCCGTGCGAGCACCCCATACACCCCTTGGTGTTCCGACCTGGGGCGCGTTTCAACCGGGCCGGCGCACACCGGCGTGAGAAGTCCGTCAGGAAATGTTTCAGGAGGCGTCCACCTCGACGAACGTGCGCCCCGTCTCGCGGGCGCTCGCCCGGCCGCCGGTCAGGTCGGTCAACCGCGCGGTGAAGCGCTCCCGATCCGGCTCCGGCACGCACACGTCGATCGCCACCTCGGCCCCGTACCGGATGTCGCGCACCTCGTGGCCGAGCCCGCGCAGGTCGTTCTCCAACCGGCCGGCGTGCGCGTGGTCGACGTCCACCGTCAGCACCAGCATCGGTCGCAACTCGACCACCCCGACCGTGTCCACCGCCTCGGTCACCGCCGAGCCGTACGCCCGGATCAGGCCGCCGGCGCCGAGCATGATGCCGCCGAAGTATCGGGTCACCACGGCGACCGTCTCGGTGAGCTCGCGGCGCCGGAGCACCTGGAGCATCGGCGCACCCGCCGTACCGGACGGTTCGCCGTCGTCGTATCCCTTCTCCTGGCCGCCCGCGATCCACGCCGAGCAGTTGTGCCGCGCGGAGGGGTGCAGCGCCCGGCGCCGGGCCAGGAATGCCTGCGCCTGGGCGTCGTCGGCCACCCGCGCGACGGCGCACAGAAAGCGCGAGCGCCGAACCTCGACCTCGACCTCACCTTCGGACTTGATCGTGAGCAGCGGCATGACCAGGTCCTTCGGCAGGCATCGGTGAACGCCCCCACGGTATGGCCCGTCGCCACGGGCGCTCGCCATAGGGCGTGTCTTCAAAGCCCCGCGGGGATCGAAGACACGCCCAGGGTCAGGCCGCCATCGGCGGCCGGCTCGACACGGCGACGAAGGAGCGCAGCAGGTTCGTCTCGTGCCCGGCCCGCCAGGTGAGCGTGACCGCCGACTCGGCCAGGCCGGTGACCGGCACGAACGCGACGTCGGGGCGCCCGTTGTAGCCGGCGAACTGCGCACAGAACAGCAGCGCTCCCCGCTCGGCGGCGATCAGCGACAACACCTCCTGGAGGGTGCCGGCGACCGGTCCGCGGGGAATCGGGCGACCACCCGGGGTCACCGTCGGCGACTGGAGTTCACGCCAGCGCGCCGGGGCCGGCCCGGCGATGTCCACGAGCGCGCACTCGGCCAACTCCTCGGCGTCCACGTGCTCGCGCCGCGCGAACGGGTGCCGGGTGGAGACCCCGAGCACGAGCGGGTCGGCGGCGATCACCGGGCCGGTGCGCAGCGCGGGGTCGACCACCGGCAGGGTCACGAAGGCCGCGTCGATCTCGCCGCGCAGCACCGCGCTAAACGGATCCGACAGCGGCGTCTCGACCAGGTCGGCGCGGGCCTGCGGATGTCCGGCGCGGAAGTCGCCGACCAGGTCCAGGAGGGTGCCGTAGGGCGTGCCGACGAAGCCGATCCGCAGCACACCCTCGATGCCCCGGGCTCGGGAGCGGGCGCGCTCGACCGCGTCGGTGAGTTTGGCGTACGCGGGCCGCATCTCGGCCAGGAACAGTGCGCCCTGCGACGTGAGCTCGACCCGACGGCTGCTGCGCTCGAACAGCCGGGCGCCGATCCGATCCTCCAGTTGCCGCAGCAGTTGGCTGACCCGGGCCTGCGACGTGTAGAGCCGGGCGGCGGTGCGGGTGAAGTGCAGTTCCTCGCTCAACACGACGAAACACTCCAACTCGCGGAACTCCACGCTCATCCGCGCTCTCCTCCCCCTCGGGTACGGGTCGACCGGGCCAGTACGCGATGCCCGCTCGGACCCGGCACCGGACTTCGACCTGCGAGCATAAGCGAGGCTTGTGCACGCATGCGATCTTGGCCGTTGTTCGGTCCCGGCCCGGTGACCAGGGTTGACGCCATGTCCAACCCAGTCGTCGACACCGCTTCGTCCCCTTCGTCAATCGCAGATCCCGGGTCCGCCGCCGATCCCGAGGCCTCTGCTCCCGGGTCCGCCGCCGAATCCGGGTCGGCCGCCGAGAGGGCCGGCGCCCGGTCCTGGCTCGCCGTCGCGGCCGTCTCCGTCGGTACCTTCGCGGTGGTCAGCACCGAGATGCTCCCGGTCGGCCTGCTCACCCCGATCTCGCACGGCCTGCACGTGTCCGACGGCACCACCGGGCTGGCCATGACGCTGGCCGCGGTGGTCGCGGGCGTCGCCGCGCCGATCGTGCTCGTCGCCGCCGGTCGGGTGGATCGGCGGATCGTGCTGGCCGTGATGATGTTCGTGCTGCTGGCCGCCAACACGATCAGCGCGCTGGCGCCGAACTTCGCCACCCTGCTGGTCGCCCGGGTCCTGGTGGGCGCCGGCCTCGGCGGCTTCTGGGCGATCGGCGCGAGCCTGCCGGTCCGCCTGGTACCCGCCCGATCGGTCGGCCGGGCCGCCGCGATGATCTTCGGCGGGGTGTCGGTGGCCTCGGTGGTCGGTGTGCCGATCGGCACGATGATCGGCGAATGGGCCGGTTGGCGCGTCGCGTTCGCCGCCATGGCCGGGCTCGCCGCGGTGGTCCTTGCCGCGCTGTTGCTGCTGCTCCCGCCGCTGCCCGCCGAACGGGCCGTGCGACCGAGCGAGCTGCGGGCGCTGCTGGGCCGCGGTCCCGTACTCCTGGGCGCCGCGGGGCTGATCCTGGTGATCGCCGGGCACTTCGGCGCGTACACCTACATCCGGCCCGTCCTGGAGCGGGTCGGCGACCTGGGTCCGGGGCCGATCGGCGGGCTGCTGTTCGGGTACGGCGTGGCCGGTGTGGTCGGCAACTTCGTGGCCGGCGCGTACACCGGACGCGCCCCGCACGGCACGCTCGCGGTCGCGGCCGGGCTGCTCGGCGTCTCGGTCGTGCTGCTCGCGCTGACCCGGACATGGACGCCGGGCACGGTGGCCGCGATGCTCGCGTGGGGGCTCGCGTACGGCGCGGTGCCGGTGGGGTTGCAGGCGTGGTTGTCGCGCTCGGCGCCGGACGCCCCCGAGGCGGCGTCGGCGGTGTTCGTGACCGGCTTCCAGGTCGCCATCGCGCTCGGTTCGCTGCTCGGCGGCGTCGCGGTGGACGCGGTGGCCACGTCCGCCGTGTTGTGGTTCGGCGGCGCCCTGGCCGCGGCGACCGGGTTGCTGGCCGTGACGGCGGCTCGTCGGGCACGGGCCTGAACTCGTCCGGACGCGTCACGCGAACACGTTCGGGTCCGTCGCGCGAACACGTCCGATTCGTTCAAGATCCCGGCCGCCGGCGCCGGCTAGCGTGAGGGCATGACTTCTCCCGCGTTGCGTTTCCACTTCATCGGCCTCGTGGTCGCCGACATGCCCGCGTCGCTCGCGTTCTACCGCGCGCTCGGCCTGGACATCCCCGCCGGGGACGACGCGCTGCCGCACGTCGAGGTGACCTTGCCCGGCGGGCCGTTGCTGGTCCTGGACACGGTCGGAACGGTCCGCTCGTTCGACCCCGAGTGGACCGCGCCGACCGGCGGTCATCGGGCCGCGCTGGCCTTCATGTGCGCCGATCCGGCCGCGGTGGACAAGCTGTACGGCGAACTGGTCGCGGCCGGACACACCGGCCACCTGCCGCCGTGGGACGCGTTCTGGGGCCAGCGGTACGCGGTCGTGCACGACCCGGACGGAAACGGCGTCGACCTGATGGCCGCCCTGCCGGACGCCGCACAGTAGCCGGCCTGGGCAGCGGGGCGACCGCCGGGTTCAACCCAGCAGGGTGCGCAGCGGGACGCCGGCCAGCGCCTTGACGTCCCGCGCGAAGTGGGCCTGGTCGGCGTAGCCGGTGACGGCCGCGACCCTGGCGGCCGGGACGCCCCGTCGGGCCAGGTCCAGCGCGCGGTCCAGGCGCAGCACCCGGGCCAGCGTCTTGGGCCCGTAGCCGAACGCGGCGAGCGAGCGGCGGTGCAGTTGACGCTCGCTCAGGTTGACCCCGGCCGCGACCGTGGCGACGTCCGCGCCGGCCCGCAGTTCGCCGACCACGGTGCCTGCGAACCGTGCCGTGTCGGCGTCGTGCTCGCGCAGCCGCTCGGCGGCCACGTGTTCCAGGACGGCGGCCGGGTCGGCGGCGACGGAGATTCGCTCGGCCAACTCCCGTGCGTCGCGCTCGCCCCACACATCGGCCAGCGGGACCCGCCGGTCGCGCAGCGCGTCGGCGGGCGTCCCGAACAGCGCGGGCCCGAACCCGGGGGCGCAGCGCACCGCCGCGTGGCGCGCGCCCGGGCTGTCCTGGACCAGGTGCGCGGCGGTGTCGGGTCCGGCCACGATCAACTCGTCGCCGGACCAGATCAGGTCCATGCACCCGTCCGGCAGCACGCGACCGGATCCGGCCGTCTCGACCGTGCGGGTCCACACGATCAGCGGTGCCAGCCGGGAACGACGTTCGACATACACGTCCCCAGTATCCCCGGGTCGGGTGGCGGTACCGTTGGGGTGTCAGCGTGCACGTCCGAACCGGGCAGGGGCTCATGGGCAACGAAGAGCAGCGTGGACATCCGTCGGTGGAGGAGACTCCCGACAAGGCCGCCGATCGCACCGCCGAGGCGGCTCGCGCCGAGCGCTGGGGCAAGCTGCCCGAGCGGGTGGCACCGGCCGATCAGGTCGAGGAACTCCCGGCCGATCCGCCCAACGACCCCGAGTTCGGCCGCGACGCGAACAACGACTGGTTGCTGCGCTCCGCGCCCTGACCCTGCGGCACCGCCGCATCGTGCGCCGGGTGCCGGGGGTGCAGCAGCACCACCGTGCCCGGCCACTCGGCCGAGGCGATCCGCCGCCAACCCTGGCGCGCGTAGAAGCGCAGGGCCGGTTCCGCCTGCGTGGAGGTGAGCAACCAGGAGCGGCCGTCGACGGCGTCGGCGGTCACCGCTTCCAGCAGCGCGGCGGCGGCTCCGGTGCCCCGGGCCGCGCCGGAGACCGCGAGTTCGTCCACCTCCAGCGCGCCGCAGAGCCACGCCCGGGTCCGCTCCGGACCCAGCGTCTCGGCGACCCGGTCGTACGAGCGGCCGGTGGGCATCGGTGTCGTGGTGGTCCACGCGGTACAGAACCCGAGCACGGCGCCGGTGGATTCGGCCACCGCGACGACGCCGACGAAGCCGGGCCGGCCGGCGTCCGCCGCCAGCCGCCGCAGGTACTCGTCGGCCTGCTCCGGCCCCTCGTCCCACGGCGGTTCGGCGAAGGCCTCGGCGTAGACGGCGCGGATGCCCTCCGCGTACCGGGTGAGCTCGGCGGCGGTGAATCGGCGGATCTCCGGGGTCATCCGGCCGCTCGCGCGGGTGTCGCCACGGGGTGCAGGCACGCGTACTCCAGGGGTGCGGACGGGTCGATCGACACGTCGAGCGGGGCCGGCGCGACGCCGGCGCGGATCAGCAGGTCGCCGACGGCGGCGATCATCGCGCCGTTGTCGGTGCACAGGCGCGGCGGCGGCACCCGCAGCGTGATGCCCGCGGCGGCGCAGCGCTCGGCCGCGAGCGAGCGCACCCGGGAGTTGGCCGCGACGCCGCCGACCACGACGAGGGTGCGCACGTCGTGCGCGACACAGGCCGCGACGGCCTTTCGGGTCAGCACGTCGGCCACCGCCTCCTGGAGCGCGGCGGCGCCGTCGGCGACCGGCAACTCGGCGCCCGCGGCGCGCGAGCGCTCGGCCCAGCGGGCGGCGGCGGACTTGAGGCCGGAGAAGGAGAACGCGTACGGGTCGTCACGCGGTCCGGTGAGCCCGCGCGGGAAGGCGACGGCGCGCGGGTCGCCGTCGCGCGCGGCGGCATCGATCGCCGGCCCGCCCGGGTAGGGCAGGCCGAACACCCGGGCCACCTTGTCGAAGCACTCCCCCGCCGCGTCGTCGAGCGTGTCGCCGAGGTGGGTGATCGGGTCGCGGGCGAGGTCGCGCACGAGCAGCAGCGAGGTGTGGCCGCCGGAGACGATCAGCACGACACACGGGTCGGGCAGCGCGCCGTGTTCGAGGGTGTCGGCGGCGACGTGTCCGGCCAGGTGGTGCACGCCGTACAGGGGCACGTCCAGCGCGAGTGCGAAGCCCTTCGCGGCGGCCACGCCGACCTGGAGCGCGGTGGCCAGACCGGGGCCGGTGGTCACCGCGACCGCGCCGATGTCGCGCCGGCGCAGCCCGGCCGCGTCCAGCGCGGCGCGCACCGTCGGGGTGACCGCGTGCACGTGCGCGCGGGCCGCGATCTCCGGTACGACGCCGCCGAATCGGGCGTGTTCGGCCATGCTGGTGGCCACCGCGTGGCCGAGCAGCCGGCCGTCCCGGACCAGGCCGACTCCGGTCTCGTCGCAGGACGATTCGATGCCGAGGACGATGGGTGAGGCACTCATGGCACGAGCTTAGTTGCCGTTACCGAGTACTTGCACACCACTTGCAATAGCTGCGGCGATCCGGGCCCGCGCGGCGCGGGCGCGCTCGACGAGCGCCTCGTCCAGGCGTATCCGGTCCCGGTCGTCGTCGAGGAGCGGCGGGCGCTCGGACGAGTCGACGATCGTGTCCAGGGCGGGCAGCAGCGGGGCCGCCGCCGCGCCCATCTCGTCCAGCAGGCGGTACACGGACGAGGCGTACACGTCGGCGTCCAGGAATCGCGGCAGCGACGCGAGCAGGACCGGCAGCGCGGCGGCGCCGGCATGCCGCCACAGCGGTTCCAGGACGCGGGCGTAGGTCCGGTCGGGGTCCGCCGCCATCGACCACAGCGCGGCCGAATGGCGCGGGCTCAGGCCGCCGTTGTCGACCAGCCACTCCAAGAGCACCACGGCCTGGCGCGGTCGTCGGATCACCGATTCGAGCGCGTCGAGGCGGGCCTCCGCGAGCCGGCGATCGCCGGTGATCCGGATCAGCGCGAGGGCGGCGTGTTGTGCGAGCGTCTCGGGCGCCTCGGCGACCAGGCGCGCGAGCAGCGGTACGGCCTCGCCCGCGGCCGGGCCGAACTCGCCCAGCACCTGCGCGATCCGCGCGCGCGGCCACGTGTGCGCCTCGACGCTCGCCACGTCGGACAGCGTCGCGATCAACGCGGGCACCACCGCCGCGTCGGCCGGCGCGTCGGGGTTCAGCGCGGCCACGGCCGCCGGCAGCAGGCACCCCCGCTCGCGAAGCGAACGTACACAGGAGGCGGCGTCGTGCCTGGCCAGTCGGTCGAGTCCGGCGGCCGGCAGGAGCGCCGACGGGTCGTCGGCGAAGCCGGCCGCGGCCCGCGTCAACCCCGGGTGCGTCGCGTCCGTCGCCGCCGTGAACAGTGCCGCGCGAACCGCCGGGAGTGCCCGGCGATCACCCTCGCGCGCGAGGGCCACGACGGCCGGCCAGCCCGCGATCGGGTCGGCCGTCAGTCGCGCCAGGCGGTCGGCGGCGCCCCGGGTGGCCTGTGTGGAGCCGCCGATCGTGTGCAGCGCGGCCGCCCGTACGTCCGGGTCCTCGTGGTCGAGCGCGTGGCCGAGGGCCGGCAACAAACGGACCGGGCCGGCCCGCCACTTCCCGATCGCCTCGCGGCCGAACCCGATCCCCACCCGCACCGTCGCCGGGTCCGGGGAACGCATCAGCAGGTCGGCCCACAGGTACCAGTCGATCTCGGCACGTCCGCCGCGCTCGAACGCGGAGGCCAACAGCTCGGCCGCGCTCCACGTGACCGGCGAACCCGGACCGGACAGGCGCTCGGCCGAGCCCAGTGCGCCCCGGATCACCCGCTCCCAGTTCCCCCGCCGCTCCGGCGCGCACAGCGCGAGCGCCGCGAAGCCCGCCCGCAACCGCACGGCCGGATCCGGGTGTTCGCGCAGGTGCCCGGCCAGATCCAGTCGCGCGGCCTCGGTGCCGGGGGCCCAACGGCCGAGCGCGGCCTCGACGAGTGCCAGGCCGGCCACCGGGTCGGCGGGTGGTTCGTGGGCCATGTGCAGTGCCCGGTCGAGATCGGCCTGCGCGAGCAGCCAGGCCGCCGCGCGGCGTACCCGTTCGTCGGGGTCGATCAGCAGGTTCGCGGCGATGTCGGCGGCGGCCGGCCATCGCTGGACCGCATGGCTCACGGTGGTCAACAGTGTCATCACGCGCCGCCGGACGGCCGGATCCGGATCGGCGCTTCGCGCGAACATCTCGCGGGCCGTCGGGCCGTCGCGATCGGCCAGAATCGCCTGGTACGTCGCGTCGCCGTAGCCGGCGAAGAGCGGATCGTGCACCGTCGGGCTCAAAGGCGCCGCGGTCGTCTCGGTCGGGTCGATCGGCTCGGGCGCCGACGTCGGGGCGTTCACGCGCGGGGGCGGTCGCCGCCCTCTCGGTTCGGGTTCGTCATGGCGGCGATGGTGCTGGATGGACACCGTCCCGCGCAACCCGTTTGTGCGCCGCCGCATCGGTCCGCGCGACAGCGGACGGTTCCGCGACCGGTGCCGAATCGCTCCGAAATCCTTGACAACACGTGTCAGGGACCCCTTCGTACGTTGGTGCCATGAACTACGACAGCATCGTGATCACCGGCGCCCGGGAGCACAACCTCAAGGGGGTGTCGCTGCGCATCCCCAAGAACCGGATCGTGGTGTTCACCGGAGTCTCCGGATCGGGCAAGTCGTCGATCGTGTTCGACACCATCGCGGTCGAGTCGCAGCGGCAACTCGCCGAGACGTTCACGGCGTTCATCCGCAACCGGCTGCCCAAGCACGAGCGCCCCGAGGCGGACTCGATCGAGCACCTGTCGACGGCAATCATCGTCGACCAGCGCCCGATCGGCGGCAACTCGCGGTCCACGGTGGGCACGATGACCGACATCCACCCGCTGCTGCGCGTGTTGTTCTCGCGGCACGGCACCCCGTCGGCCGGACCCTCCAACCACTACTCGTTCAACGACCCGAACGGCATGTGTCCGACCTGCGAGGGCCTCGGGCACACCGTCCGGCTGAACCTGGACGCGCTGATCGACCCGAGCCGCACGATCGGCGACGGCGCGATCCGGCACCCGGGGTTCGCGGTCGGCGGCTGGCAGTGGCAGCTGTACGCGAACCACGACCTCTACCCCACCGACGTCCCGATCCGCGAGTTCACCGACGAGCAGTGGCGGCTGTTCCTGTACGGCACCGGCGCCAAGGTGGAGATCGTCAACAACAACGGCCGGCACCACATCGACTACGAGGGGTTGGTCGACCGGTTCAACCGGCTCTACCTCAAGCGGGACACCTCGGCGCTGGCGGAGAAGAGCCGCGAGACGATCGCCCGGTTCGTCACCGACGGAGCGTGTCCGGACTGCGCGGGGGCCCGGCTCAACGAGGCGGCGCGCACATCGCTGATCGAGGGCCGCTCGTTGTCGGACTACGCGGCGATGGAGATCGCCGACCTGGTCGAGGTGCTCACCGGACTGGCCGATCCGGTCGCGCGGCGGGTCGCGCGACCGGCGGCGGTCGCGTTGGAGCGGATCGTCGCGATCGGGCTCGGCTACCTGCACCTGGACCGGCCCACCTCGACGGTGTCCGGCGGCGAGGGGCAGCGGCTGAAGATGGTGCGCTACCTCGGTTCGAGCCTGACCGGGATGACGTACATCTTCGACGAACCGAGTGTGGGACTGCATCCGCGCGACGTGGTCCGACTCAACGACCTGCTCACCCGGCTGCGGGACAAGGGCAACACCGTGCTGGTGGTCGAACACGACCCGGACGTGATCGCGATCGCGGACCACGTCGTCGACGTCGGCCCGGGAGCGGGCATCCACGGCGGCACCGTCACGTTCGAGGGCAGCTTCGCCGAACTGTGCGCCGCGAACTCGCCGACCGGGCGCGCGCTGCGCCGGCTCAGCCCGCTCAAGCCGAGCTTTCGCCGGCCCACCGGCGCGCTGGAGATTCGCGGCGCGAACCTGCACAACCTGCGGAACGTGGACGTGGACATCCCCACCGGCGTGCTCACCGTGGTCACCGGCGTCGCGGGCTCGGGCAAGAGCACGCTGATCTCGGACGTGCTGGTCGCCGCGCACCCGCAGGCGGTGGTGGTCGACCAGTCGGGCGTGGGCATCTCCTCACGCTCGACGCCGGCGACCTACGTCGGCGTGCTGGACACCGTGCGCAAGCTGTTCGCGAAGGCCAACGACGTGGACCCGGGGATGTTCACGTTCAACTCGCTCGGTGCGTGTCCCGAGTGCCAGGGGCGCGGCGTGATCCGGACCGACATGGCGTTCATGGACCCGGTCACCACGCGCTGCGAGGCGTGCGAGGGGCGGCGGTTCCGCGACGAGGTCCTGGCGTACCGGCTGCGCGGCAAGTCGATCGTGGAGGTGTTGGCGCTGACCGCCGAGGAGGCGGTGGACTACTTCACCGAGAAGGCGCTGCGCACTCGGGTGCGGTCGCTGGTCTCGGTCGGGCTGGGCTACCTGACCCTGGGGCAACCGCTGAGTTCGCTGTCCGGCGGCGAGTTGCAGCGGCTCAAGCTGGCGAGCGAACTGCACAAGGCCGGCAGCGTGTACATCCTCGACGAGCCGACCACGGGCCTGCACATGTCCGATGTGGAGACACTGATCCGACTGCTGGACCGGCTCGTGGACGCGGGCAACACCGTCGTGGTGGTCGAGCACAACCTGGACGTGGTCAAGCGCGCCGACCACGTCCTCGACCTTGGTCCGGGCGGCGGCAAGCACGGCGGCACGGTGGTGTTCGAGGGCACGCCGGCGGAATTGGTCAAGGCCGAGGACTCGGCGACCGCGGAATTCCTGCGAGCCGCGTTGGCGACGGCGGAGCGGGCCCGGGCGAGCTGACACTTCGGACGAACCCGGCTGCGGGCCGGGCGGCGCGGCCCCGAGCCGGAGGAACCCGACTCCGGGCCCGGGATACCCGACCCCGGGCCCGCCGTCGAGCCGGAAAAGGGCGGCCGGCAGGGTGGTGGGCCGCTCGTCGACCCGGTCGGTCGATCGGCACCGTCCGACCTTCGCCGGGGAGATGACCGTGGGTACCGCCGCCGCCGAGACGTTGTCCGTCATGCTGCTGGCCGCGGTGCTCGCGTTCGCCGTGGCCCGGCCGCGCGGATGGCCCGAGGCGGTCGCCGCGGTGCCGGCGGCGGTCCTGGTGGTGGCCGCCGGGGCGGTGTCCTTCGACGCGGCCCGGGAGCAGGTGCGCACGTTGTCGCCGGTGGTCGCGTTCCTGGCCGCCGTGCTGGTGCTGGCCAAGCTGTGCGCGGACGAGGGCCTGTTCGTCGCGGCCGGGAACGCGGTGGCCCGGTTGTGTCGGCGCCGGCCGGGTCGGCTGTTGTCCGGGGTGTTCGTGGTCGCCGCCGTGGTGACCGCCGTGCTGAGCCTGGACGCGACCGTCGTACTGCTGACGCCGGTGGTGTTCGCCACGGCGGCGCGGGTCGGTGCCCGCGCCCGCCCGCACGCGTACGCGTGTGCGCATCTGGCCAACTCCGCCTCGCTGTTGCTGCCGGTGTCGAATCTGACCAACCTGCTCGCGTTCACCGTCAGCGGCCTGTCCTTCGGGCGCTTCGCGCTGCTGATGGCGCTGCCGTGGCTGGTGGCGATCGTGGTCGAGTACGTGGTGTTCCGCCGCTTCTTCCGCACCGACCTGGCCGCGCCGCTCACCCCGCCGACGGCGACGCCGACCACCGGGGTGCCGATCTTCGTGCTGGTCGTCCTGGCCTGCACGCTGGCCGGGTTCGCGGTCACCTCGCTCGCCGGACTCGAACCGGTGTGGGCCGCGCTCGGCGGTGTGCTGGTGCTCGGCGTGCGCGCGCTGCGCCGCCGGCACACCACGGTGCGCGGCCTGCTCGGCGCGGCCGATCCGCTGTTCTGCCTGTTCGTGCTCGCGCTGGGGGTCGTGGTCACCGCCGTGGTCGACAACGGGCTCGGCGACGCGCTCGCCCACGTGTTGCCGGCCGGGTCCTCGTGGCCGGCCCTGCTCGCGATCGCCGCCGTCGCGGCCGGTCTGGCGAACCTGATCAACAACCTGCCGGCCGTACTCGCACTGTTGCCGCTCACCGCGAGCACCGGCGCGGGTCCGGGGCCGGTGCTCGCCGTGCTGATCGGGGTGAACCTCGGCCCGAACCTGACCTACGTCGGGTCGCTGGCGACGCTGTTGTGGCGGCGGGTGTTGCGCGAGCACGACACGGACGCCGACCTGGCGGCCTTCACTCGGCTGGGGCTGCTGACCGTGCCGCTGGGGCTGGTCGCGTCGACGACCGCGTTGTGGCTGGTGTTGTGAGCGTCGTCGTCGGCGTCGCCGGTCTCGCCGGTGTCGTGAGCCGTGGCAACGCGTGGGAGTGGGGCGCCGCCGGCCGCGTCGGCGCGACGCGATAGGGATGTCGGCATGGCACCTACGACGGTTGATCCTCGTGATCAGTGGCTCTCCCCGGCATTGTCGGGGCTGGTCACCGGTCTGGGGATGTGGAGTTGGAATGTGTTGGCGGGCGTCGAGCGGGTCGGCGGCTATCTCGCCGGCACGTGGGATCCGCCGGCCGAGGAGGACGGCCCGGGGATCATCGGCGACGGGTCCTGGCCGCCGCTGATCGGCCGGATCGGCGCGATCGCGCTGCGCGCCGCGGCCCCGACCACCTCGGCGCAGCAGCGCGAGGCCCTGCTGGGGTTCCTGGAGAACTGGGCGGGCACGCCGCTGGCCGACCCGACGACCCGGATACGCGTGGGTTCCGCGCGCGCCGACGCCAAGGCCGTGCGCGACGAGCGAGGGGCCACGATCGCCACGACGTGGCCGCGTGACGGCCGTTGCGGCGTGCTCCAGGTGCGGGCCGGGGACGCCGATCCGCCCGTGTTCGGCGAGCCGACCGACTGGGTCGAGGTCGCCCACGGCTGGGGCGACGCGCGGCAACTGCGCCGCCTGGTCGCGCTGGTGCGCGAACGCGGGCCGATCGCCTGGGATCCGGCGGCGGCGCGACTGCTCGCCGAGGAGACGGGCGTGTCCCGGGCGGCGGCGGTGCTGCTGCTGACCGGCGATGCCGGCGGGATCCGCACGCTGCCGCCGCTGAATCCCGACCAGCGCCGCCTGCTCGGGCTGAGCACGGCCGAAGCCGACGCCGGTTACGACGAGTTGGGCCGGCTGACCGAACTCGAGCGGCTGGAGCTGTTCGCGCGCGTGTTGCCCGAGGATCCGGCCGATCTGTGGGAGGACGCCGTCCCGGGTGCGCTCGCGGCCGGGATCGCCGCCGCGTGGCGGGAGCGGTTCGGGCGGGCGCGGCCGGTGCCGGAGGAGACCCTCGCCGTGCTCGCCGAGCTCGGTCGCGTCACCCTGCACACCCCGGCCGCGCACGTGTGCGCCGCCTTCCTGGCCCCCGAGACACACCCGCTGACCAGCCGGAACCACGACTCGTGGTTGGTGGAGGGCACCCATGGGACGTACAGCACCAGCGAAGGGCAGGGCGAGCGCTGGTTCGCGGAGTTTTTGATGGCGCTCGATGTCGCGCTGCCGACCGTCTACGCCGAGTTGCCCGCCGGGGATCCGGTCCGCGCCGGGCTGCCCGCCGTGGTGGCCGCCGTGCGCGCCCGGCTCGATCATCCGGGACTGCTGCTGAACGCCGGCTACACCGCGCGCTCCAACGAGGGCGCCGACCGCCTGCGGGCGCTGTTCGGCGATCGCCCGCATGCCGGACCGCTCCCGCTGACGTCGGCGAACTTCGACGACGGCCTGACCATCGCCACCCTCGCCACACCCACCGAACGCGCCCCCGATCCGTTCGTACGGCTGTACTTCCGGCCCGCGCTCTACGGTGACGACGAGCGTTCGAACCTGCTGCGGCGGGTCGCCTCCGGTGGCGCACCGGTGCGCGACGCCGTCGACATGCTGCGCGGGGACTGGTGCGCGCGGGTGGTGGATCGGGTGGCCGGCGACGCGCTGCCGGTCGGCGGGTACGAGGGCAATCCGGCGCTGAGCGCGCCGGAGACGGTCGCACGGGTCGAGAAGGCACTCGGCGTGGACGCCGACGCCGCCGCGCTGTACCTGCAACTGCTCGCGATCGCGCGCCCGAGCGATCGACGGGTCCGGCTGTGGAACGGCTGGAACGCCGCCCGCCACCGGCAGGCCGCGGCGGCGTTGGTGACGGCCGGCGTGGTGGTCGCGGACAAGCGGGCGCGCGCCGGTCGTGGGGTCTTCCTGCCGGGCGACTGGGCCGAGGCCCGCAAGCCGCTGTGGCCGATCGAGGTGTGGAAGGCGAATCTGCTGGGTGTGCACTTGATCGGCAAACGGGTGTGGGAGGACCAGGTCTGGCGCCTGACCCTGCCCGAACTGTTCGCCCACGCCTGGGATCTGGTCGAGCGTGGCGAGGGGCCCGCCTGATCGCGGTCCGTGGATGGCGCGTCCGGCCGCTCGCGGGTTCGCGAGCGGCCGGACGCCGACCCGGTGCCGGGACGGGGCAGCCCTACCGCCCGAGTCCGCGATAGCGCCGTACCGACAACGGCGCGAAGATCGCGATGAGCACCAGCGGCCAGACGAAGGCCATCAGGACCGCGTGGTCGGCGATCCAGGAGCCGCCGGCCCAGCCGGGGTTCCCGAACAACTCGCGGCCGGCGCCCGCGCTCGCGGACAGCGGATTCCACTCGGCGATCGTGCCCAGCCAGCCGGGCATCGTCTGCGGCGCCACGAACACGTTGGACAAGAAGCCCAGCGGCCAGACCAGGATCTGCAGGGCCGCGACCGACTCCGGCCCCTTCGCGCGCAGCGCCAGGTAGATGCCCATCCACAACACCGCCAGCCGCAGCGCCAGCAGCAGCGCGACGGCGAGCGCCGCCCGTCCCGGTCCCTCGTGCCAGCGCCAGCCCACCGCGAGCCCGCAGCCGATCAGCACGAGCAGTCCGACGGCGGCGTGCAGCATGTCGGCGAGCACCCGACCGCCGACCACCGCCGAGCGGGACATCGGCATCGACCGGAATCGGTCGGTCACCCCGCGCGAGGCGTCGCCGGCGACCGCCGTGAAGGTGGACTCGATGCCGAAGACCATCGTCATCGCGAACATCCCCGGCATCAGGAACTCGCGGTAGTCGCCGCCACCCGGCACGTCCATTCCGCCGCCGAACAGGTAGCCGAACATCAGCACCATCAGCACCGGGAACAGCAACCCGACCAGTACCGGCGCGGGTTGGCGGGCCCAGTGCGCGAACGCGCGCCGGGTCAGCGTCCAGGTGTCCAGCACGGCCCAGCGCAGTGCGGTACTCATCCGGCCACCTCCGCCTTGTCGCCCGTGCCGGGTTTGCCCGCCGCGCGAGGCGGTCCGCCCGCGCGGTCGTCCGGTTTCTCGTCCCGACGCACTCCGGTGATGGTCAGGAAGACCTCGTCCAGCGTGGGTCGGCGCAGCGCGATGTCCTCGGCCTCGATGCCCGCGTCGTGCAGCGCCCGCACCGTGCCGGTCAGCGCGGCCACCCGGTCGGAGACCGCGATGCCCACCCGCCGCTGGTCGTGGTGGATCTCCGGATTGCCGGCGCCCACGTCGGTCAGGATCGCGGCCGCCGCGCCCAGGTCGAGCGGGTCGCGGACCACCACGTCGATCCGGTCGCCGCCGAGCCGGGACTTGAGCTCGGTGGGTGTGCCCCGGGCGATCACCCGGCCGTGGTCGACCACCGAGATCGCGTCCGCGAGCATGTCCGCCTCCTCCAGGTACTGCGTGGTCAGCAGCACGCTGGTGCCGCCCGCCACCAGTTCGCGCACCGCGTCCCACACCTCGGTGCGCCCGCGCGGGTCGAGCCCGGTGGTCGGCTCGTCCAGGAACAGCACGTCGGGCGCCAGGATCAGCGACGCGGCCAGGTCCAGCCGGCGCCGCATGCCGCCCGAGTACGTGGTCACCGCCCGCGTGGCGACGTCGGTCAGCGCGAACCGCTCCAGCAGCTCGCCGGCCCGGATCCGGGCCTTGCGGGCACCCAGGTGGTGCAGCCGGCCGAACATCTCCAGGTTCTGCCGCCCGCCGAGCATCTCGTCCAGTGCGACGTGCTGCCCGAGCAGCCCGATCCGGGCCCGTACCCTCGCCGCGTCCCGCGTCACGTCGAGCCCGGCCACCTCGGCCCGCCCGCCGTCCGACGCCAGCAGTGTGGTCAGGATCCGCACCGCCGTGGTCTTGCCCGCCCCGTTGGGTCCGAGCAGCCCGTGCACCGTTCCGACCGGCACCTCCAGATCGAACCCGTCCAACGCCCGCTCGGCGCCGTAGGTCTTGGTCACACCCTCGGCGGAGATCGCCAGTGGCATGTACACCCCTTCTTGTTCGGCTTGTCGCGCTCTCGGGTCATGCCCTCGAAAGCCAACTCTGTACAACGTACGAAGTTGCTCCGTACGCAGTACCGTACGACATACGGAGTTGTCGCGCAAGCGTGCTCCCGATCGAATCCACGGCACTTGTCGATCAATTCCGGATGACGTACCGTACGCCATACGGAGTTTCCCGAGAGAGGCACGCACGTGGCACGAGAAAAGAGTGGGCGCGCCGATCCCGCGCGGACGCTCGCGTTGTTGTGGCGCACCGGCGAGGGGCCGACCAGGGGTCCCAAACAGGGACTGACCGTGGACCGCATCGTGCTCGCGGCCATCGCGATCGCCGACACCGACGGGCTCGGCGCGCTGTCCATGCGCGCGGTCGCCGAGCGCCTGGGGGTCGGCACCATGTCGCTGTACACCTACGTGCCGGGCAAGGCCGAGCTGCTGCACGTCATGTTCGACACCGTGCTCGGCGAGAGCGAGCTGCCCGACCCCATCGGGCTCGGCTGGCGCACGGCGCTGGAGCGGCAGGCGCGCGCCGACCACGCGCTCGCCCAACGGCACCCGTGGGTGGTGCAACTGTGGGGTCCCGGACTGCTGTTGATGGGCCCCAGGATCACCGCCCGGGCCGAGGTGGCGCTGCGCACCGTCGCCGACCTCGGGCTGACCGAGGCCGAGATGGCACACGTGGTCGGACTCGTGGACGCGTACGTCCGCGGGGTCACCCAGGTCGCCGTCGACGTCAACCGGGACGCGGCGAACAGCGGCGTGGGCTACGAGGACTGGTGGACGGAGAGCACGCCCTACCTGGAACGCCTGATCCAGCCCGCCCGTTTCCCCACCCTCACCCGGGTCTGGGCCGCCGGCACCTACGAGGAGCCGCCCGAGGCGAGCTTCGAGTTCGGCCTGCGCCTGGTCCTGGACGGCATCGAGACGCTGATCCGCTCCCGCGAGCCCGCGAAGTCCGCGGACCCCGCCCGGCCTGCGGAGTCCCCCGAACCCGCCCGGCACGCCGAGCCCGCCGAGGCCGGGGAATCCGCCCGGCACACCGAACCCCCCGCGACACAGGAGTAACGAACATCGCCACCCGCGTCACCCACGCCCCGCCCGACCTGATCCGACGCGCCGCCACCTTCGCGCCGGCCGATCCGCCCCGCGCCGGCACCGTCGCCTTCTGGCCGCACCCGACCGGCACCGACACCGTCACCGTGCTCGACGCCGACGGCATCGAGCACACCCATCCCGCCGTGCGCGTGCCGGTCACCGACGCGGTCCGGCTGCTCTCCCGGGCCCGCCGGGCCCCGGACGCCCACCCGGCCGCCGCGTTCTGGGGCGCGGCCACCGTGCTCGCGCTGCAACTGGTCGCGCGCGGCCGGATGTTGCCCGGCCTCTCCCCCGGCGACCACGACGCGTGGCGGGCCGGGCCGCTGGACGCCGCCGACGTGGAGCGGGTGCGAGCGCTCGCCGACGCGATGCCCGGCGAGGCGCGGGCGATCCCGACGCCGGGCGGCGTGCTGCTCCCGGAGGCCGCGCCGCTGGTCCGCGCCTTCCTGGACGCGGTCGCCGACACCATGCCGCGCACCGCCGCGACGTCGCGTGTCGGCGACTCCACCGCGTCCGCCGACGACGCCTCCGCGTTCGCCGCCGCCGCTCCGCGCCGGTTGCCCGAGTTGCGCCCGTGGTCGGACCGGGTCGCCGCCGGGATCGACACCGGCGTGCGGATCTCGCTGCGGCTGGAGACGTACGACGTCGAACACGCGCCGTTCCGGGCCGTGGTCCAGGTGCACTCGCTCGCCGACCCGACCGCGGTGATCGACGCGGACACCCTGTGGACCGGCACCGACCCGCGCTTCGGCGAACGCGCCCGGCTGGACGTACTGCTCGCGCTGCGCCGGGCCGCCCGGGTGTGGCCCGCCCTGGAACCACTGCTGAACGCCGGCGTGCCGGACCGCGTGGTGGTCGGCGACGACGACCTCGGCGCGCTGCTCGGCGCCGCGACCGCCCGGCTGGCCGCCGCCGGTGTCGAGGTGCACTGGCCGCGCGATCTCGTCCGCGACCTCACCGCCAAGGCCGTGGTCGGCGCCCGCGACCGGGCGCCCGGTGATCTGCGCGCCTTCCTCGGCGGCGACACCCCGCTCGGCTTCGACTGGCAACTCGCGCTCGGTGAGCACCCGTTGACCGCAGCCGAGATGGACGCGCTGGCCGAATCGCACCGACCCGTGGTCCGTCTGCGCGATCAGTGGGTGCTGGTCGACCCCGCCCTGGCCGCCAAGGCCCGCAACCGCTCGATCAAACCGCTCACCCCGATCGAGGCGCTGAACGCGGCCCTGACCGGCGGCACCGAGGTGGCCGGCAAGCGGATCGAGGTGGGCACCTCGACGTGGCTGGACGACCTGCGCGCGCGGATCGCCGATCCGGACGCCGGCGGCGAGCCGATCGCCGCGCCCGAGGCGCTTGCCGCGACCCTGCGCGACTACCAACTGCGCGGCCTGCGCTGGCTGGATCGCATGACCTCGCTGGGCCTGGGCGGCTGCCTGGCCGACGACATGGGCCTGGGCAAGACCGTCACCCTGATCGCGCTGCACCTGCACCGCCGGACCGTGTGCAGCGACCCGGCCGAGGCCGCGCCGACCCTCGTGGTCTGCCCGGCCTCGCTGCTCGGCAACTGGGAGCGGGAGATCGAGCGCTTCGCGCCGGGTACCCCGGTGCGCCGCTTCCACGGCGCCACCCGCACCCTCGACGACCTCGGCGACGGCTTCGTGCTCACCACGTACGGCACGATGCGCCTGGATCGCGCCCGCCTGGCCGCCGTGCCGTGGGACCTGGTGGTCGCGGACGAGGCTCAGCACGTCAAGAACCACAGCTCCGGCACCGCCAAGGCGCTGCGCGCGATTCCGGCCCGGGCCAGGGTCGCGCTCACCGGCACCCCGGTGGAGAACCGGCTGTCCGAGCTGTGGGCCATCCTCGACTGGACCACCCCGGGCCTGCTCGGCAACCTCGCCGCGTTCCGCCGCCGTTGGGTCAAGCCGGTGGAGGCCGATCGGGACGGCCCCACGGCGGAGCGACTGGGCCGGCTGATCGCGCCGTTCCTGCTCCGCCGCCGCAAGTCCGATCCGGGCATCGCCCCGGAGCTGCCCGCCAAGACCGAGACCGATCAGCCCGTGTCGCTCACCCGCGAGCAGGCCGGGCTGTACGAGGCGGCGGTGCGCGAGGCGATGGCCGAGCTGCGGGACAGCAAGGGCATGGCCCGGCGCGGGCGGATCGTCGGCCTGCTCACCGGGCTCAAGCAGATCTGCAACCACCCCGCGCAGTACCTCAAGGAGAGCGCACCCCGCCTGGACGGTCGCTCCGGCAAGCTCGAACTGCTCGACGAACTCCTGGACACCATCCTCGCCGAGGACGGCGCGGTCCTGGTCTTCACCCAGTACGTCACCATGGCCAGACTGCTCGCCCGCCACCTCGACGCCCGGGGCATCGGCAACCAGCTTCTGCACGGCGGCACTTCGCCCGCCCGCCGGGACACCCTGGTCGCCCGCTTCCAGGACGGCGAGGTGCCCGTCTTCCTGCTCTCGCTCAAGGCGGCCGGCACCGGGCTCAACCTCACCCGCGCCGACCATGTCGTGCACTACGACCGCTGGTGGAACCCGGCCGTCGAGGAACAGGCCACCGACCGCGCGTACCGGATCGGCCAGACCCGGCCGGTCCAGGTGCACCGGTTCATCGCCGAGGGCACCATCGAGGACCGGATCGCCGAGATGTTGCGCGACAAGCGCGCGCTGGCCGAGTCGGTGCTCACCGGCGGCGAGGCGGCGCTGACCGAACTCTCCGACACCGAACTCGCGGACCTGGTCGAGCTGAGGAGCGCCCGATGACCGATGAGCGCCCGATGAGCGCCGAACCCGCCCGCGTCTTCCCCGCGTTCACCGCCCGCCGGTCGCGCGGCGCCAAGGGGCAGACCTGGTGGGGCCGCGCCTGGACCAACGCCCTGGAGGACTCGGCGCTTTCCGAGGAGCCGATGCGCAGGGGCCGGGCCTGCGCCAACTCGGGCCGGGTCGGCCCGATCACCGTCGGCCCGGGCCGGATCGCCGCGACCGTGCACGACGCGGACGGCACGCCGTACGAGACCGTGGTGCGGGTCGAACGGTTCACCGACGCGCAATGGGATCGCTTCCTCGACCAGGTGGCCGCCAAGGCCGGGCACCTGGCCGCGCTCGTGGAGCGGGACATGCCGCGCGATCTGGTGAGCGCCGCCGAGGACGCGGACGTCGTGCTGCTCCCCGGCATCGGCGATCTGGATCCGGAATGCGACTGTCCCGACTGGGAGTTGCCCTGCACGCACGCCGCCGCGTTGAGCTACCAGACGGCCTGGCTGCTGGACGCGGACCCGTTCGTGCTGCTGTTGATCCGCGGGCGGGGCGAACGCGTGTTCCTGGACCGGTTGCGCGAGCGGGACACGATCACCCGCGTTCGTGCCCCGGCGGCCGGGGTGCCCGGGGCCGGAACGACCGGGCCCGGGCTGCCCGGGTCCGGGGTGACCGCCCGGGAGGCGTACCGGCCGGCCGACCCGTTGCCCGCCGATCCGCCGCCGGTCCCGGACCCGGTCGCGCCGGCGCGCATCACGCCGCCGCCCGGGATCCCGGCGGGTGCGCTGGAGTCGCTCGTCGCCGAAGCCGCGCGCCGCGCCCGCGAGCTACTCGCGGAGCAGTACTAGGGCGTGTCTTCAATCCCCCGTCGGGCTCCGCGGCGTGAGCGCAGCGAGGAGCCCGACGGGCGGATGCCGTGCATCGGCGTGCCGGAGAAGCCGCATCGTGGTTCAGTCTCCCTCGCCCGGCTGTGGCAGGACCACGGCGTGCGGCCGGCCGCCGTCCTGGGCCACTCCCCGGGGGAGATCGCCGCGGCATGTGTCGCCGGCGCGCTGACCTGGTGCGCTGGGGCACACGAAGAGTGAGATAGCCAAGCTGCTCTGCATCACGGTCAGCACGGTGGAGCAACACCTGACGCGGATGCACCGCAAGGTCGGGGTCAACGACCGGGCACAGTTGACGTCGGCGCTGTTCACCGGTCCGCACAGGCAGGCGATCGGCGTGTGGCGCATAAGCGGCCGGCGCCCGGCCGGGCTGCCTCGTCGGGCTGCCCGGGTCGGGCGCCGGGCGTTGCGGGGCGGCGGCACGGCGTCGGCCGGAAAACACGATGATCATGCCGGGGGCCGGCTCTAGGATGATCGCCGCAGTGTCGCCGAGCGGACAGAGACGAATCGAACCATGCGCACACCGACGGGCCTCTCGCGTCAGGTCCTGATCTTCGACGCCGACGACACGTTGTGGGAGAACAACGTCCTGTTCGAGCGGGTCATCGAGGACTGGCTGGACTGGCTGGACCACCCCACCCTGGACCGGACCGAGATCCGCGCGATTCTCAACGACATCGAGGCCGCGAACGCGATCACGCACGGGTACGGGAGCAAGATGTTCCTGCGCAGCCTGGGCGAGGCGCTGGAGCGGCTGCACGCGCGGCCGGCCACCGCCGCGGAATTGCGGCACATCGAGCAACTCGCCGTCGCGCTGGTGGAGAACCGGGTGGAACTGGTCCCCGGGGTCGTCGAGACGCTCACCACCCTCGGCGCGCGCCACGACCTGATGCTGCTGACCAAGGGCGACACCGAGGAGCAGCAGCGCAAGATCGACGCGTCCGCGCTGGCCCACCACTTCAACAGCGTGCACATCGTGCCGGAGAAGGGTGTCGACGCCTACCTGGACCTCACCCGCACGCACGGGCTCGTGCCGGAGACGACCTGGATGATCGGAAATTCCCCCAAATCCGATATTCTGCCCGCTCGGGGCGCGGGTCTGGGCGCGGTGTTCATCCCGAACGCGCATACCTGGGTCCTGGAGCAGAGCGAGCTGGATCCGAACGACAGCCGGGTGTTGACGCTGACCGCGTTCCCGCAGTTGCTGGAGCACTTCTGATGGCGGCGGACCGGCCCGCCGGCCCGTCCGTGTCCTGTGTCTTCGTGTGCCACGACGGCGCCGGGAGGGTGTTGTTGGCCCGCCGGTCGGCCTCGGCCCGGGACGAGGCGGGCACGTGGGACACCGGCGCGGGCGCGCTGGAGTGGGGCGAGACCTTCGAGCGCGCGGTGGCCAGAGAGGTACGCGAGGAGTACGCGACCGAGGCGTTGTCGATCGAGACCATCGGGGTGCGCAACGTGCTGCGCGGGGAGCCGGTGGAGACGCACTGGGTCGCGGTGGTGTTCGCGGTCGCGGTCGACCCGGAGCGGGTCGCGATCGGCGAGCCGCACAAGTTCGACGCGCTGGAGTGGTTCGCGCCCGACGCGCTGCCCACGCCGCTGCACTCGCAGTGCGCGGCGGGCCTCGGCCTGTTCCACGACTGGTTGAACCGGCCCCGGTAGCGCGACCGGGTCCGGTGGCCCGACCGGAACCCGGGAGCCCGGCGGGGCCGGTAGATCGACCGGGCGGTGGCCGAGGCCGCGCCGGCCGATCGTGCGGGCCGATCGGTCGCCCGCGCCCCGGCCGGCGAGGGTCAATGGCCGTACGGCGCGCCGCCCGGGTCCGCGTGCGCGGCCAGGTCCTGTTCGATCATCGCCTCCGGCCCCGCTGCGGTCCGCACGGCCAACAGCCGCTCGTTGGCCGCCTGTTGCTCGCTCCCGTCGTAGGGCGTGCGGTGCTCGAAGTGCAGGCAGCTCCAGGACCGGTCGAGTTGCCGGCCCCGCCGCAACCGGGTGCGCGCGGCGACCTTCGCGAGCAGGTCGTCGTCCTCGCTGCCCCAGCCCACATAGCGCGGGCAATAGCCGCCGACGAGGTCGAACGTACGGCGGTCCACCAGCATCGCCCCCCACTGATACGGCGCGCGCCACAACCGGCTTCGGGGCCCGTACGGCGCCCGCGCCCGCGGCGGGGGCAACACGCGCGGGATCGCCTGCACATCCTCGGGCGCGCCGGGCGGTGGCGGATCCCACACCATGCGCTCGTCCGGGAAGCCGCGCAGCACACCGTCCGGATCCTCCCGTACGAAGCAGAACGGATCCCGGCCCACCGGGACCATGTCCACCGCGGCCCACCCGGACGGCAGTTCGGCGGCGCCGACGAGCCGGTACATCCACGGCTGGGCCAACGCCCCGCCGGCCGCCAACTCCAGCGCCCGCGCCACGAAGTCCCGCCCGAGCGGGGCCACGTCGGCGTCCGTCAGGTACAACACGGGTGCCCTGGCCCATTCCGCCGCCACGTTGCGCAGCAGCCCGGCGGCCAGGTTCGTGGCCGGGGCCCGGACCACTCGCACCCGCCGGCACGCGTCCAGGTCCGGCGGCACGGCCGGCGCCGGTTCCCCGGCCGTCGCCAGCACGACCTCGCAGCGCACGCTCTGCGCCAGCCAGGCCGCCGCGACCGACGCGAACACCGCGCGCGCCTCGTGGTCGCCGTACAGCGGAACCACCACGCTCACTTCCGGCATGCTCGGCCTCCCGTCACCGGGTCGCACCGCGCACCCTCGCGCTCGATGCCCGCGGTGGCGCGGTGAACCGCGGCTGGGCCTCGGTCGGCACCACGTGTGCGGGGCTCACGTGCGCGGGACGCCCGGTCGCGAACCACACCATCCACCGGGACGTGCCGTCGAAGCGCGGGAAGCCCCCGGCCCGACGAGGCGCGTTTCTCCAGAAGGTCGAGCGGGTCGTGCTCGACCCGACTGTCAGGTGTACCGGGCCCCCGACATCACGGTCAAGAGTCCTTCGGTCACACATGGTGCACACCGGCGCCCGGAATCATCGCTTCCGGGCGGCCGAGGCGGACGCCCGAGTCCGCCGGAGCGCGCGGCGCGGGTGTCCGTCACCCCTCGACGGGCCCGGCGAACAACATGCCGGCCATGGCCCGGAACGTGGCACCCGGGTCGGCGGCGGCGGGGATCCCCCCGGACAGGTGCAGGGCGGCGTATCCGTGCGCCAGCGACCACGCGGCGAGTACCGCCTGATCCGGATCGCCCCGGCGCTCGGCCGGCACGCCCGCGACCCCGCCGCGCAGCGACGCGCCGGCCCGGGCGCGCTGGCGCAGCAGTTCGGGATCGGTGCCGTCGATCGCGTGCGGGCGGTTCATCACCTCGAAGTGCGCGGGGTGCGCGAGCGCGAACAACACGTAGCACACGCCCAGTTCGCGCAGCGCGTCCAGGTCGCCGGGAACCACCTCGGCGAGCGCGTCGGCAAGCAGTCCGTAGCCCTCGGCCGCGATCGCGGTGAGCAGCCCGGTCTTGTCGCCGAAGTGGTGCGCGGGGGCGGCGTGCGACACGCCCGCGCGGCGGGCCAGGTCGCGCAGGCTGATCGCGCCGATCCCGTCCGAGGCCACCACGTCCAGCGCGGCGGCGAGCACGGCGCGGCGCAGATCGCCGTGGTGGTAAGGGCGTCCGGTGGTCATGGATCGATGCTACTCGGGATCTAGGCATTGACAAGTCTGGGCCAGAAGAGCAATCTTGTCATCGACAAGTTCGGGGTCCGGCTCGGTGATCCGACCGATGACCGCACCCGGCGGCGAAGTCCCGGGAAGACACGCCCCGGAAGACGCGTCTCGGAAAGCACATCCGCAAGACAAGTCCCAGGAAGAGGAACCGACATGAGCGCGACGAACGAAACCCTGAACCCCGGACTGGTCCGCCGGATGTGGCAGACCCTGGAGCCGTTGCACGCGCTGAACTACTACTCACCGGAGATGTTCAAGGAGGCCGAGGCCCTCGGGTACGCGGTGGACGAACGCTGGCCGGCCTACTTCGCGATGCGCGCGGCGGCGCTGGGCGCCGCCTCCGCCGAACTGGTCACCTCGACGTTCTACAGCTTCAGCCCGGCGATGGTCGCCCGGTACGTCCCCCGGGCCTGGGAGATCGCCGATCCGACCGCGGTGCTCGCGGCCCGGCTGCGCGCGGCCGACGCGACGCTGCGGGCGGCGCTCGGTGAGCGCGTACACGCCCCCGAGATCGCCGAGGCCGCCGCACTGACCAGGGAAGCGGCCGAGGCGGCCGACAACGTTGGCCGGCCACTGGCCGCCGCGCACGCCGCGCTGCCGTGGGCGAGCGAACCACACCTGGTGTTGTGGCAGGCGATCACCCGGCTGCGCGAGCACCGGGGCGACGGCCACATCGCGGCACTGGTGACCCACCGTCTGGACGGCGTCGAGGCGCTGGTCTCACACAGCGCCGCGGGCGCGGCGCCGGCCGAGATCTTCGCAAGCCGACAGTGGAGCACCGACGAGTGGGACGCGGCCCGTGAGCGCCTCGCCGCCCGGGGCTGGCTCACCGCCGACGGCACCGCGACCGAGGCGGGCCGGACCGGCCGCGACTCCGTCGAGGCCCTCACCGACGAACTCGCCGCCCAGCCCTGGCAGGCCATCGGCGCGACCCGCGCCGCGCACCTGGCCGACCTGATCCTGCCCGCGGTCATGGACACGATCGGCACGGGCCTGCTCCCGATGCAATCAACCCTCGGGATCGGAATGACCTACCCCCACCAGACCTGACCGAACGCCCCGGGCAAACCGGCCCGAGCCGCGCCCACTCGGCCCGAAACCGGTCCCGAGGTCGCACCCAGGGTCGGGGTCGGGGCCGGAAGAGGGTCGAGGGCGAAACAGGGTCGGTGGGGCGGCGTCGGGCGCCGGGTCGGGGCGAAGCACCGGCGGGGCCCGAACCGAGGCCCGAGTCGGGGCGAGGCCGGGGCAGGAACCCGGGCCCAGGCTGGAGCCCGGCCCGAATCGGGTCAGGTCGGGTCGGGGTCGGGGCTGAGCCACGGGCGGGGCAGGAGGCGGGTCGGAGCCGAAGTCGGGGCCCAGGCCGGAAACCGAGGCGGGGCCGGAGCCAAAGCCCGAGCCGGGCCCGGAGCCGGGCCGGGGCCAAGTCTGGGTACGGAGCCGGGTCGGGGCGGAGCAGGTCGGGGGCTGGTCGGGGTCAGAGCCGAAGTCGAGCCGAGCCGAGGCTGGAACCGAGGCCGGGGCTGGAACCAAACCCGGAGCCGGGCCGGGGCCAAGTCTGGGGAGGGAACCGGGTCGGGGGACGGAACCGGGTCGGGGACGGAGCAGGTCGGGGGCAGAGCCGAAGTCGAGCCGAGCCCAGGCCGGAAACCGAGGCCGGAACCCGGGCCGGAGCCGGAGCCGGAGCCACGGCGGAGCCAGAGCCGAGGCGGAGCCCGGGCCCGGGCCGACATTCGTCCCGGATTCGGCTTCAGCGGGTGCCTTTTCGGGTGGATCGCGTCGTGGGTGAGGGCTTTGCCGGGGGGCCGGCTCCCGGTTTGCGTGGGGCCGGCCGGTTGGGTGGTCTGCCGGCCCTGGCGGTGGCCGGTACCGAACCCGCAGGCCGCTCCGCCTCGGCGGGCTGCGGCGCGGTGGGGTCGGTGCCGCCAGTCTGCGCCCGCGCGTGCGCCTCGCGCAGGCCGTGTTCGATCGCCCGCAGCGTCGCCTTGAGCCGGGCCGGCCGCCCGGCGGCGGGGCCGTGTGCCAGGTCGGTGCAGCCCACCAGGCGGCCCGTACCCGCGAACGGGCGCAGTTCGACCTCGCGCGTGCCGCCCGGTTCGAACCGGATCGACGTACCCGCCGCGATGTTGGCTCGTATGCCGAAAGTCGCCGCGCGGTCGAACACGAGCGCCGGGTCGATCTCGGCGAAGTGGTAGTGCGATCCGACCCGGATCACACCGGCGCCGGAGTTGCGCACCGAGACCGTCAACACGGGCCGGTCAGGGGCCGGCGCGGCCGGGTCGTCGCGGTAGAGGTACCGCTGTGGTCGGGCCATGACCATGGGATCGACGCTCCTAGGCGACGGGGAAGGGGGACGCGTGCACGAACTCGCGTCCGTGCGCCCGGCCGAGCGGATGGGCGTGATCGAGCGCCGGCCGGTCCGAATGGGCGTGCACGGGCCAGTGCGCGCCGGTCGCCGCGAGGCCGTCGTCGCCGTGCACGCGGAAGCGCTCGACGGCCAGGCCGACCCGAGCGGCCAGCACCCCGGCCGCCGCCGGCCCGGACAGCAGCGGTGCCACGCCCGGAACGGGCGGCAGCACGAAGGACGCGGGCAGCGCGACGGTGCGCACCGCGCCCAACACCCGGCAGCGCTCCAGCGCCCGGCCCAGGTCCGGATCACCGCCGATCAGCGCGACCTCGACGATCCGATGCGTGCCGTGTTGCCACACCAGGCGCGCGATCCGGTACAACTCGGCGTCCTCGTGCGGCTCCCCCGCCGGCGCCGCGATCAGCAGTGCGGCCCGCGCCGGCACTCGCGCGGCGGCCGCGCGCAGCCACTCGGTGAGTTGCTCCGTACCGGCGAACGGCCGGCCCAGCAGCACCCGGGACCGCTCCGCCGCCGGCAGCGCGAGCAGGGTGCGCGCCGTGTCCGCGACCAGCGTCGCGTCCCGGCCCAACGTGATCGGCACCACGCACACTCGCTCCGCTCCGCCCCGCAGCAAGGCGCACACCGCCCGGTGCAGTTGCCGTCCGCACGCCACCGACGTCACCTCGGGCCCGAACAGCCCCGGCAGCGCCGCGCCGTTCGCACTCTCGTGGCCGCCGACCGCCACCACCGCCACCCGCTCCGACACGACTCAGCCGCCGATCGGGTCGACGCCGGACATCGCCCCGGCGCCGGCCGATGCCGAAGCCTTGGGCTCGTCGATCTCGCGGGGTTCCGGATTCATCGTGAATTCCTTTCTGCGGCGGGTACGACCGAGAGCCGGCTCGGCCCCGGGACGTGCGGTGGCCCCGAGCGGCCGGGCGCGGGCCCGACCGACCGGCGTGCGGGCACGCCGGTCGCGGGCCTCGGATGCGACTGCCCCGCGGACCCGTGACGTACGCGAGCCGCAGGCCCGGTGGCCTGGGTCGAGGGTTGTCTCGTCCCGACTATCCGCCGGGGCGACCCGCCAACCTCGCGCATCGGAGTGAAATATGACCATCCGGCGAGGGCCTCGGCCTCCCGGAGTCGGGCGCGGATCGGGTAGACAGGCATCATGAAGTTCCTCGTCCCGGCACTCGTGGTCGTCCTCCTCGCGGCCGCTCTCGTGTGGTTCGTGACCCGCCGGCCGCGCACCCCGCCGCCGCCGGTGCCGTCCGGCCGCTCGTCCCGCCCGGCCCCCGGTCAGATCTGGTGGGCCTCGGTGCCCTTCGACGAGGGCGACACCGCCAAGGACCGCCCGTGCCTGGTGGTCCGGGTGGGACCGCGCGGCGCCGACGTGCTCAAGATCACCAGCCGGGACCAGAGCACCCGCGACCGCTATGTGCGCATGCCCACCAAGACCTGGGATCCGGGCGCGGAGCGCCGCAGTTGGCTGGAGACCGGACCGCTGCGCACGATCGGCCACGACGCCTTCCGCCGCCCGGCGGGCGTCTGCGATCGACGCGTGTGGTCCCGGATCAGCCGCGCCCACCGGGTCCGCTGACAAGACGCCACGCCCTGCCACCGCGTGCGGCCCCGCCCGCCCCCCGCCCGCCCGCCCGCCTGCCCGCCTGCCCGCCTGCCCGCCGACGACCTTCAGCTCTTCGGGTCGACCCCGTCCGCGAGTTCGTCCACGGCCAGGTCCCCGGTCGGCAACTGCGGCAGCCGATAGACCGCGTGCCCCACCAGATGGGTCGCCACCGGAACGGTGGTGAGTTGGAAGAACCCCACCATCACCAGCATCCCGATGTCGATCCCGCTGCGCAGCCGCAGCCCCAGACCGAGCGTGACCAGCAGCAGGCCGAGCACCTGCGGCTTGGCCACCGTGTGCATCCTGGACAACGTGTCCGGGAAGCGCAGCAGCCCCACGCCCGCGACGAACGCGAGCGCGCAACCCGCGAGCAGGCACACCGCCGAGGCGCCGTCGGCGAATTCGCCGGCCCGCACGTCAGCCGTCCTCGCGGGCCGAGAAGCGCACGATCGACACCGAGCCCAGGAAGCCGACCAGGGCCAGCGCCAGCAGCACCGGCACGGTCGTGGTGTGTCGGTTCAAGGTGGCCTCCGCCGCGATCGCGGCCAACACCACCGCGAGCAGCATGTCCACCGCCACCGCCCGGTCCAGGGTCGACGGCCCGCGCACGAGCCGGATCAGGGCCGCCACCGCGGCCCCGCCGAGCAATACGATCACGGCACCGCCGACGAACGCGTTCATGAACCACCTCCGGGGTCTGCCGCGGACACGCCGCGTTCCGCACGGGTACCGAACGCGGCGACCACCCGGGCCTCCAGGCGCACCACCGCCCGCCGGGCCGCCGCCACCGAGGCCGGCGTATCGGCGCCCAGGGCATGGATGAACAGCGTGGTCGGCCGGCCCTGACGGATCTCGATCACGATGCTGCCGGGCATCACGTTCAGCGCGAGCACGGTGAGCGTGAGCAGCACGTCCGAGCGGGTGGCCGACTCGACCCCCACCACCGAACTGCGCGGCAACCTGCCCGGCCACAACGCCTGCCACGCCACCCGCAGCGAGGACATCACCAGGTCACCCACGAACATCGCCACGAACCGGGCCAGCCCCCACGGCCGGAACGCGAGCCTGCCCCGACCGGACGACAGCGGCAGCAGTCCCGACAGCAGCACCGCGACCACGATCCCGGTCAGCACGTTGGCGACGGTCAGCGTGCCCCACAGCGCCACCCACACGGCGGTCAACCACACCACCAACAGCGGCGAGATCCGCCCGCGCCGGGACACCGCCCGAATCCGGGTCGCGCTCATCGGCCCGCCCCGCGTTCGAACCCGCCCGGCAGCGGCACCGCGTCGACATAGCCGACCCGGCCCACCAGTTCCACACCCGTGCGATCGACCAGTGCGACCAGCGGACCGGCCAGCACCGTGAAGGCCAACCCCACCGCGACCAGGGCGCAGGTCGCGTACGTCATCGCGCGCGGCAATGCCCCGCCGGTGGCCGCGACATCACGCCCGCTCAGACTCGCGCCGGAGGAGTACGCGGTCGCACCCGAGGTGTCCGGCGAACTGCCGAACACCTGCCCCCACACCCGGGCCATCGCGTACAGCGTCAACAGGCTGGTCCCCACCGCCGCGCCGATCAGCACGTACGAGGCCGGCGTGCCGCTCTCCGCGCCCGCCTGCAACAGCAGCCACTTGCCCAGGAATCCGGACAGCGGCGGGATCCCGCCCAGGTTCATCGCCGGTACGAAGAACAACACCGCGAGCGCCGGCGACAGCCGCACCAGCCCGCCGAGCCGGCCCAGGTCGGTACTCCCGCCGCGCCGCTCGATCAGCCCGGTGACCAGGAACAGCGAGGTCTGCACGGTGATGTGGTGGATCGCGTAGAACACCGTGCCGGCCAGGGCCGCCGCGCTCGCGATCGCGATGCCGAACACCATGTAGCCGATGTGGCTGACCAGGGTGAAGGACAACAGTCGGTTCAGGTCGCTCTGCACGATCGCGCCCAGGATGCCGACGATCATCGTCGACGCGGCCACCACCAGGAGCAGTGCGCGCAGATGTCCGTCCGGGAAGAGCAACGTCTGCACCCGGATGATCGCGTACACACCGACCTTGGTCAGCAGTCCGGCGAACACCGCGGTCACCGGCGCGGGCGCGGTCGGGTACGAGTCGGGCAGCCACGCGGACAGCGGGAACACCGCCGCCTTGACCCCGAATCCGATCAGCAACATCGATTCCAGCACCAGTTGCACGCCGGGATCCACCTCGGGCAGCCGTACCGCGAGCTGGGCCAGGTTGACCGTGCCGGTCGCCGCGTAGACCATCGCGATCGCGGCGAGGAACACCATCGAGGACAGCAGGCCGACCACCACGTAGCCGGCGCCCGCGCGCACCCGGGCGGCGGTGCCGCCCACGGTCAACAACACGTAGCTGGCCGCGAGCAACACCTCGAAGCCCACGTACAGATTGAACAGGTCGCCCGCCAGGAACGCGTCCGCCACCCCCGCGACCAGGATCAGGTACGTGGGGTGGAACACCGACAGCGGCGTGGCCTCGTCCTCGTCCGCACGGCCCTGGCCGATCGAGTAGACCAGGACGCCGAGGGTGACCGCGCAGGAGACCACCAGCATCAGCGCGGACAGCCGATCCGCGACCAGCACGATCCCGGTCGGCGCGGGCCATCCGGCCAGCCTGGCCACCACCGGACCGTCCCGATCCGCGGCCACCAGGAGCGCGATCGCCACGCCGAGAACCGCGGTCAGCACCCCGATGCTGATCACCCGCTGGCCGCGCGGCAGTCGGGCGCCGATCGCCAGCTTGAGCCCGGCGCCGAACAGCGGCAACAAGACCGGCAGCGGCGCCAGATGATTCATCGGCGGGGCCTGTTCCGGCCCTGCTCGTCACGGACTCGGCCCGTTGGATCGACGCGGCGCGGGAACTCGGTGTCGGGCACCGCGTCCACCACGCTGTCCGCGCGGGCGACGGCAGCCCGTTCGGCCCGCGCCTGCCGATTGAGCTCGCGCCGCGCCCGCCGGAAACGGGCCCGCAGTTCGGCCTGCTGGATGCGGTGCTCGGACTTGATCCCGCGCAGCCGCAGTTTCAGCTCCTCGCGCCGCTCGCCCACGATCCGCTGCGCCTCGGGCCGGCCGCCCTGCCCTCGCTCGTCCACGCCCAGCCGTCGACACTCGTCGGCGTAGTTCGCCCGGGCCTCCACCGCCAGCCGCCGCACCACTGCCCGACGCTCCGCCGTCTGCCTGCGCAACTCGCGGCGCAGCCGCCGGTGTTCGGTGCGCAGGTTGCCCCGCTCGGCACGCCGCCCCACGCGCAGGTCCTCGGCGTCGTCCTGGATCTCGTCGGTCCCGGTGAGTTCCCAGTGCCGGTGCACCATCGACAACACGAACGCGGTCACCGCGAGCGTGATCACGATCGCGGTCAACACCATCGCCTGCGGCAGCGGATCGTTCATCGCGCTCGGCAAGGTCACCCCGAGCACGGGCGCGCCGCCCGCGCGACCACCGCCGGCGAGCACGATCAGGTTGGCCCCGTTGCCGATCAGCACCACGCCCAGCAGGACCCGGGTCAGGCTGCGTTCCAGCACCAGGTACACCCCGACGCCCACCAGGACGGCGGCGGTCAGTACCAGGATCATCGTCGGGCTCTTCATACGATCACCGTCCGTTCGGCGTCCCGGTCCCGGGTCTGTTCGATGCGTCGGTCCAGCTCCGCGCCGAGCGCGGTCAACACGTCCTGCACGAGGCCGATCACCAGCAGGTAGACGCCGATGTCGAAGAACACCGACGTCGCGATGTGCACGTCGCCGAACAGCGGCAGCGTGGCGTCTACCACCGTGCTGCGCAGCGCCGAGCCGCCCACGATCAGGCCGACCAGGCCGGCGCCCGCGCTGATCACCAGGCCCGCGCCGAGCAGCCGCCCGGCGGGCAACGGCGCGGCCTCGGCCAGTTCGTAACGCCCGCCCGCGAGGTAGCGCAGGAGCAGCGCGAGGCCGGCGGTGATCCCGCCGGCGAAGCCGCCGCCGGGTGTGGAGTGGCCGCTGAACAGGAAGTAGAGCGACAACACCAGCACGGTCGGGAAGGCGACCCGCGCGACCGTCTCGAAGAGCACCGTGCGCCGCTCGGGGGCGAGCGTGCCGACCACGACCGGCCCGGGGATCGGCTCTGCCGCCGGGTCCGGCTCGCCCGGCGGGTGGGTCCCGCCGGGCGGCGTCGGCGGGTTCGGTGCCCCGTCGCCGGGTCGCGGCAGGCCGTGGGCCCGGCGCACGAAGATCAGGCTGGTCACGCCGATCGCGGCGACCGCGAGGACGGCGATCTCGCCCATCGTGTCCCAGGCCCGGATGTCCACGAGCAGGACGCTGACGATCTCCTTGCCGCCCGCCTCCTTCGCAGCGGCGGCGAACGCCTGGGACACCGGCGGGTGGGTGCGCGCGGCGAACGCGGAGATCGCGACGCCCCCGAGCACCACACCGGTGAGCACGCCCAAGCCGATGTGCACGGCCCGGCGCCCCGGCCGGGTGGTGTTCGCGAACCGGCGCGGGAGTCGGCGCAGCACCAGCAGGAACACCACCACGCTGACCGTCTCGACCAGTCCTTGGGTGAGCGCGAGATCGGGGGCACCCTGGAGGACGAACAGCGTCGCGCAGCCGTAGCCGGTGACGCCGACCAGGAGTACGGCGGGCAGCCGGTCCCGGGTGCCGGCGGCGATCAGCGCGGCGGCGGCGACCAGTACGCCGACCACGACCTGCGCGGCCGAGTCGGACCAGCGTGGCGGATGCGGAAAGGGCAGCGGGAGGTGGGCGAGCGCGATCGAGGCGGTGGTCGCGATCAGGCTGAGCAGGATCACCCCGACGTAGACCGGCATCGAGCCGCGCTGCGTGGTGCCGGTCAGTTGCAGGGCGCCTCGGTCCACACCGCGCACCAGCGCGTCGTACAGCCGCGAGGGTTCGATCCGCGCGGTGGCCAGTTGCAGGCGCACCACCGGCTCGCGGGCCAGGAACAGCACGATGCCCACGCCGATCGCGGCGCAGGACAGGTACAGCGCGGTACCCGGGCCGTGCCACAGGGCCAGGTGGTAGTCGGTCCCTTCGGCCGGGAACTCGTCGGCGTACGACGAGATCCAGTGGTCCAGCGACGCTGCCGCCGGGCCCAACACCAGGCAGCCGGTGCCGAGCAGGAGCGCGGGGCCGAGCAGCAGTCCGCCGAACGGTTCGCAGCCGGTGGTGGGTACGCCGGGTTTGCGGGCGAAGGCGCCCCAGACGAAGCGCAGGCTGTACGCGGCGGTCAGCGCGGAGCCGGCGACCAGCACGCCCAGCACGATGGAGTCGGTGCGGCCCCGGTGCAGAAACGCCTCGTACACGGCCTCCTTGGCGACGAACCCGACCATCGGCGGCAGCCCGGCCATGGACAGCGCGGCCACCACCGCGACCACGCAGGTGATCGGTATGGCCTTGGCCAGGCCGGACAGTCGGCGCAGATCCCGGGTGCCGGCGGCGTGGTCGATGATGCCGACCACCAGGAACAGAGTGGCCTTGAACAGGGCGTGTGCGACGAGCATCGCGATGCCGGCGAGCGCCGCGTCCCGGTTGCCCGCGCCGGTGACCACGATCAGCAGGCCGAGTTGGCTGACGGTGCCGTAGGCGAGCACTCGTTTGAGGTCGTCCTCGCGCAGCGCCCGCCATCCGGCCAGGAGCAGCGTCGCGCAGCCGGCGATCAGCACGATCGGCCGCCAGGGCATGACCTGGGCGAAGCCGGGGGCCAGGCGGGCGACCAGGTACACGCCCGCCTTGACCATCGCGGCCGCGTGCAGGTACGCGCTGACCGGGGTGGGCGCCGCCATCGCGGCGGGCAGCCAGGAACCGAACGGCACGATCGCCGACTTGGACAGCGCGCCGACCAGGATCAGCACGATCGCGGTGGTCACCACGGTGCCGCCGGGCGGGTCGGCGAGGATCTCGGAGAGCCGGTAGGTATCCGCCCGCTCGCCGAGCAGGATCAGCCCGACCAGCATCGCCAGTCCGCCGAAGGTGGTCATGGTCAGTGCCTGCATCGCGGCCCGGCGCGAGCCCCGGTGCTCGCTGCGATGGCCGATCAGCAGGTAGGAGAAGACCGTGGTCAGCTCCCAGAACACGTACAGCAGGATCAGGTCGTCGGTGGTGACCAGTCCGATCATCGCGCCGGCGAAGCCGACCAGGACTCCGGCGAACGCGCCGAGCCCGGGCTCGTCCGCGGCGAAGTAGCGCGCGCAGTACACCAGGACCAGAACACCCACGCCGGCCGCGAGGAACACCATCAGCAGCGCGAGCGCGTCGCATCGAAACGCGAGGGAGACGCCCTGCTCGGGGATCCACGGGCGCGATTCGACCACCGGCTCGCCGTCGAACACCGAGGCGGCCTGGGCCAGTGCCCACCCCGTGGTCGCCACCGGGAGCGCGGCGAGCACGAGAAAGGCGTTCCGCCCGAGGCGTCGAATCAGCCACGGGGCGATCGCCGCGACCACGAAGTACGAGGCCACCGAGAAGATCATGACGCTACGTTATGGTGCATTACGCCCAAATCAGCACTAATCGGGCATATGTCCCTCGTTTTTCCACCCGCACCGGCGATCGGCCCTACGGCGTGCCTTCCATCCCCCGTCGGACTCCGTGGCGTCCGGCACCGTGCGTCGGAGTGCCGGCGAAGCGCCCGCCCAGTGGTTCCACGTGGGCGTTTCGCCGGGGCGGCGAGCGCAGCGAGGAGCCCGAAAGAGGATGGAAAACACACCCCACCGCGGCGGCGCGCCGTCCCGAGGGGGAACGCGTCACCACCTCAGTCGAGCAGCGAGCGCACCGCCTCCGGCGTGCGCCCGACCACGGTGGCGCCGTCGTCGGCGGTGATGATCGGCCGCTGGATCAGAATCGGATGCTCCGCCAACGCGGCGATCCAGCGCCCGCGATCGCCGGTCGTACGCCCCCACGTCCCCATCCCCAACTCCCCCGCAACCGCCTCACCGGTACGCGTGATGTCCCACGGCTCCAACCCCAACCGCCCCAACACCGCCTCGAGCTCATCCACACTCGGCGGCTCCTCCAAATACCGCCGCACGGTGTACTCGACGCCCCCCTCATCCAACAACGACAACGCGGACCGACACTTCGAACACGCAGGATTAACCCAAATCTCCATACCCCCGGACGCTACTACCCCACCAAAACCCCACCCTCCCAACCACCCAGCACCCACGAACCCCACAGTCAGGCCGGTGCCCGAGAACCCGTTGGCCAACCCCCGACCATCCACGTTCGGTCTCCTCGGCAAGGCATCAGGCAACGTCGGCTTCGATCGAGCCGCCGAAACCCCTCAGCCGGGCCGGCGCTTGCGGCCAACCCAACCCAACCGACACCCAAGCCCCACCGAACCCCTCAACCCGGCCCGCGCTTGAAGCCAACCCAACACGCCCCACGACACCAGCTCGAAATCAGCCAACGACACTCAGCCCGGCCGGCGTTTGAGGCCAATCCAACCCGACCGACACCCAACGCCCGCCGAAACCCCTCAGCCCGGCCGGCGCTTGCAGCCAACCCAACACGCCCCACGGCACCAGCTCGAAATCAGCCAACGACACTCAGCCCGGCCGGCGTTTGAGGCCAATCCAACCCGACCGACACCCAACGCCCGCCGAAACCCCTCAGCCCGGCCGGCGCTTGAGGCCAACCCAACCCAACCGACACCCAAGCCCCGCCGAACCCCTCAGCCCGGCCCGCGCTTGAGGCCCTCGTCGAAGGCCCGCGCATAGGCCGCAGGGCCGAGTGTCTTCCCGGCCGCCGCCGCGATCCGCGACACGTCGCCGCGTTCGCCGACAGGCAACGGCGCGCCGATGGAGGCCCGAAGCACCTCCGCGCGGCCCAGGAGCGTCGCCGCCTCCGCCGCTCGGCCCGAGATCGACTCGGCCCCGGCCAGCCCCTCCAGCGCCAGCGCGACCGCCCGAGGATCACCCGAGGACCGCGCCGCCGCCAACCCCTCCTCGTGCAGGTCCCGCGCACCGACCGCGTCCCCGCGCAGTTCCGCCACAAAGCCCAATTCGGCCAACAACAGCGTCACCCCGTAGAACGGCACGCCGTAGTCCTCGTGCAGTCGACGATTCCACTCCAGCGCACCGCGCAGGTGCCGCTCGGCCCCCGCCAGGTCCCCCGCACGTCGCGCGCCGAGCCCCAGCCCGACCGTCGCGAACTCCTCCGCGAACCGGTCCGACCGCTCGACCGCGAGCCGACGCGCCCGCTCGTGGAACTCCTCGGCCGACCCGAAGTCACCCCGCAACAACGCGATCCGACCCAGCCCGGACCACCGGTACGACACATCCGTCCACAGGCCCAACTCCTCGGCCCCGCGCAGCCCTTCGCGATGCAGCTCGGCGGCCCGGTCGTATTCGCCCGACACCTCGGCCACATAGGCGAGTTGATCCGACGCCTGGACGAGCCCCCAGCGCTCGCCCAACACCGCGAACCGCGCCGCGGCGTCCGCCGCCGCCTCGCCGGCCGCCACGTGGTCGCCGCGGAACATCACCGCCTTCGCCCGACCGGTCAACGCCGCCGCGATCCCCCACGCGTCGTCCGCCGCACGAAAACCCGCCAGGGCCCGATCGATCAGCTCGCCACCCGCGTCCGCGTCCCCCACGTGCAGGTGGGCCAGGCCCAGGAACCACTCGGCCCGCGCCCGCCCCTCCGTGATCCCGTCGTAGGCCGCCAGCGCGTCGCGGCTCTGCCGTACCAGATCGCTGCCGTCGCCGATCACCATCGCGAACCCGGCCCGCCAGGCTCCCGCCGACGCGCGCAACGCGGCCGGCGCGCGACCCTCGACCGCCAACGCCGCGTCCAACGCCCGCCACGCCTCACGGTGGCGCCCACGCAGGAACCGGTACCACGCCGCCCCACCCGCCAACCGCAACGCGAGCCCCGCGTCCCCGCGCCGGGCCGCGCCATCGGACGCGGCGCGCAGGTTCCCGCTCTCCGCGTCCAGCCGCGCGAGCCACTCGCACTGATCGCGGCCGTACAACCGCGGCCCGGCGCGCTCGACGAACTCGGCCAGATAGCCGTCGTGTCGAGCCTGCACCACGTCGAACTCGCCCACCGCGTGCAGGTGTTCCACGCAGTACGCGCCGACCGACTCCAGCAGCCGGTACCTGGGCCCGTACCGCCCCTCCACCACGACCACCAGCGAGCGGTCGACCAATCGACCGACCAGGTCGAGCACGTCCACCCGGGCCACATCGTCTCCGGAGCAGATCGCCTCGGCGGCCTCGGGAGCACACCCGTCCGCGTGAATCGCCAACCGGCGCAGCACGATCCGTTCCGGTGCGCCGAGCAGTTCCCAGCTCCAGTCGATCATCGCGCGCAGCGTCTGCTGCCGGGCCGGCACCCCGCGCCGACCCACGCCTAGCACCCGGAACCGGTCGTCCAGCCGCGCCGCGAGACCGTGAACGCCGAGCCCGCGCACCCGGGTCGCGGCCAGTTCCAGGGCCAGCGGGATCCCGTCCAGACGCCGACAGATCGCCGCGATCGCGTCCGCCGTGTATGCGTCCAGTACGAAGCCGGGCGCCGCCGCGGCCGCTCGGGCCACGAACAGGCGTACCGCCGTGGACCCTTCCAACGCCGCCGGATCCGCCCCGGCGTCCGGCACCACCAGCGGCCGCACCACGCTCAGCGCCTCGCCGCCCACCGCGAGCGGTTCCTGACTCGTGGCCAGGATCCGCACGTCGGGCGCGGCCCGCAGCAACAGGTCCGCCAACTCGGCGATCGGCTCGATCACGTGCTCGCAGTTGTCCAGGACCAGCAGCAGCCGACGGCCACGCAGCGCGTCCGCCAACCGGGTCCGCGACTGGGCCGCGACATGTCCCGCGCCGGCCGCGACCTCGTCCCGGATGCCCAGCGCCGAGGCGATCGCATCGGCCAGGTCGTCGCCGCTCGGATCGCGCCGGCCGGCCAACTCGACCAGCCACACCCCGTCCGGGAACGGGAAGTCGTCCATCGCCCGGGCCGCGCACTCCAGCGCGAGCCGGGTCTTGCCCACCCCGCCGGGGCCGGTCAGGGTCACCAGCCGGGCGGCCCGGAGCAGCTTGCCGACCTCGGACACCGCGTCCTCCCGACCGACCAACTCGGTCAACGCGGCAGGCAGGTTGGACCGCGCACGCCCCGCCGCACCCGTCGAACCTCCCGCCGGGTCCGCCGACGAACCCACCGAGCCCGTCGCCGCGCCGACCCGTGCGGCCCCGGACGCGGCGCCGGGCACGGACCCCGCCGCCGAGCCGGCTGCGGAAACCGGCGCCAGCCCCGGATCCTGCGCCAGGATCGCCCGCTGCAACGCCGCCAGCTCCGGCCCCGGATCCAGGCCCAGTTCGTCCGCCAACCGCTCGCGCAGCTCGGCGTACCCCGCCAACGCCTCCTCCTGCCGCCCGGACCGGTACAGCGCGCGCAGATGCGCGGCACGCAGCCGCTCCCGAACCGGATGCAGCGCCACCAGCTCACCCAACTCGTCGGCGAGCAAGGTGTGTTCGCCCAGTTCCAGACGCGCCTCGGCATGGTCCTCCAGGGCGGTCAGCCGCTGTTCGTCCAGCCTGGTGATCGCCGCGCGGGTGAACTCCTCGTCCCGGAAGTCGGCGAACGCCGGCCCACGCCACAGCGCGAGCGCGTCCGCGAACAAGCCGGCCCGGGTCCGCGCGTCGGCGCTCGCCCGCGCCCGCGCGGTCAGCTCGGCGAACCGGTCCGCGTCCACCGCACCGGCCTCGACCCGCAGCTCGTAGCCGGGCGGGCGGTAGGCGACCAGTTCGCGCCCGCCGGGTTCGGCCGCCTCCAGGGCCCGGCGCAGTTGGGAGACCTTGGTCTGGAGCGTGTTCGCCGGATTGCCCGGCGGGTCCGCGCCCCACAGGTCCTCGACGAGCAGATCCGCCGAAACCGCCCGGCCCCGATGCACGAGCAGGTCCGCGAGCAGCGCGCGCACCTTCGACTCCGGGACGCGAACCGGCTGTCCGTCCGCGGTCCACACCGCCAGCGGACCCATCACCCCGAAGCGCATGCCGCCACGTTAGCGCAGGTCAACCGGCCTCTGACGGTGGACCGCCGGCGCCCGTGCGTAGACCCCCAGGATTCCGTGCGCGGCCGGCGGCACAGTCGTGTCATCGAGTTCGGGACGGCCCGAACAAGACACCCCGAGCAGCACACACCGCGCCCGGGAAGCACCGAAACAGGGAGCCCCACCATGTCCGTCAACGCCAACGCCAACGCCGACGCCGCCACCACCGGCACCGCCGCCGCTGCCCCTGCCGCCGCCGGCAACCTTGTCACCACCGGCCGCGAGATCCGCCTGGCGGCCCGCCCGGTGGGCACCCCCACCGCCGCCGACTTCGAGCTGGTCACCGCCGCGATCCCGGCGCTGGGCGAGGGTCAGCTCCTGATCCGCAACACCTGGATGTCGGTCGACCCCTACATGCGCGGTCGGATGGACGACGTCGAGTCGTACATACCGCCGTTCGAGCTGGGCGCGGTCCTGGACGGCAGCGCGGTCGGCGAGGTGATCGCCTCCCGTGCCGACGCGGTCCCGGTCGGCGCGACCGTGTCGCACTTCGCCGGCTGGCGCGAGTACGCGGTCGTGGACGCGGCCGGCGCCGTCGTCCTGGACACCTCCGCCGTCCCCGCCCAGGCGTACCTGGGCGCGTTGGGCACCCCCGGCCTGACCGCGTACGCGGCGCTGACCGAAGTGTCCCCCGTCCGAGCGGGCGACACGGTGTTCGTCTCCGGCGCGGCGGGCGCGGTCGGCAGCGTGGCCGGCCAGATCGCCCGCAAGCTGGGGGCGGCCAGGGTGATCGGCTCGGCCGGCGGCCCGGCCAAGGCCGAGCGGCTGCGTACCGACTTCGGCTACGACGTCGCGCTCGACTACCGGGCCGGTGCGATCGGCGACCAACTCGCCCAGGCCGCGCCCGAGGGCATCGACGTCTACCTCGACCACGTCGGCGGCGACCACCTGGCGGCGGCCATCGCGAACGCCAAGGTCGGCGCCCGGTTCGCGCTGATCGGCGCGATCAGCGGCTACAACGCCACCGAGCCGGTGCCCGGCCCGAGCAACCTCTTCCAGGCGTACATCAAGCGGCTGAACCTGCGCGGCCTGTTGGTCACCGACCACTTCGCGCTGTTCCCCGAGTTCACCGAGCGCGCGATCGGTTGGCTGACCGAGGGTTCGCTGCGCACCGACGAGACCGTGTTCGAGGGCATCGAGCAGGCCCCCGCGGCTTTCCTCGGCGTACTCGGCGGCGCCAACACCGGCAAGATGCTCGTCCGCCTGGCCGACTGACCCGGCCCCACCGCTCCGACCGGTACCACCACCGAGGAAGGCCCCAATATGACCACCGACGCGCCGCACGCCCTCGTCGTCCTCGCCCACCCCCGGGCCGACTCGCTGACCGCCCGGGTCGCCGCGCGGGTCCGGGATCGGCTGCTGGCCGACGGCCACACCGTGGACGTACTCGACCTGCACGCCGAGGGCTTCGACCCGCGGATGACCGTCGAGGACGAACCCGACTGGGCCGACCGGGACAAGCACTACAGCCCGGAAGTACGCGCGCAGATGGCCCGGATCGAGGCCGCGGACACGATCGTCGTGGTCTTCCCCGTGTGGTGGTTCGGGCTGCCCGCGCTACTCCAGGGCTGGATCGACCGGGTATGGAACTACGGCTTTGCCTACGGCCGCAGCCGCCCACGCCTGGCCGGAAAACGAATGTTGTGGCTCGGCCTGGCCGGCTACTCCCACGAACACTTCACCAAGGGCGGCTGGGACGACCTCCTCGACCGCCGCCTCCGAATCGGCATCACCAACTTCAGCGGCATCGAAAACGCCCGAGTCCACCTCTTCTACGACACGGTAGCCACCGGCGCCCACGACACCACCCTCCTCACCGAAGCAGAACAAGTCCTCACCACCTTCACCCCCTGACCCCCAACCCAACAGCGCCGGCCGGGCCCCAAAGACCCGACCGGCGCTTCCACCCGAACCACCCAGCCCAGCCGACGCTTGAACCCAAGCAGCCCGTGCGGCGTCCGAGGCCACTCAGCCCGTGCGGCGCCTGAGCACAACCAGCCCGGCCGGCGCTTGAGGCCAAGTAGCCCGGCCGGCGCTTGAGGCCACCCAGCCCGTGCGGCGCTTGAGCACAACCAGCCCCGCCGGCGCATGAGGCCAACTCAGTCCCGCAACCCCATCGTGTCCGCAGGATTCCCCCGCAACGCTACGCGTCCCGGCACGACCGTGGCCACGAACGCCACCCCACCCGCAGCCACCAACACCGCCGCATAAGTCACCGGCGGCGCATAGGGAGACGCACTCCCGGTCATCCCGACGCTGTAAGCCGTCAACGTCGCATACGCGACCGCCGACCCGAGCACGGCCGCCAACAGCACCACCGCCCCGGTCTCCCAGCGAAGCATCCGCAACACCTGCCGACGAGTCGTCCCCACCAGTCGCAGCAGCGCGAACTCCCGCCGCCGCGCCGAAGTCGCCATCACCAGCGTGTTGACCACCGCGATCCCGGTGAACGCGATGATCAGCCCCATCGCGACATAGTTGACCTGGGCCTGGGTGCCGGCCTGATCCCGGCGCGCCTGTTCGACCTCGCCCCGATCCAGCACCCGGACCCCGGGGAACTCGCCCATCGCCCGCTGCAACGGCGCCCGCGACACCGCGGTCGTACCGGAGATCAGCACCGCCTCCGCCGCCGGCCGGTCCACGTGCGCCGCCATCACCGCATGAGGCAGGGTCAGATCGCCGAAGCCCAGGCCGCGTTCGTACACCGCGATCACCTTCAGGGTGACCTGCACCCCGTCGCCCATGGTGATCCGCAGATCGTCGCCGACCCCGACCCCCTTGGTCTTGGCGGCCAGTTCGCTGACCGCGACCGTGGTTTCGGTCAGTGCTGCGAGCGAACCGGAGCGCGTCTTCAAGTCGAGCGCGCGCTCCACCCCGCGCGGCGTCACGCCCTGGGCCGGGAACTTGTCCTGCCCGGCCCGGACGAGCGAGTGCAGCACCTCGGTCACCACCTCGACCCCCGGCACCGCCCGCACCGCGTCGGCCGCCGCGGCCGGCACACCGGGGCCCGAGACCAGCGTGTACGAGGCCGATGTGCCCGCCTTCGCCTGCTCCCCCGCGGCATGACTCGCCGTGGTCTGGGTGAACAGGATCGTCGACGCCATCGCCACCGCCAGGCTCAGCGGCGTGACCACGGCGGCCACCCGTTCCGCGGCGGCCCGCGTGTTCCGCGCCGCCAGGAAGCCGCTGATCGGCGACAGGCGACCGACCACCGAGCCCAGGACGGCCACGCCCGCGCGAGCGAGCAGCGGACCGAGCAGCGCCGTCGCGACGGCGGCGAGGATCACCGTCAGGAAGGTGACCGGCGTGGACTTCGGTTCGGTGTCCAACGTCCGCAACACCAGCAGGAGTACGACGTACCCGAGGGCCGCGACCACACCGCCGATCGTGCGCGCGACGCCCAACCGCGGTCGTTCGATCGCCGCGTCCGCCAACGCCTCGGTCGGTCGTACCCGCGAGGCCCGACGCACCGACACGCGCGCCGCCGTCCAGGCCGCGAGCAGCGTCAGCAGTACCGCGCCGATCAGCGGGATCGGGCTCAGCCTCAGTTCCAGCGTGTCCGGCAGTGCGCCGAACGCGACGAACCGCCCGTGCAACCAACGCGCCAACCCCAACCCGGCGAACGCGCCGAGCGCGCCCGCGATCAGGCCCACCACGAGCGCCTCGCGGCCCACCATCCGGCGGATCTGCCGGGGCGTCGCACCGATCGCCCGCAACAGCGCGATCTCACGCCTGCGTTGCTGGATGGAGAGCGCGAACGTGCCCACCACGACCAGGATCGCCACCAGCAGCGAGGTACCGCCGAGCGCACCGCCCAGGCTGACCAGGGTCACCCGGGCCTTGGCCGCCGCCGGGAACTCGGCCGGTCCGCGATCGGTACCGGTACGCACCTGCGCGCCGGTGCCCGCCAGCGCGTCCCGCACCGCCGCGCGCACGGTGCCCGGGTTCGCGCCGGGCGCGGTGAACAGGCCCACCGAGGCGACCTGTCCGGGATGCCCGGCCAGTCGCCGGGCGTCCGCGTCGGCGAAGAACACGGTGGCCTGCCGGGCCAGCGCGTCCCGCCCGGGCGGCGCCGCGATGCCCACCACCCGGAAGGACCCCGGGGCCGCACCGGCCTGCACGGTGACCGTACCGCCGACCTCGACCGAGGCCCGGCGGGCGAGATCCGCGTCCAGCACGATCTCGCCGGCCGCCGTCGGCGCCCGACCCGCGCGCAGCGTGAACGGGGTCAGCCGGGCCGACTCCCACGCGTGGCCCCACGCGTTGTCGGCGGTGTCCAGGGCCCGGCCGCCGGCGGTGAGCACGTGGGCCGAGAAGGTCAGTTCCGGGACCACGGCCTCGAGGCCGGGTACCGCGCGCAGCTTGTCCACGGCGGCCGCGTCCAGCCAGGCCCGCTCGGTCAGCGGCTTCGACTTGACCTTGGTCTTGCCCTTCTTGTGCTTGGTCCAGTGCAGGTTCTGGTCGGCGGTGACCACGGTGTCGGTACCGGAGTAGCGCTCGATCCGGATGTCGCCGCGCAGGCCGGTCTCCAGCAGCGCGCCACAGGCCGTGACCAGGGCGGCCGCGCACACCAGCGCGACGAACGCGCCGATGAAGCCGCCCTTGCGGGCGCGCAGGGTACGCATGGCTAGGAAGAACATCAGGCCCACGCGCCCAGGTGGGTCATCCGGTCGGCGATGCGATCCGCGCCGGCTCCGGTGAGCGTGTCGGTGATTCGGCCGTCGGCGAGGAAGAGCACCTCGTCGGCGTAGGACGCGGCGACCGGGTCGTGGGTAACCATCACCACGGTCTGGCCCATCGCATCGACGGTGTCGCGCAGCAGCGCGAGTACCTCCTTGGCCGTGACCGTGTCCAGCGCGCCGGTGGGTTCGTCGGCGAAGACCACCTCGGGCCGGGTGACCAACGCGCGGGCGATCGCGACGCGTTGCTGCTGGCCGCCGGACAGCTCGGCGGGCCGGTGTTCGGTGCGCCCGGTCAGACCCACCCGCTGGACGATCTCCGCCAACCAGGCCCGATCCGACTTGCGACCGGCCAGGCGCAGCGGCAGCGTGATGTTCTCCAGCACGGTGAGCGAGGGCATCAGGTTGAACGCCTGGAAGACGAAGCCGATCCGCTCGCGACGCAGTTCGGTGAGACCGGTCTCGGAGAGCCCGGACAGGTCGGTGTCGCCGAGCCGCACGGTGCCGCTGGTCGGCCGGTCCAGGCCCGCCGCGCACTGCAGGAACGTGCTCTTGCCGGAGCCCGACGGCCCCATGACGGCGGTGAAGCTGCCGCGCCGGATGCCGACGGTGACGTCACGCAGGGCGGTGACGGCGGCGGTGCCCTTGCCGTGGATGCGTCCGACTCCGGTCAGGGACACGGCGTCGAATATCTGGTCGTGCGAACTCATGGTGCGGTGCCGCCCTTGTCTTTTTCCGATGGGGTGCGTGTCCGGTCGCATGCGGTGCGCCGGGCCGGCCGACTCCGGAGTCACCGACGCGGGCGCCGGCGCGCGGCGCATCGGGAGCCCGGTCGTACCGTGGCTCCGCGAAACTGTGGCTCCGCAAAGCTGCGGCTCTGTGCCCTGCGGCTCTGTGCCGGGTCCGGGGTGTCCCCGCCGGTCACGCGCAGGCGTGCCCGGGCAGCCGTTCAAGGCCCGGTGGTGATACCCGGCTCCGTCGCCTCCGGCCCCGGCCCCGGTTCCGTCCCGGAATCGCCCTTGTCCCGCAGCCCGGGCGGGGTCGGGAACGCGAGGAATCGGGTCTGCATCGCGCGCGCGCCTGCGGGCAATGGGCCGGTGCGCTTGTACCGGTTGAGGAGGGCGATGTACTCCTCGAAGAACTCGGTCAGTTCGGCCGAGGTGACGTGAATGGTCCCGCGCGAGTACGGCACGTCCATTCCCCCCTCGGCCTCGGTCAGGTTCTGCGCGTCGCGGTACTCCTCCAAGTCGGCCGCGAAGGCCAGGCGGTTCAGCTCGTCGACGACCGGCCGGACCTCCTCGCTCTGCTCGCTGCGCGGCGGGAACCGCAGATCCCGCCGTACGGCGCGCCACCACCGTTCGCGCCCGTGTGCGTCGGGGTCCACGAAGTCCTCGACGAACCCGTGCCGGGCCAACTCCCGCAGGTGGTAGCTGGTCGCGCCGGTGTTCAACGCCAGCGCGCGGGCCAGTGACGCGGACGTCGCGGGCCCGCCCGCCTCCAGTTCCCGAAGGATCCGTTGCCGCCGGGGGTGCGCCAGGGCCTTCAGCGCTTCGAGTTCGCTGATGTCTCGGCGTTCCGGCGACCTGGTCACCTGTGCACAATAATCTGTGCACAAGAAATTGTGCAATGGTTTCGACGGCCGGCGGCAACCGGAGGCAGCCGACCGCCGGGCCCTTTCTCTGCCGTTCGTGCGGTCGCCGTCACTCCACCATCGCGAGCAGCTTGGTCACCGTGTTCCAGTTGCGCACGGTGGCCGTGTCGCGGAGCTTGCGGGCCAGGATCGGCGTCAGCCGGGCCTTGCCCAGCCCGTCCGGGAAGTACATGTACAACTCGCGCTCGCCCACCCGCAGTTCGTCCGGGGCGTAGTCGTCCGGGTCGATCCCGGCGAGCACACCGAGGTCGGCCGCCGGGCTCAGGAACGCCACCGCGAACTTCGCCGGCTCGCGCACCTCCAGCGGATTGGCCGCGACCATCGCCCGCAGCTCCGCGCCGCTGCGCACCATCACGTCCACCCCGAACCCGAACTCGGCGGCCAGCCGTGCCTCGATCGCCGCGACCAGATCGGCGGTCGGCTGTTCCGCGGCCTCGAACACCACGTTTCCGCTCTGCAACAGCGTCCTGACCTCGGTGTATCCCGAATCCGTCAGCGTGCGGCGCAGGTCCGCCATCGGGACCCGGCGGTGTCCGCCCACATTCACGCCCCGCAACAGCGCCACATACTTCGTCACCACGCGCCTCCTTCGTCTCCGGGACCACCCGCTCGGACGCCGGTCCCCCACGCACCATGATCGAACCGAACACCACCACGGACACCGCACCGGGCCGAGGCGCACCGGACCGAATCCGAACGGGACCCACGGAACCGAGCCGGAGCCGCCACGACCGGCGCCCGAGCCGAACCCGAACCCCGATCGACCCGACCGATTCACTCGGGCCAGTTCTCCAACGCCACGTGCAGCGCCTCGACCGCCCGGTCGAAGGATTCGCTCGGCCGGCGCACGTGGCCGAACCCGCCGTTGCCCTCCAGCACCGCGAAGCCGTGGAACACGCTGCGCAACAACCGTCCCGCGTCGGTCAGATCCGGCTCCTCCAGGCCGTACGCGCGCAACATCGCGTAGGTGCTCTCGACGTTGCGCCGGTAGCCGTCGGAGGTGGCCAGCAGGGCCGGATCGATCCGCGCCTGGGTGGCCGCGTAGCGCCCGGGACGCGCCAGGGCGAATTCCCGGTACGCCCGGGCGAAGGCGATCAGCGCGTCCTTGCCCGCCCGGCCCGCCACCGCCGAGCCGATGCGATCGGCCAACTCGTCGGCGGCCAGCATCGCGATCCCCAGGCGCAGCTCCTGGATGTTCTTGACGTGCGAGTACAGGCTCGCGTCCTTGACCCCGAAGCCTCGGGCCAGCGCGGTCAGGGTGATGTTCTCGAACCCCACCTCGTCCGCCAGGTCCGCCGCCGCGCGGGTCACCCGTTCCGCCGTCAGTCCCGCTCGAGCCACGCGCCACTCCTCCGTCGAGGCGCCGGTCGTCGCGCCCTCGGTACTTCCCAGAGCTTCCTAGAGCCTCTAGGTATTTGCCTAGGATACCTAGGCACTGTTAGTTTCCGCCGCATGAACCCACTGACCGAGCAGGCAATCCGTACGTCGTTCGTCAATTGTTCCAAGGGTGAGGCCCAGCGCCTGCCCGTACCCCGTGACCTGGCCGAACGCCCCTGGGCCGAGCTGGATTTCCTGGGTTGGGGCGATCCGGGGGCGCCCGATCGCACCTACCTGGTGACCGAATACCGGGGTGCGCCGGTCGGCGTGACCCTGCGCTTCCCCGCCCAGCGTCGCGGCTACCTGCACCGCAGCATGTGCTCGTTGTGCCTGACCACGCACCCGGGCGGCGGTGTCTCGCTGATGACGGCGCGCAAGACCGGCCGGGCCGGCCGGGACGGCAACTCGGTCGGCGTGTACATCTGCACCGACCTCGCGTGCTCGCTGTACGTGCGCGGCCTCAAGGCGCCGGCCCCCGGTGGGCGTTTCGAGGAGTCGCTGACCCTGGACGAGCAGGTCGAGCGCACCCGGGGCAACCTGTTCGCCTTTTTGGACAAGATCATCGAGTAGCCGACGGTCGCACCTCTCACGGGGTCCGGACCGGCCCCGGCCGCCTTGACCTCAAGTGCGGTGGAGGTTGCAGGATCGTCGGCGACGAGGGTGGAACCACCACCCGCGAATCGCGAGGGACGGCACATGATTCTGGTGACCGGGGCGACCGGAAACGTCGGCCGTCGGGTGGTGGATCAACTGCTCGCCGCGGGGGTCGGGGTACGCGCCTTGGCACGCCGGCCCGAGGCGGCCGGCTTGCCGGCCGACGTCGAGGTGGTGCGCGGTGACCTGGCCGGACCGGACACCCTGGGGCCTGCCCTGACCGGGGTCGACGCGGTGTTCCTGATCTGGCCCTTCCTCACCGTCGAGGGCGCACCCGGCGTCCTGGACGTGGTGAAGGCGCACACCGATCGTGTCGTCTACCTCTCCTCCTCGCGGGTGCGCGACGACGTCGACCGGCAGGCCGATCCGATCAGCGCACTGCACGCCGGGATGGAGCGGGTGGTCACCGGGTCCGGCGCCGAACGCACGTTCCTGCGGGCGGACACGCTCGCGAGCAACACGCTGGGCTGGGCCGGCCAGATCCGCTCCACCGGCGTCGTACGCGGCCCCGACCTGCCCGCCAAGCCGATCGTCGACGAGCGCGACGTCGCCGCCTGCGCGGTCCGCGTCCTGACCGAGCCCGGCCACGCGGGCGCCACGTACGTCCTGACCGGCCCGCAGGTGCTCGGCCGCGCCGATCAGGTCCACCTGATCGGCGCGGCGATCGGCCGTGACCTACGGTTCGAGCCGGTTCCGACAGCCGACGCGCGGGCCCGAATGCTTGCCGACGGCCGCTCACCCGCCCTGGTCGACGCCCTCCTCGCCGGCGCCGACACACCCCCGGGGCCCGCACTCGTGACCACCACGATCGAAGCCCTGACCCAAACCCCACCCCGCACGTTCGAATCCTGGGCCCGCGACCACGCCCCCATCTTCACCTGACCGAACACCCCGGACCCCGGCGCAAGCGCCACACGACGTGCGATCGGGCCGAGTCGACTCGGGCCGCCTCGGGCCGCCTCGGGCCGACCGCTCGTCGCCGTTCGCGATCCCTCGCCGGCCGCGCCGATGTCCGCACCCGGCCCAACGGTTCCACTCAGCCGTTCGCCGCCCGGATCACCGCCCGCATCAGGCGGGTGTTTTCCGGGGCCGCGCCGCCCGGGTAGGCGAAGCGGCGGCGGGCGTAGCCGTACGCGATGCCCGAGTGCGGGGCGGCGAAGGCCAGGGAGCCGGCCGCGCCGCTGTGTCCGAACGCGTCGGCACCCAGGAACGGGTACCGCACCCCCAGCGCCTCGAAGCCGAGCGCGAAGTGGTCGTGCTCGTCGGTGACCAGGTCGGTGCCGCGCCAGTGCACACGCGCGAACTCGGTGATCGTCTCGGGCTTGAGCAGCGCGGGCCGGCCGACCGACTCGGCGATCGCGGCCGCGTACATCCCGGCCAGGCCCCGCGCGTTGCCGACGCCGCCGGAGGAGGCCGGACCCAGCGCCCGCACCTCGCGCGAGTTGGCGAACTCGACCAGGTCGGTGGGTTGTTCGGCGTTGAGGTTGAAGGCGACGCCGGTGCGGCCGAACCGGTCGGGCGCGTTGGCGCTCATCCGCGCCCGCTGCGCGGGAGTGGGCGCCATCGGCAACATGTCGAGCGTGCGGACCTGCGCCTCGGCGGGCAGGCCGAGGTACATGTCCAGGTCGTAGGGCGCCCGCACGTGCTCCTCGTAGACCTCCTGGATCGAGCGCCCCGTGGCCCGCCGCACCACCTCACCGGTGAGCGCGCCGATCACGAAGGCGTGGTAGCCGTACGCCGTGCCCGGCTTCCAGAACGGCCGGTGTCCGGCCAGCCGTTCGGCCGACAGCCGGTCGTCGGCCAGTTCCGCGCGGGTGAAGCCGGCGTCCACGCCGATCGCACCGGAACGGTGTGCGAGCAGCTCGCGCAGGGTGAGTTCGCCCTTGCCGTGCGCGGCGAACTCCGGCCAGTAGTGCGCGACGGTGCGGTTGAGGTCCAGCGCGCCGTCCTGGACGAGCAGCGCCATCACCAGGTGTGCGGCGCCCTTGGTCGCCGAGTAGACCGGGGTCAGCGTGTCCCCGGTGACCTGGTCCCCCGCCCACAGGTCGACCACCCGACGGCCCTCCCGGTACACCGCGAGCTGGGCCCCCGGCTCGTCCGGCAGCTCGGCCAGGACGGCGGCGAACTCCGCCCGGACCTCCTCGAACCCCGCCGCGACGCTCCCCGACACCACGATCCCGCTCGACATGTTTCCCCCTCGATCTTGAACCTCACCGAACGCCAACCCCGGGCAACGACGCGGAAATTCCGGCGATCCCGGGCACGGGCGAATCCGTTGCCGCCAACTGTGCGGGAGCCCTGGACGCGTACTACTCGCAGTCATATATTCGATGACGAGTAATCGAGGCCCCGGAGGCGGTCCATGGCGAGGCGCAAGGTCGACAGCACGCTGGCACTCGCCGTACTGGTGTTGGTCGCCGAGCAGCCGCGCCATCCGTACGAGATCGCGCAGGTGCTGCGCAGTCGGGGCAAGGACAACAGCATCAAGATCAATTACGGATCGTTGTACACCGTGGTCCGCAACCTGGAGAAGCACGGCCTGATCGCCGCCACCGGGGTCGAACGCGAGGGCCGCCGGCCCGAGCGCACCACCTACGCGGTGACCGAGACCGGCGACGCCGAGATGCGCGAATGGCTCGGCGAACTGCTCTCGGTCCGGGTACACGAGTTCCCGCGCTTCGAGGGCGCCCTGTCCCTGATGGGCGTGCTCTCTCCCGACGAGGTGACCGACCTGCTCCGGCGACGCGTCGAGGCCATCGACGCGCACATCGCGCACGGTCGCGCCGAGGTGGACAAGCTCGCGAGCTACCTGCCGGCGGTGTTCCTGGTCGAGAACGAGTACGAACTGGCCATGGCCGAGGCGGAAGGCCGGTGGGTGCGCGGCCTGCTCGCCGCGATCGCGGACGGCTCGTTGTCCGGCGTGGCCGAGTGGCGCCGATTCCACGCCACCGGCGAGACCCCGGCCGGCTGGGCCGAACTGGACGGCGCGAGTCCGGAGCACGCCCCCGCCGAACGCGCCGCGTACCACCGGGAGACCGCCGTCGACGACGACCCCACCCGGTAATCCCACCACGTCGGACCGGGACGACCGGACCCGAAGCGGCCGGACCCGAAGCGGCCGGCCCCGAAACTGCCGGCCCCGAAGCTGCCGAATCCGATCCGAACCGCCCCGAGAGAAATCCCCCCGAGAATCGAGCCCGAGAGCGCCGAACCCGAAGCCGGTGATGCCGGCATATCCGATACCGCAACAACCCAGGAAGAGGCCCCCGGACGGTGCTCGAACACCGCTTCCGGGGGCCGGGAACCTCGAACCGAAACCCTGCGGCAACAGGGACCGGCACGTACGAGGTGCACCGAACTCATCGTATCCCCGGTCCTCTTGTCGCAGGTCGGCGAGCCATCCGGCTCCGCCGCACCGAATGTCGACCGGAGGGATCCACTCCGTCATGGAGCACACCGCACGGACGGCGGCAACCGTCCACGGCGGTCGCGCGCCCGGCCACACCGGCGTCGCCGGCACCGGCGCGCCCGCGATCGAGGCGCACGACCTCGTCAAGACCTATCCCCTCAAGGGCCGCCCCGAGGGCGTGCCGGCGTTGGCCGGACTGAGCCTGAGCGTCGCTCCCGGCACCGTCTTCGGCCTGCTCGGGCCCAACGGCGCGGGCAAGTCCACCACCGTCAAGATCCTCACCACTCTGGCGACCGCCGACTCCGGCTCGGCCCGGGTGGCCGGACACGACGTGGTCCGCGATTCGGCCCAAGTCCGCCGGGCCATCGGCGTGGTCGCCCAGCGCTCGGGGGCCGACCCGGCCGCCACCGGCCGGGAGAACCTGATCCTGACCGGGCGCCTGTTCGGCATGCGCGGTCGCGACCCCGGCCGGCGCGCCGACCACCTGCTCGACCGCTTCGGCCTGACCGAGGCCGCACGTCGCCCGGTCCGCACCTACTCCGGCGGCATGCTGCGCCGGCTGGACGTGGCGCTGGGCCTGGTGCACCACCCCGAGGTGCTCTTCCTGGACGAGCCCACCACCGGACTCGACCCCGAGGCCCGCGCCGACATGTGGGACGAGATCGGCGGGCTGGCCGGCGAGGGCCTGAGCATCCTGCTCACCACGCACTACCTCGACGAGGCCGATCGGCTGGCCGCGCGGCTGGCCATCGTCGACCGCGGCCGGGTGGTCGCCGAGGGCACTCCCGAACGGCTCAAGTCCGAACTGCGCGGCGACGCGGTGCACGTGGACCTGCTCGATCCGGCCGGGCCGGCGGTGCGGGACGTGTTGGCCCGGGTGCCGGGCGTCCGGGAGATCACCGTCGACGCCCGTGTGGTGCACGCCCGCGCGGACGACGGGGCCGCCGCCGTACCCGAGGTGTTGGCCGCGCTGGACCGGGCCGGCGCCCGGGTCGGGGCGGTCACCGTGGCCCGTCCCTCGCTCGACGACGTCTACCTGCGCCACGCCGGCCGCCGCTTCGGCGCGACCGGCGCCGGCACCACCAACGTCACCGGCACCGCCGGAATCGGCGACACCGCGGACAGCGAGGGAGAAGCGCGATGACGACGACCACCGCGCCGAACCCCGCACGCGGTCTCGGCCTGCGCGAGGTGATCACCCACACCTGGTACATGACCGACCGCCAGTTCCGGGTCTTCGCCCGCCAACCGGCCTACCTGGTCATCACCCTGATCCAGCCGGTGATCTGGCTCTTCCTCTTCGGCCAACTCTTCCGCGACATCGTCGACCTGCCCGGCTTCGGCACCGGGTCCTACCTCGACTACCTCGTCCCGGGGGTGGTGGTGATGAACGCGGTCTCGGCCAACATGTGGGCCGGCATGGGCATGCTGGAGGAGATCGAGCGGGGCACGCTCGACCGCTTCCTGGTCACCCCGCTCCGGCGCGGCGCGCTGATCAACGCGAACATCGTGGCGCAGGGCTGTTCGACCGCGTTCCAGTCGTTGGTGATGATCGGCCTCGGTCGGCTCGCCGGCGCGCACTATCCGGGTGGCCTCACCGGGATCCTGGTGCTGATCGTGGGGTCCTCGGTGCTGGGCACCGTCTTCGGCGCCTTCTCCAACGCCCTGGGCATGGTCGCCCGGCAACGCGAGACGGTGATCGCGCTGAACACGTTTTTGCTGTTGCCGTTGACGTTCCTGTCCTCGGCGTTCATGCCCGCGTCCCGGATGCCGGGCTGGATGCGCGAGGCCGCCCGGTTCAATCCGCTGAACTGGGCGTTGGAGGCGGCCCGGTCGGCGATGCGCGCGGACCCCGACTGGGCCATGGTCGCCGAGCGCGGCGCGGCCCTGATCGCACTGGCGGCCTTCGCGGTCTGGCTGTCGGCGCGCGCGTTCCGCGGGTATCGAAACTCGGTCTAGCGCGTAGGTAGGCACGCGGGTGTCGCACCCCGGCTCGGCTCGCCCGATCCATGCGTTCCGTCCGGTCGCCGGACGCCGGCGGACGGTTGACGGACGGCCGACGGACGGCCGAGCCGGGGTAGACACACCCTGTCCGAGGGCGGGGACCCGCCCGCTAACCTCACCCACATGATCAGCACCGACACACACGTACGAATCGCCCGTCCCTCGCGGGACTTGGCCGCCGCCGAGCGGTTCTACGTCGAGGGCCTGGGCCTGGAAGTCCTGTGGCGCACCACCGAGCGCGTCTCCGGCGAATGGGACCTGGTCATGGTCGGCCTCTCGGGCGGTGGCTGGCACTTCGAGCTCACCATCGACCCGGAGAACCCGCTGCCGCCCACACCCACGGCCGAGGACCTGTTCGTGCTCTATCTGGGCGAGCCGATCGACCCGGCTCTGATCGACCGCCTCGTCGCCGCCGGCGGCACCCGGACCGTCGCGCACAACCCCTACTGGGACAAGTACGGCGTCACCGTCGTCGACCCCGACGGCTACCACCTGGTGCTCAGCACCCGGACCTGGAACGCGTAGGGCGCGAGGCCGCGGCCCCGTCGGCTCAGGCAGGCTGCGCGCGCACCGCCGGGCCGACCGGGGTCGACCCCTGCGGCGCCGGCCGGCTGCCCTCGGCGAGCGCGCGGCCGAGCGGGTAGGCCAGCGCGTTCGGCGGCAGCGTGCCGGGGCGTCCGCTGAGCGTGACCTCGATCGTGCCCGGCACCGCGTCCGGATCCTCGGTCAGGCCCAGCCGGCGCAGCGTCTGCCGGGCGACCGCCTCGGCACTGTCGTACAACCCCACCCCGGCGGGCAGCGCGGCCAGGATCCGGTCGGTGACCAGCGGATAGTGTGTACAGCCGAGCACCACGCCCGCGCAGTCCGCGGGAGTGCGGCGCGCGGCGTCGGCGATGGCGGCCTCGACGGCCGGCCGGTCCGCCCGGTCGATCGCCTCGGCGAGGCCGGGGCAGGCCACCCGCACCACGGTGCGGCCCGCGGCGAACTCCTCGATCAGCCGGGCCTGGTACGCACTCGCGGTGGTCGCGACCGTGGCCCACACCGCGAACGGGGCGCCGGACGCGGCGGCGGGCTTGATCGCCGGTACGGTGCCCACCACCGGCACGGCCGGTTCGCAGCGCGCGCGCAGCGTATCCAGCGCGGTGACGGTGGCGGTGTTGCACGGCACCACGATGCCGTCGGCGCCGCGCTCGGCGGCCAGCTCCGCTGCGGCCAGCACCCGTCGGGTGATCGTCGCCTCACTCCGGTCGCCCCACGGCATGTGATCGGGGTCCGTACACAACAACAGGTCGAGATCGGGCCGCAACCGCCGCAGCCATCCCGCCGTCGGCAACAGCCCCATCCCGGAATCGATCAACGCCACAAGCATGCCGCCCAACCTAGCCGCCCGCGCTCCCCCAACCCCACAAGGGTCATCACCCTCGGCGTGGTGCACCCCCGCCACCCCACCCCGACCGGCCCCGACCGGCCCCGACCACGACGACACCCGCCGAACCCACCGACACCACCCACCCCCAAAGCAACCGGTACGCCCACTCACGCCACCGACAGCCCACCCGCCACCAGCGCCCCCACAATCCGCGGCACAACCACCTCGATATCACCCCGCAAGACGACGCTTGCGACGTCGTCGTACGGCGTGGGTTCGGCGTTGACGATCACCAGCGTGGCCCCGCATTCGATCGCGACGGAACACAGCGAGGCGGCCGGCTCCACGCCCAACGACGTCCCGATCACCAACAACAGTTCCGCCGCACGCACGGCGTTCGCGGCCCGCCCGTACACGTCCCGATTCGGGTGCTCGCCGAACAGGACCACGTCCGGCCGCAACGTCCCCACCCCGCACCGGGGACACGGGGGTTCGGCGGCGCCCGCCCGGATCGCCCGCAGCGCGTCGTCCGTCGGCGCGGCGCGCCGACACCTCCCGCAGCGGGCCCGGGCCAGGCTGCCGTGCAGTTCGTACACCCGATCGGCGGGACTACCCGCCGCCTGGTGCAGCCCGTCCACGTTCTGCGTGGTGATGCTCGCCCGGACCCGCGCGAGCGCTCGGTGCGCCGCACCGGGACGCGCGGCCGTCACCGCCGACGCGGTCAAATCCCGCCACAGGCGAGCCCGGGCAGCCGGGTCGCTCGCGTGGCGCTTGCGATGGGTGTCCTGCTCGCGTTGCGGGTCGCGAGTCCACACTCCATGCGGGCCGCGGAAGTCCGGAATGCCGGACGCGGTGGAGATGCCCGCCCCGGTCAGCACCGCGAGCCGCCGCACGCCGTCGGTCCAGGAGCCGAGTCCGTCGGCCCGGGGCGAGGCCGCGTTCACGGGCGGGGCCTGCTCTCCTCGGTGAACCGGGCGAAGCGGGTGTCCGGGTCCGAAAGGGACCACACGATCTCCAGCGTGTCGGGCATGTCGAACGACGTCCTTCCGAGTTTCGATATCGCGTGCCGGCGGGCGACCGGATCCGACTCTGCTCGTCGGAACCCTGCCGGTCGGACCGGTCCGAGCGCATCCGGATTCCCCGAGCCCCACCCCGCTCGCGGCGGGTGGGTCGATTGTCTTATCGGACGTGGAACACCGGGCCGCGGGGCGTGAAGGGCAGGCGGGCGCCCGCGGGGGTCAGGAAGGCGTGTTCGCGGCGGATCCGGAGGGCGTCGCAGTGGCCGTCGGTGATCACCAGGATGGGGCCGTCGGCCGGAAAGTCGTCGGCGCTCTCCAGCAGGCGGATCCCCGGTTGCAGCACCGTGCCGCCGCGCCCGCGCACCCGCGCCTTGTGCGCGATGTCCTCCACCGGCAGGTACCCGGCGTCGTAGGCGGCGGCGTCGCAGTAGACCACGCGCGCGGCCGGTACGTCCCGCGCGGTCGCGTAGGAGGCGATCGCGCCCAGCGCCTTGCCCAGCAGCGACGGGTCCATCGATCCGGAGGTGTCCAGCACCACGCCGAACGTACACAGCCGGTCGACGTCCTGCGGCCGGATCCGCCCGGGACGCGCGATGTCCGGCGTGGAAGCCTGCCGGCGGCTCGCCCGCGCGTAGCTGCGCACCGGTTCCGGCCGACGCACGTGCTCGTCGAACCACCGGGCCAGCCGAACATCCCACGCGGGCGGCGGCTGTTCCAGCGTGCGGATCTCCTCGATCAGACCGGCGGGCAGCAGCCCTCGGCCCGGGTCGTGGTAGGCGAGCCCGGCGCTGAGCGCGCGTCGATAGAACGCGTCCAGGTCGACGAACGAACCGCCGCTCCCGCGCTCCCACGGCATCGGTCCCGCGGACCCGCGGCGGCTGGACCGCCGCGCCGCCGCGGCCGGTTCGGAGAGCCACTCGCCCAGCACGTCGCCGTGTTCGCGCGAGCCGGGGGTGCGCAGTTTGCGGGCCCGGCGCAGGTCGGTGGTGAGCGTGTCGTACACCGATTCCGCGGACAGTCCGGCCAGCCGCGGGTCGTACAGCAGCCCGTCCGGCAGCACCCCGACGCCCATCTCCACCAGCCACCCGTTGATCACGTAGTCGCACGCCACGTTGAACAGGTGCGCGTCGCGGTGCTCGCGCCGGCGGTCGTGGCGCAGCGCGGCGTGCAACATCTCGTGCGCGAGCACGAATCGCCATTCCTCGGTGCTCAGGCCGGCGTGCGGGTTGACGTAGATCTCGCCGTGCTCGGGGCTGACCGCGGCGATGGTGATGTCCCAGGAGCGGGCCAGTTCGAGGTCGGCGACGATCGTGAGGCCGGCGGCGAGGGCGCCCAGGAGCGGGTACGAGGAGACGAACCAGGACAGCGCCCGGTCCCAGGGGCCTTCGGCGCGGGCGGTTCGACCGGCGCGGTCGCCGGCGGCGGTGTCGAGCGAGGAGGCGACCATCTCGACGAGGCCGCGGGCCAGCACGGCGGGCCAGTCCCGGGGCGCCGGGTCGGTGGGGGCGGACGGCGGTTCGCGGCGCATGCAGGGCGAGGTGCCGTTGGCGCCGATCCGGCGCAGCGCCTCGGGGACGCCGTCGCGGCGCCAGCGCTCGGTGAGTTCGCGCTCGTCGCCGGCAGGCAGGTCGGGCAGTTCGTCCAGTGGTGTGCCGACGCCCAGGCCGGCGGCGAAGCGGTGGACCGCGACGCAGCACGCGGTGTTGTACGCGGCGTCGATCTCGGCGGCCGGATCGCCCAGACCGACCTCGGCCAGGGTGTGTGCGTCGAGGTGGCCCAGGGCCAGGTGCAGCAACAGGTGGGTGTACGCGCGGCGCCAGAGCGCGGGCGGCACGTAACGGTGCCGGTCGACGACCAGGATGCCGTCGTCCGTGATGTGGCCCAATTCGCCTGGGCCGTGCGGGGCGTAGGTGTGCGTGATCAAGCGTCCGACGTGGTCCAGGGGCGGGACGCAGGCCAGCTTCCAGCCGGCGTTGCGGGCCTTCAGGACCCGCTCGGCGTGGTCGGCGGCGGGGTTTCGGGCCCGGCGCGCGGACATCGGCGCGGCTCGTCAGCGCCGCGCGCCGACCAGGCGCGGCAGGTCGCGGGCGGTCTCGACGAGGAACCACGCGGGCAGCGGGGCGGTGCCGGTGTCGTCCTCGGCGATCACGAGTTGGGCCATCTCCAGGGATATCTCCGCGAGTTCGACCAGGAGGGCCTTGGCCCGGTAGGCGAACTCGCGCAGTGCGGGCGAGACGTGTCGACGATCCGCCGGCAGGTCCTTGGCCAGACGCGCGCGAAAGCTCTCCACCAGGAAGAACAGCAGGTCGCGGTCGGCGGGCGCGGCCGGCCAGCGGGCGTCGCCCTTGACGATGGCGTCCAAACCGTAGGCGTTGCGCACGGTTTTGAGGTAGCCCAGGAACGCGGCGGCGTGGGTGGGGGTGAGCGTGCCGTGTGCCAGCATCCGCACGTGCTCGTCGACGACGTCGGCGCCGAACGAGTACAGCCCGTCGGAGAGCATGTGCCACGCGCGCGGCGTGGAGAACGGCTCCTCGGTCTTGGGCGGCGCGCTCCACAGGTGGTCCGGGCGGGCCCGCACGTGGTCCAGCACCCAGGGGTGGATGCCGTGCGCGGCGGCCCAGTCCAGCCAGTCACCGGCCGAGGCGCGCAGGTGTACGTGCACCAGGCGGTTGATCAGGGCCGAGGACATCGGCCGGGCCAGCGCGTTGTCGCTCGCCCGGTTGCCCGCGCCGATCACCACGGAGCCGGCCGGCAGCGTGTACGAGCCGATCCGGCGGTCCAGGATCAGCGAGTAGAACGCCTTCTGCACATCCGGCGAGGCGGCGTTGAGTTCGTCCAGGAACAGGCAGTACGGCTCGTCTCGGGCGATCTGCTCGGGCGGGCAGAACCGACTGCGCCCGGCCACGATCTGCGGTACGCCGATCAGGTCCTCGGGAGCGAGCTGGGTGCCGAGCAACGATACGCATTCCAGTCCGAGCGATCGGGCGAAGTCCCGTACCAGCGAGGATTTCCCGATGCCGGGCGCACCCCACACGAACACCGGCCGCACCAGCGCGGTATGCAACAGGACGTCCGGCAACGCGGCGGGGGTGATCGCATGTACGGCCTGCACGACAACCTTTCGGGAACCAACGTCACGACCGGGCCGGCACCCGCGAGGGGTCGCGACGACCACTCCCGCATGATGTCCCCACATCCCGAACCGTGTCGCCCAATTTTCCCGCCCTCGAGGGCCGCCCACCTGCCCCGACGGACGACGAACCACCCTCGGCGCGCCGGGATTCGGGGGCGGGGTCCTCGGGATCGACGCTGGGGTGTCGTCGGGGGCTCCCCGCGCGACGCGTAACGGCGTCGGCATGACGGGCGCCGGCCGGCATGATCGGCCGCACGCACTCACAGCACGGAGACCCGATGGACCGCGATCGCGCCGACGCCTATCTGGCCCTTCTCGACGCCGCCCGTCCGGCGCGCCCCGACGCGGCGGCCCTGGCCGACCTCCAGTGGCGGCATCTGCTCGCGGTGCCCTTCGAGAACCTCGACATCCACCTCGGTCGGCCCGTCGAGCTCACCGAGGAGGCGATCCTGGCCAAGTTCCTGGACCGGCGGCGCGGCGGCTTCTGCTATGAACTCGGCGGCGGATTCGCCGCCCTCCTGCGCGCGCTCGGCTACCGCGTCACCCTGCTCGCCGCGCGCACGTACGGCGACGAGGGTCGCGTCGGGATCCCGTTCGACCATCTGGCGCTGCGCGTCGACCTGGACGAACCGTGGCTCGTCGACGTCGGCTTCGGCCGGTTCACCCACCATCCGTTGCGTCTGGACGTGCGCACCGATCAGGGGGACCCGGGAGGGGTGTTCCGCATCCTCGACCACGAGAACGGCGAACACGGCGATCTGGACGTGCTCCACGACGGCGTGCTCCAGTACCGCCTGGAATCCCGCCCGCGCGAACTCCGCGACTTCGTGACCGGCTGCTGGTGGCACCAGACCGCGCCCACATCGCACTTCACCCGCGCCCCGCTGTGTTCGCGCCCGACATCGGACGGCCGGATCACCATCTCCGACCGCACCGTCGTCCGCACCACCGGATCCGAACGCCACGAGGAACCCCTCGCCGACGACGCCGCCCTCCTGGCCGCCTACCGCGACCTCTTCGGCATCACCCTCGACCACGCCCCGGCCCGCCCGAACCCCGCCCCCATCCCCTCCGCGACACCGTAGCCGTGGCCGTGGCCGTGGCCCTTCCCCCGCCTCCGCTCCCGCTCCTCAGCGCAGGGTGAGCGGGGTCTCGGAGGCGACGCGCTTCAGCTTCTCCGGGTTGCGGACGTAGTAGAGGCCGATGATGCGGGAGTCCTCGACCCGCAGCGCCAGGACGCCGTCGACGACGCCGTCGAAGCGCACGACGAGTGCCGGGTTGCCGTTGACCACGGTGGGTTCACAGGTGAGCGTGCCGTCGAGCTTGCCGGAGCCGCCGATGTAGAAGCGGGCCACCTTGTCGGCGCCGAGCATCGGGTGCAGCGCGGCCCGCTTGACTCCGCCGCCGTCGCTCACCAGGACGACCTCGGGGGCGAGCACGTCGAGGAGGCCCTGCATGTCCCTGGTCTCCAGCGCGCGCTGGAACGCCGCCACGACCGCGCGGGCCGCGCTCGGGGAGACCGACTGGCGGGGGCGGCGGGCGTCGACGTGCCGGCGGGCCCGGTGCGCGATCTGGCGCACCGCCTCGGGGCTCTTGTCCACGGCGGCCGCGATCTCGTCGTAGCCGACGTCGAAGACCTCGCGCAGCACGAAGACGGCGCGCTCGGTCGGCGACAACGTCTCCATGACGAGCATCATCGCCATCGACACGCTCTCGGCGAGTTCGACGTCCTCGGCCACGTCCGGCGCGGTCAGCAGCGGTTCGGGCAGCCACTGGCCGACGTACGCCTCGCGGCGGCGCTTCATGGTGCGCAGCCGGTTGAGCGCCTGCCTGGTCGTGATCCGGACCAGGTAGGCGCGCAGGTCGCGCACGTGCTCCAGGTCGACCTCGACCCATCGCAACCAGGTCTCCTGGAGCACGTCCTCGGCGTCGGCCGCCGATCCGAGCATCTCGTAGGCGACGGTGAAGAGCAGGTTGCGGTGCGCGACGAAGGTCTCCGTCGCCTGGTCACCGGCGTGCTCGCTCATGTCTGGCTCCCTCTCCTTCGCCTGTGCGGCGCCAGGTCGGCGACGGTCCGCTACCCGCGGGACCGCCGATGATCGCATCCCGTGCGGCGAGGCCCCGCGACGAGGGTGTCGCCGCACGGGATGCGCTGCGGAGGCGTCGTGGTCGGACGGATCGACCACGAGTGCCCGATCGATCAGGCTGCCTGTTCGACGGTGGTCGGCGCCTCGTCGCGCCGCGCCTGCAGCAGTTCCCGGCGCTTGGCACCTCCCGAGACCCGGTGCAGGCCGTACGAACCGGGCTTGCCCGCCTCGCCGGCCAGGTGCTTGACGGTGCCGTCGCACACGATGGCCTTGAGCCTGGCTCCGGGGCGACCGCCGATGTGGAACCACAGCGCGACGTCGTACCGGTGCGCGAACTGGAAGATGCCGGCGCGGCGGCCCAGGCTGATGCACTGGCCGGCGAACACCTGGTTGAGGACCGCGGGTTGCTCACCCGCGATCCGGCTGAGCACGGTGTCGGCGGCCCGCGCGCCCAGCGGCATCGCGGCCTGGCAGCTCATCCGCAGCGGCAGGTCCGACGGCGCCGCCGAGTCCCCGGCCGCGACGATGCGCGCGTCGTCCACGCTCGTCAACGTCTCGTCCGTGAGCAGCCGGCCCAGGGCGTCGGTGCGCAGCCCGCTGCGCGCGGCCAGGTCCGGCACGCCGAACCCGGCGGTCCAGATGGTCACCTCGCTCGGCACCTCGCGGCCGTCGCCCAGTTCCACGGCGTCGCGCGTCACCGCCGTCACCTGCGTGTCGGGGCCGTCGAGCACGGTCACCCCGAGTGCGGCCAGCCGCCGGGCGACCGAGCGGCGCCCCCGCGGGTGCAGGTACGGGCCGAGCACCCCACCGCAGACCAGGGTCACCGCGCGACCGCCCTCCGCCAGCTCGGCGGCCGTCTCGATGCCGGTCGGACCGGCCCCGACCACGGTCACCGCGGCCGTCGCAGGCGCGGCGTCGACGATCGACCGCAGCCGCCGCGCGTCCTCCAGGCCGGCGATCGGGTGGGCGAACTCGGCCGCTCCGGGCACGCGCGGGTCGGCGCTGCCACTGCCCACCGCGTAGATCAGGTAGTCGTACCCGAGGGTGCCGCCGGTCGCCAGGCGCACGCCGCGCTCGGCCGGGTCGATCCGGGTCACGCTGTCGACCACCAGGCGCACGCCCTCGCCCAGGACCTCCCGGTAGTCGACGACCGCGTCGTGCGACCCGGCCACGAGTTGGTGCAGCCGGATCCGCTCGACGAAGTTCGGGCGCGGGTTGATCAGCGTCACCGTCACGTCGTCACGCTGGGTCAGGCGGTTGGCCGCCATGACACCCGCGTATCCGCCGCCGATCACGATCACATCGGTGTTGCCGCTCATGGTGTCTCCTCCGGTGTTCAGGTGTTCGGCCTCAAGACACCTCCCGATCGAGTGTTGTGACAGGTTGTGAGCCAGGTCACTGCGCACGGGCACATCTCCCGCCGCGTGCGCGCGACCACGCCCCTCGGACAGCCGGGCACCCCACCCCGCCGCTTCCTCGACCGACACCTCAGGTTTGCGTCGCAAACCTGTTTGCAACATGCCCGGCAAGCCGTAGAGTCTGTGACACAAACCAGTTTGGGAGGGGCGCGATGGATCGTGCGAGTCTCGAGTCCGCGGCGGCGAACTACTCCTACCTGAGGGGACTGCTCTCGATTCCGACCGGTGTGTTGTTCGTCGTCGCCGGGCTTTCCAACACGAGGTGGGGGCCGTTGGATCACGCCTGGGTCACCTGGGCGGTCGGCGGCCTGATGGTCGTGGCCGGGGCGGCCTACCTGTGGATCAACCGCTACTACACGGAGACCTTCGGGCGGATCACCCCTTCGGGCCGCGACCGCACGCGGGCCGCGGTCACCGCCGCCGTCGGCGCGGCCCTGGTCGCGGGCGCGGTGAGCCTGGACTGGAACGTCGACCTGCCACTCACCGCGACCACCGCCGTGTTCGCGGTGGTCATGTTCGCGTCCTACGCCGTCGCCATGCGGCCGAGGCCGCACCACGTGGCCGTCTGGGGCACGCTCGTGGTGGTCGCCCTACTGCCGATCTGGGGCTATGTGGGGCCGACGGCCAGGATCAACGTGGGACTTATGCTCGTCGGCGTGGCAACCATGGTGACGGGAGTCCTCGATCATGCCGCGCTCGAACGCGCCTTCGCACCCGACCGGGCACCGGACCTCGGCGACGGCGATGTCGACGTCTAGCGACGGGCCGATCGTCGATCGGCTGATCCACGAGCCGGGCCGGTTGGCCCTCATGACGGTGCTGTCCACGGTGGAATCCGCCGACTTCGTCTTCCTCCAGCGCGTGACGGGGCTGACCAAGGGCAACCTCTCCAGCCACCTGACCAAGCTGGCCGAGGCCGAACTGATCACCATCGAGAAGCGGTTCGTTCACCGCAAGCCCAACACCAACGTCGCGCTGACCCCGGAGGGCCGCGAGCGCATCGCCCGGCACTGGGAGCAACTCGACAACCTGCGCAACCTCTCGGGGCAATCCCTCCCCGAATAACGCGACTTCGACGCGCCCCGACGCCGGCCCACCCGCACGCGCCACCTACCCCGGGCGAGCGCCCGGGCGGCCGGCGCCCGGGTGTGCCCGCCCCGTGCGATCACCGAACACCGATCTCCCGGCCCGACCGCCCGCCGATCAGCCGCCGCGCGCCCGCAACACCGCCAGGACCGCCTCGGCGACCGTGTCGCCGTCCGGCGTCGCGGGCAGGTCCAGCGGCGCGGTCCACACCACCGCGGCCGGCTCCACGGCGCCGTACACGTGCGGGAACAATTCCCCGCCCCGCGAGGGCTCCCAGCGCAGCGTCGAGCCGAGCGCGGCCGGATCCACCGCGACCAGGGTCAGCGCGTCGCGGCCGGCGAAGTGGCGCCGCGCCGTTTCGGCCACCTGCGCACCGGTGGACAGGTGCACGTACCCGTCCACCAGGTCGACCCCGGCTCCCTCGAACACCCCGCGCCGCAGCGCGGCCGTCCATTCCGCGGTGCCCACCAGCTTGTAGACGATCTCGTCACTCATGCCCCGACCCTAGGGTCTGTCTTCGATCCCGCGCCGCCGGCCCGACGCGAGCGCATTCGATGCCCACCGCCGGCCCGACGCGATCTCAACGGCTCCGGTTCAGGTGCGCTCGACCCAGGTCTCGTGCAGATGCCGCCAGCGCAGGCCGTGCTCCGTGGACGCGTCGCGTTCGAACACCACCGTCGCGGCCCGCGTGTCGCCGCCGCCGTCCGCGCGCACCTGCACCTCGCGGTACGCCGCCACCACGAACTCGCCCGTCGAGGCCACCACGCGCACGTCCTCGATGGTGATCCGCAACCCCGGCACCGCGCCTCGCGCGCCGTCGACCATCGCGAGTACCTCCGGCCGGGTCAGCGTGCCACCGCCGGGCTCGACCAGCGTGAAACCCGGGGCGTGCGCGAGCGCGAATCCGCCCGAATCCCGGTTCGCGCCGGTGAGCAGACCCTCGATCAGCTCATGCAACCGGACGATCTCCGCCCGGCACACGACCGCGTCGTCCACCGTCCGCCTCGACTCCGACACCGACATCCCGCGCTCCCCACAGTCGTCTGCCGCACCACGCGTGCAACGCGCCGAACGACGTATCCGTCCTGCTCGGCAACGTACCGGAACCGCCACCGCCACCGACCACGTCGCGGCCGACCGTTCCCGCCGACGTGGATTACCGCGCCCATGTGCCGACGTTGTCTCCCGCAACACGGACGATCGACCCGGCCGCCCACGGCAATGAGCGCCCCGACCTCGGGAGAACCAGCGATGACCACCCACCCCGACCCCGACGGCCCGTATCGGGACGCGGACGCTCGATACCTCGAACGCGAAGCCGAACTGCACGCCCCGTTCCTGGAACAGGCCGCCGCGCGTCTGCGCGACCTCGCGCTGTACGGCGACCACACGCTGGCCCGGGTGGACCGCATCCTCGACCTCGGCGGCGGCCCCGGCGTCGCCTCCTGCCTGCTGGCCCGCTACTTCCCCAACGCCGAGGTGGTCGCCGGTGCACCCAGCACGGCCCTGCGGGTACGCACCGGCGTCCGCGCCCGGCGCGAGGGGCTGGGCCACCGGGTCCGCACCCACCGCGTCGACCTGCCCGCCGACCTGGGCGCCCTGGGCAGCGCCGACCTGGTCTGGGCCGGCGATGTCGTACACCACCTCGGCGACCAACAGGCCGCCCTGGACTCGCTGGCCCGGGTACTCCGCCCGGGCGGCGTGATCGCGGTCGTCGAACGCGGCCTGTCCCCGCGCTTCCTGCCCCGCGACATCGGCATCGGCCGACCCGGCCTCCAGGCCCGCCTGGACGCCGCGCACGAGGACTGGTTCGCCGAACTGCGCGCGACACTGCCCGGCACCCGCGCCGCGGTGGAGGACTGGCCGGCCATGCTGGCCCGGGCGGGCCTGGTCCCCACCGGTTCGCATTCGTTCCTGATCGACCTGCCGTCGCCTCTGGACGCCGCGCCCCGCGAACACCTGCACGCCGAACTGACGCAGCGCCGGGCCCTGTTGGCCGACCGCCTGGACGCGCAGGACCGCGCCACGCTGGACGCGCTGCTGGACACCGACGCCGACACCGGCATCCTGTGGCGCCCGGACGCCTTCTACCTGGCCGCGACGACCGTGCACACCGCCCGCGCCTGCACCCGGAGATGACCCGCGACAACCATCGCGGCCGAACCTTCCGGCGGCACCCGACGGCCGACTCGGCACGCGGGGCGGCAGGTGCACGGCGGCGGGAGCGAAAACGCGGCCGGCACCGAGCCGACCACATTCTCGCCCCCGCCGCCCCCGTTCACCGCCGGCCGTCCAACCCGCCGTTCACGCGCGTCCGTTCGCTGCCCGCACGTCCACCGCGTCCACCGCCTCCCCGACCCCGGCCTCTGCCTTCTCCCGCTCCGCGACCGAAGCCGCCACCGGCGTCGAAGTCCCCTCCTCCGCACCGGCGTTCGCCACCGGCACGCCCCGCAGGAAGCGCGCGCAATACGCCGCCGCGACCACCATCACCACGGCCGCCCCGATCGCCGCCGCGTTCATCCCGTCGCAGAACGCGTCCCGCGCCGAGTCCACCAGCGCTCGCCCGGAGTTCCCCGGCAGGTCCGCCGCGACCGCCTGGGCCCCGCCGAGCGTCTCCCGGGCCGGGCCGCTCGGCGCCGTGTCGGCCATCGCCCGGTGGTAGACCGCGTCGCCGATCGTGCCGAGCAACGCCATGCCCAACGCGCCGCCGAGCTCGCTCCCCGACTCCAGCACCGCGGAGGCGGACGCGGCGCGGTCGGCCGGCGCGACGCCCATCGCCATCTCGGTCACCTGCGTCATCACCGCGACCACGCCCGCCGCGTACACCGCGGACCCACCCAGCAACAGCCCCAACGAGGAGTCCGACCGGGCCCCGGCCAGCACCGTGAAGCCGCCCGCGGCCAGCACGAACCCGCCGCACATCACCCACACCCGATCCATCCGTCGAGCCAGCACGGTGGCCACCGGAGTGGCCACGGCCACCGCTCCCGACGGCACCAGGCTCCACAGCGCGGCCCGCAGCGGGCTCATCCCGAGCACCGACTGGAGGTACTGCGTGGTGAAGATGGCGAAGCCGACGATCGCGAACATCGACAGCACGTTGGCCACCACCGACCCGCCGAACGCCCGCATACGCAGCAGTTCCAGGTCCAACAGCGGGTGGGCGGCGGTGAGTTGACGGCGCACGAACAGCGTGCCGACGATCAGCCCGAACCCGATGCTCAACACCGGCAACGTGGCCGCGCCGGAGCGGGCGATCTCCTTGATGCCGTAGACCACCGGCAACAGCGTGCCCAGCGACAACACCGCGCCGATCAGGTCGAACGGCCCCTGCGCCAAGCCCCGATGGCGCGGAACGAACACCGGGACCAGGAACAGCAGGATCGCCATCGCCGGCACATTGATCAGGAAGATCGAGCCCCACCAGAAGTGTTCGACGAGCAGGCCGGACAGGATCGGCCCGAGCGAGATCCCGCCGGTCATCACGGCGGTCCACAGCGCGATCGCGGTCCCGCGCTGCTTGGGATCGACGAACATGGTGCGGATCAACGCGAGGGTGGACGGCATCAACGCCGCGCCGCCCACGCCCAGCAGCGCCCGGGCCGCGATCAGCGTCTCCGCGTTGTGCGCGTACGCCGCGGCCAGTGACGCGCCGCCGAACAGCGCCGCGCCCACCAGCAGCAGTCGGCGCCGGCCGATCCGGTCGCCGAGCGCGCCCATCACGATCAACAGGCCGGAGAGCACGAAGCCGTACATGTCCAGGATCCACAACTGCTGTGTACCGGTGGGCTCCAGCGCGCGGCCGATGAACGGCACCGCGAAGTAGAGCACCGACACGTCCATGCTCACCAGCAGCAACGGCAGCAGCAGGACGGCCAGCCCGAGCCACTCCCGCCGCCCCGCCAACGGTCCGGGCCCGGACTCGGACCCGGCCCCGGACTGCTCGGATGTCTCGATGGTTGTCACTGGAACTCTCCCCCACTGATGCACCTATACGGCGTACGCTGCGACGCGTACAGAGTAAGCACCTCGGACGGACCAGTGCAACGAAGCCAAGTCCTCCACAAATAAAGACTTCTCCAAGTAGTGCACTCAAGCTTGTGCACTACCTCGGCGGCAAACGTGCCCTATAGTGCACTGACCGCCGCCCCCATGCACCGACAAGCCCCGGGAGCCCCGATGGCACGCCCCACCACGCCGGCCTCCGCCACGAATCCCGCGCCCCCCGCCACCCCTTCGCTCCGGATCGCCGCCGAGTTGCGCCGCCGGATCGAGACCGGCGAGTTGCGGCCCGGCGACCGGGTCCCCTCCACCCGGGCGATCACCGCCGAATGGGGCGTGGCGATGGCCACCGCCACCAAGGCCCTGACCGCACTGCGCGAGGCCGGACTGGTGCGCGCCGTACGCGGCGTCGGCACCGTGGTCGCCGAGCACCCCGACCGGGCGGCCCGCGCCGATCGGCCGGATCGCCCGCGCGCCGCGGTCATCGCCGTACCCTCGGTGCACCCCCCGCGCACCGAGGCCGAACTCACCCGTGAGCGAGTCGTCTCGGCGGCCGTGGCGATCGCCGACGAACGCGGCCTGGCGGCGGTGTCGATGCGGCAGATCGCCGCCGAACTGGGGGTGGCCGCGATGACCCTGTACCGGCACGTGCCCGGCAAGGAGGATCTGCTCGCGGCGATGGCCGACAGCGTGTTCGGCGAAATGCCCCTGCCGTCCCACGAACGGGTGGGCTGGCGGGCCCGCCTGGAGACCTCGTGCCGGCTGCAATGGCGGATGTACCGCGAGCACCCGTGGCTGGCCCACGTCATGTCGATGACCCGCCCGCTGCCCACCCCGCGCGGCATGGCGCATGTGGAGTGGGCGATGGCCGAGTTCCAGGGGCTGCCGCCGCAGGTGGTGATGCACATCGCGGTGACGATGCTGAACTACGTACGCGGCACCGCGGTCAACATCGCGGCCGAGTTCGAGGCCGAGCGCGCCACCGGCATCTCCAGCGAGGAATGGATGCAGGCGCAGGACGAGGCGATGGACCTGATCCTGCGCGGCGGTCACTTCCCGATGTACGCCGCCGCGCTGAGCGATCCGGGCGTGGAACTGGATCTGGACTCGCTGTTCGGCTTCGGACTCGACCGCCTGCTGGACGGCATCGCCCTGCTGGTCCCCCCGACCGGGTGACCGGGGCGCGCCCGAATGGCCGGTCGTCGGCCGCGGTTCACCCGCGCGGCAGGGTCACCAGACCCAGGAAGAACTCGTCGATCCCGCGCACCGCCTCCAGGAACGACTCGAGTTCGACCGGCTTGGTCACGAAGGCGTTGGCGTGCAGGTCGTAGCTGTGCCGCACGTCGTCGGGTGCGGCCGAGGTGGTCAGCACCACCACCGGGATGGTCCGCCAGCGCGCGTCGGCCTTCATCGCCGAAAGCACCTCGCGACCGTCCATCCGAGGCATGTTCAAGTCCAGGATCACCAGGTCCGGTCGAGGACTCGCGCGCAGCCACTCCAGCGCCTCCATGCCATCCGCGACCCGACACAACGTGTGACCGCCATCGCGATCGAGCAACGCCTCCTCGATCATCAACGCGTCGCCGGGATCGTCCTCCACCAGCAACACCGTCAGCGTTCGTGTCATCGCGGTCTGGCTCATCGCACCACCTTCGGCTCACGGTCCCGACCGACCCGCGACCCGGACCGGCACCCATCCGGCGAACTCGGCGCGCTCACACCACCGACCCACCCCCCGAAGGCTAACGCCTCCGGCCCGCCGGGCAGCAGGGCCCGCCCGGCTCGCCGCGTTCGTCCTTGACGCCGTCCACGACATGGCCCATCGTGGAGCGTCGATCACGCTCGGCAACCAGGGGGAGTGCGCCATGCGGATGAACACGGTCGAGAAGATCGTCGTCGCCAGTCCCCTCCGGCGGGCCCCGCAGATCTGGTACGAGACGCCGCTGCTGCTGCGCCTGGGCGGCCGGCTCGCCCCCGGCGCGCACGCGCTGGAGATCGGCTGCGGCACCGGCAGGGGCATCGAGCTGATCCTGAACCGCTTCGGCGCCGCCCGGGTGGACGGCATCGACCTCGACCACGCGTCGCTGGCCAAGGCCCGCCGGCGCTGGCACGGCAACAGCCGGGTGGCGCTGGTCGAGGGCTCGGCCACCGATCTGCGCGGCACCATCGGCGCGGCGGACGCGAGCTACGACGCCGTGTTCGACTTCGCGATCGTGCACCACATCACCGACTGGCGCGCGTGCCTGGCCGAGGTCGGCCGGGTGCTGCGTCCCGGCGGCCGGTTCTACTTCTCCGAGATGACCGCCCGCGCACTCGCCCGACCCACCCTCGCGTTCCTGTTCGACCACCCCATCGAGGACCGCTTCGACGATCGGGACTTCCTCGCCGAACTCCCTCGGCACGGGCTCGACGTGCTCGGCAGCAAGTCGCTCCTCGGCGACTACTTCTTCGGCGTGGCCCGCCGCCGCTGAGCGGTCGGCGCCCCACCCGCCGAATGGTCGGCACCGGAGCCCTCCTCCCGTGCATCGGCGCGCGCGGCGGCTAGGCTTTTCCGGCCATGCACACACCACACCCCACCTTCACGAACTTCGTCGCGGTCGGTGACTCGTTCACCGAGGGCATGTCCGATCTCGGTCCCGACGGCAGCTACCGCGGCTGGGCCGATCTGCTCGCGGATCGGCTGGCCCTGGACACACCCACGCTGCGCTACGCCAACCTCGCCGTACGCGGAAAGCTGATCCGCCAGATCGCCGACGAGCAGGTGGACGCCGCCGTCGCGCTCGGCGGCGATCTGATCACCCTCGCCGGCGGTCTCAACGACGTGCTGCGCCCGCGCTGCGACGTCGGCGCGGTGTGCGCGGTGTTCGAACAGGCCGCCGCCAAGCTCGCCGCCGGCGGCGCGCACCTGGTGCTGTTCCGCAGTACCGACCCCACCCGCCGGCTGCGCTCGTCGGCGCGACTGATGCCGCGGATCGAGCAGTTGGTGGCCTTCGTGGACACCGTCGCCGCCCGGCACGACGCCACCGTGGTCGACCTGTTCACCGCCCGCGTCTTCGACGATCCCCGGATGTGGGCCGACGATCGCCTGCACCTGTCCACCGAGGGACACCGACGCGTCGCCGAGGCCACCGCGCAGGCGATGGGCCTGCCCGCCGAATTCGACTGGCGCGCGCCGCTGCCCGCCGCCGCGCCGCGGGCCTGGACCGATCGCCGGCGCGCCGACGTGCGCTGGGCCCGGACCCACCTGGGACCCTGGCTCGCCCGCCGCGCCACCGGTCGCTCCTCCGGCGACGGACGCCCGCCCAAGCGCGCCGACCTGACCCTGTGGCGATGAGCGACCACGCGGCACCGGGCGCGGGCCCGGTCGGGCACCCGACGGGACCGGGGTGCCCCCCGGGGAACGATTCGAGGTGCAATCAGGTTAGGTTTACCTAAGTCGCACAGCGCAGGTGACACGGCGAGGAGAACCTCCATGGCGGAACGCCCGGTACGCAAGACCCGCAAACTGATCGAACTCCAGGTACGCAGCACCGAACGGGTCGGCCCCCACCTGATCCGGATCGTCGCCGGCGGCGACGGTTACCGACACTTCACCGACAACGGCTACACCGACGCCTACGTCAAGGTGCTCTTCCCGCAGCCCGGGGTGAACTACCCCGAGCCGTTCGACATGGAGACCATCCGCGCCGAACTCCCGCGCGAGGACTGGCCGCGCACCCGCACCTACACGGTGCGCGCGAACAACCCGAACACCGGCGAGTTGACCATCGACTTCGTGCACCACGGCGACGAGGGCCTGGCCGGCCCGTGGGCGGCCCGTGCCCGGGTCGGCGACACGGTGCGGCTGCTCGGTCCCGGCGGCGCCTACGCCCCCGACCCCGAGGCGGACTGGCACCTGTTCGTCGGCGACGAGAGCGCCTACCCCGCGATCAGCGCCTCGCTGGAGCGGCTGCCCGCCGCGGCCAAGGCGATCGCGCTCCTCGAGGTGGGCACGTCCGACGAGGCACCCACCGGCACCGTGCCGGCCACCCACCCCGACCTCGATCTCGACATCACCTGGATCACCCGAGACGCCGGTCCCGATCTGCTCGACGCGCTGCGCGCGCTCGACTTCCCCACCGGCCGGGTGCACGCGTTCGTGCACGGCGAGGCCGGTGTGGTCAAGGAGTTGCGCCGACACCTGGTCGACGAGCGCGGCGTGGAGCGCACCGACATCTCCTTCTCCGGCTACTGGCGCAAGGGCCGCGACGAGGACGGCTTCCAGGCGGACAAGGCCGCCGAGAAGGCCGCCGAACGCGAGGCCGAACAGCGCGCCTGACCCGCACCCCACCCGTACGTGGGTCCGGGATCCGTCACCGAGTCCCGGGCCCTCGCACGGTGGTGCGGAACCGTTTCCCTCGTGCGATCAGCGAGAATCCGGGCAAACTCCCCGAACCGACCACGCCACCCGAGTGAAAGCACGCGTCGGGCACTACCGCGAGCGACGAAGCCGGCACAGGGTGGGGCGCATGAGACGTCCATCACACGCCCTCGTGGCCATCGCGACCGCCCTCACCCTCACTGCGGCCGGCGCAGCCGGCGCGCACGCGAGCGACGCTCGGCCCACTCCCGGCGCGCCCGGGATCGGCGATCCGCTGCTGCCGCTGAGCGGCAACGGCGGCTACCGCGTCGACCACTACACACTGGACTTCGACTGGCGGGCGCCCGGCGCGGCGTTCCCGGCGACCACCACCGTCAAGGCCACCGCCACCCAGGCGCTGTCCCGGTTCGACCTCGACTTCGCGGGCAACACGCTCGGCCGGGTCACGGTCGACGGCACGACCGCGACCGCCACCCGCGAGGGTGACGAGTTGGTGATCACCCCGACCCGCCCGCTGCGCAAGGGCCGCGCGTTCACGGTCCGGGTCGAGTACACCGCCGACCCCACCCAGCAGCGGCACCGCGACGACGCGATCGAGACGTTCGGCTGGATTCCCACGCCCGACGGCACGGTGATCTACCCGCAGCCCGACGGCGCCAAGATGATCTTCCCGAGCAACGACCACCCCAGTCTGCGGGCCCGGACCACGGTCAACATCACCGCCGCCGACGACCTCACCGCATTGTCCAACGGCACCCTCACGCACAAGCGCCGGGTAGCACCCGGCCGCACCCGCTGGACCTACGACAGCCGGCAGCCGGTGGCGGGCCAACTCTTCCAACTCGCCATCGGCAAGTACACGCTGATCGACGGCCCGACCACCAACGGCACCCGGCTGCGCGACGCGGTTCCGCCGGACCTGGTCGACCGGGTCGAGCAGTACCGTTCGCTGACGCCCCGTCATCTGGCCTGGGTGGAGAGCAGGCTGGGTCCCTATCCGTTCGACAGCTACGGGCTGCTCGTGGCGGACACCGACCTCGGCGTCGCGCTGGAGACCCAGTCGTTGTCCCTAATCCCCAAGGCCGACCTGCTCGGCGACAAGATCAACGCCGAACGCAACATGGTGCACGAACTCGTGCACCAGTGGACCGGCGACAGCGTGGCCATGGAGCGCTGGTCCGACCTGTGGCTGAGCGAGGGGCACGCACGCTACTACGAGCGCGTCTACAGCGAGGAGAACGGCGGCGCCAACCTGGAGGCGCTGATGCGCGACACCTACCGGCAACACGACATCTGGCGCCGGGACACCGGCGCGCCGGCCGAGCCCACCGAGCCCAACCTGTTCAAGCGCATGCGCTACGACGGTTCGGCGCTGGTCTTCTACGCGCTGCGCATCGAGGTCGGCGCGGACACCTTCGCCCACATCGAACGTGCCTGGACCAGCCGCTTCCGCGGCCGCGCCGCGAGCACGGCGGACTACGTCCAACTCGCCTCCGAGGTGGCCCGACGCGACCTCGCGCCGTTCCTGAACCCGTGGCTGTACGGCGCGAAGACGCCGCCGATGCCCGGACACCCGGACTGGACCGTCGACCCGGCCTGAGCCACCGCGGCACCCCATGACGCGGCGGTCGGCCCCGGCCCGACCGCCGCGTCCGCACGTCCGGCCCATCCGACGCCGGCGCGAAGCGACTTGGCGGACCGCACGCCCCGTGATAGAAACTGGAACGAACGTCCCACTTTATTTTCCTATCGACGGGAACTCCCGTGCGTAACCCCTACCGAGAAATCTTCACCGCGCCCGGTGCCAAGGGATTCTCGGCAGCCGGCTTCATCGCCCGCATGCCCATCTCGATGACCGGCATCGGCATCGTCACCATGCTCTCCGAACTGCGCGGCGAGTACGGCCTCGCGGGCGCCGTGGCCGCCACCTTCGCACTGTCCACCGCGCTGATCGCGCCGCAGATCTCCCGCGTCGTGGACCGCTACGGGCAGAGCCGCGTGCTCGTCCCGGCCACCGCCGTCAGCGTCATCACGCTGGGCGTGCTCCTGCTCTGCGCGCGCTACGACGCCCCCGCCTGGACCCTGTTCGTGTGCGCGATACCCGCCGGCTGCATGCCCAGCATGGGCGCCATGGTCCGCTCCCGCTGGCTGGTCCTGTACCGCGGCTCGCCGCACCTGCACACCGCGTTCTCCTTCGAGTCCGTGGTCGACGAACTGTGCTTCATCCTCGGACCGATCATCGCCGTCCAGCTCTCCGTCTCCGCCTTCCCCGAGGCGGGCCCGCTGGCCGCGATCGCCTTCTTCACCATCGGCGTCCTGCTGTTCACCGTGCAGCGCGGCACCGAGCCCCCGCCGCACCCGCGCACCGCCGGCAGGACCACGTCGGTGATGCGCATCCGCGGCCTCCAGGTGCTCGTGGTCACCCTGATCGCGATCGGCGCCATCTTCGGCACCGTGGACGTGGTCACCATCGCCTTCGCCGAGGAGCACGGCCAACGCGGCTCGGCGAGCTTCGTGTTGGCCACCTACGCGGCCGGCTCCTGCCTGGCCGGGATCGCCTTCGGCGCGTTCAAGTTCGCCTCCCCGCTGCCCCGGATGTTGCTGATCAGCGTCGGCATCACCGCCGTGACCATCCTGCCGCTGCTGCTGGTCGGTAACCTGCCCGCACTCGCGGTGGCCGTGTTCTTCGCGGGCATGTCGATCTCGCCCACCATGATCCTGACCGTCAGCCTGGTCGAACGCCTGGTCCCGCCGGCGCGGTTGACCGAGGGGATGACCTGGACCACCACCGGCATCGGCATCGGCGTCGCGGCCGGCTCCTCGCTGTCCGGCCTGATCGTGGACCACTTCGGGACCCGGGCCGGCTTCGGCGTCGCCGTCGGCGCGGCCCTGCTCGCTGCCTCGATGGCCCTCGGTGGATACCGTGTGCTGCGCCGGACCGCGCCGCGCGCGGGCGGGACCACCGTCGCGGTCGGCGGCCCGCCGACCGGCGCCACCCCCGTACGAGAAGGTGAATCCCACTGATCGAGGAAGCCGTCGACGGCCGCCGGGCCAAGGGCGAACGCCGCCGCCGGGCGCTGATCGAGGCCACCCTGCGGGTGGTCGAACGAGACGGCGCGGCCGGCGTCAGCCACCGCACCGTCTCGCGCGAGGCGGGCCTGCCCACCAGCGCCTCCACGTACTACTTCGACGGCGTCGACGACCTGCTCACCGCCGCGCTCACCTCGTGCATGACCGCGGACGCGATCCACGTGCGCTCGATCGCCGCCGCCCCCGGCGACACCCGGCGCGCGTTGGCCGAACACCTGAACCACATCTGCACGTCGCCGGGCCTGCTGGTCGCCGAGTACGAGCTGTTCCTGCTCGCCGCGCGGCGACCGGAGTTGCGCGAGTCCACCGACCACTGGATGGCCGCGGTCACCGACTTCGCGCTGCGCTTCACCACCGACGCGGTCCGGGTCCGGGTGTTCGTCGGCGCACTGGACGGGCTGCTCATCCAGGCCCTGCTCACCGACGCGCCGCCCAGCACCGACGAGTGGGAGGCGATGATCCGCGACCTGTTGCCCGGGCCGTGCCTGGCACCGCCCACACCCTCGGGGTCCTCGGCACCCTCCGCGCCGTCGACCCCCTCGGCGCCGGAACACACCGAGTAGGCGTGGCACGTTCCGGTTGGGCCAGAATCGGGGCATGTCCCGACGCACCCCGCGGCCCCGACCTGACGCCGTCACCGCCGCCTCGCCCTGCCCCTGCGGCCTGCCCGACACCTACGGCGCGTGTTGCGGCGCGCGGCACGCCGGCTCCCCCGCGCCCACCGCCGAGGCGCTGATGCGCTCGCGCTACAGCGCGTTCGCCGTGCGCGACGCGGCCTATCTGCTGCGCACGTGGCACCCCGACACCCGGCCGGAGCGCCTCGACCTGGACGAGCGCACCCGCTGGCTGGGCCTGGAGGTGCTCGCGAGCACCGACGGCGGGCCGTTCCACCAGGAGGGCATCGTGGAGTTCATCGCGACCTACCTCGAGCGCGGCCGGCAGGACACGCTGCGCGAACACAGCCGGTTCGTCCGGTACGACGGCGCCTGGGTCTACGTCGGCCCCTTGCCTCGCTGACGAACGGTCAGACGCCGACCAGCCGGCTTTCGATCCGCACCGACGCGGACAGGTCGCGCAGTCGCTTGGCCAGGTCCTCGCCCGCCTCGTGCAACGCGTCCAGGGTCATCGGCTCCAGCCGCTCGAACAGGAACAGCGCGTCGGTGGTGTGCTCGGTGATCCGGGTGCGCACACACTGGCGCCAGTTCCATCGACGGCACGTGACGCCCTCGTCGTCGCACCACACCACCTCGCCCGGCGCGGGGTGGTCGATCGCGGGGACCCCGGCCTCCAGGACCTCGAACGGCTCGGTGCCCTCGGCCCGGATCAGCCGGGCCGCGCCGCGATAGCGCGACAGGTCCTCGCCGCCGACCGGCAACACGTGCCGCACCGAGACCGCGTTGTACAGGTCGACCAGGCGGTTGACCTCGGGCAGCCCGCCGCGCCGCATCAGCGCCTCCACCGAGCAGCGGGTGCGCTGCGGCTTGGCGCCGAAGGCACGGTACGCCTGTCGCCACGCGGCCACGTTCGGATGTTCCTCGGGCGGGGTGGTGGGCAGCGACAGGGTCGCCTCGGCCAGCGCGGCGCGGGAGCCGTCGTCGCTGGGGCCGCCCGGCAGTCCGGTGGCGACCAGGGCGAGCACGACCGCGTCGGGGCGCAGCGCGTGCACGGCCGGGTCGATGGTGATGGACGTGAGCACGTTCGGGTTCTCCTCCGCGACAGGGCGACCGGTCGAGCCGCGGTCCACTACAGTAGACCGCATGGAGCAGAATAATGACCTGTTGGCCGATCCCGGTCAACCCGCGGTCAGCCGCGCGATCGCGGCCAACGTCCGGGCCGCCCGCACCGCGCGCGGCTGGTCGCTGGAGGCGCTCGCGGCGCGCAGCGGCCTGAGCAAGGGTGCCCTGGTGGGTGTCGAGCAGGGCCGGGGCAACCCGGGCGTGCTCACCCTGGCCCGGATCGCCGACGCGCTCGGCCTGCCGCTGACCGGCCTGGTCGACGGGGCGCCGGCGCCGGTCGTCGAGGTGGTCCCGGCAGGCGGCGGAACCCGGCTGTGGCAGGGCGAACACGGCGGCCACGGCGACCTGTTGATCGGCAGCGACCCGCCCGTCCCGGCCGAGCTGTGGCGCTGGACGCTGGCTCCCGGCGACGCGCACGTCAGCGCGGCGCACGGCGCGGGCGTCCGCGAACTGGTCACCGTCCTGGACGGCACGCTCACCCTGGAGGTGGCCGGCGAGCGGGTGGACGTCCCGGCCGGCGGGTGCGCCCGCTTCGCGGCCGACCGGCCGCACTCCTACCGCAACGACGGCGCGAGTACCGCCCGGTTCGTCGGCGTCGTGCTCCTGCCGAGCCGGCCCGACATCGGCTGACTCGGGCCCGCTCTCGGCCCGTCCGCCCCCGCCCACCCGCTCCCTGCCCGCTCGCTCTCTGCGGACCCGAGCCGCCCGGCCTCGGCCGACTCCACCCCGGCCGGCCCGGCGGCGGCGTCAACCCCGGCGCTTCCACCGCTCGTCCCGCCGCGAGTTACACCTCGGCCGTGCCCCACTCGCCGACCACCAGTTCGTCGCCCACCGACAACTTGCCCGGGCGCAGCACGGCGAACTTGGCGCCGAAGGCCACCCCGCCCTGAGCCGCGCGGCGGTAGCCGGCGAAGGCGCGCAGCGGTTCGGGGCCCGCCTTGGTCCCGGCGACCTGGTCCACCATCGTGACCGCGCAGCGGATCGCGAGCTTGGCGTAGCCCAGTTCCGCCTCGCCGACGCCGAACCGCCGGAGCCGGTCCTCGGTGTGCGGTTCGGGCCACCCCTGGACCACGACGTTCGGCCGGAAGCGGTTCATCGGCAGCGGCGCCTCGCCCTGCTCGGCCAGTCGCGCGTTGAGCAGGTCGAGCGAGCCGCGGGAGAGCACGTGCAACGGGGAGCTGTCCGCGTATCCGGCGGTGCCCGGGATCGCGCCGTCGGTCACCCGATCGTGCTCCGGCGGCACCCGGACCAGCCGGCTGCCCACGCCGAGCGCGTCCGAGATCCACTCGGCGACCGCGTCCCCCTGGTCGATGCCCCGGAACGGGTTGCCGAACAGGTCCACGTCGCGCCGGGCACCGGCGGTGTCCACGTCGATCGTCACCGGGGCGACGCCGGTCCGGCGCAGGGTGAGGCGTTCACCGGCGGTGTCGATCTCCGGGCGGATCGACGCCAGGAGCGGATCGCGGCGCTGGGTGCGGTAGACGCCGTTCGTGTCGACCACCATGAAGGCGCGGTCGTGGGCGAGTCCGGCGCGGGTCAACAGCGCCCGATCGCACGACGTCCCGGCGCAACCCTTGATCGGGTAGTAGGTGAGTTCGACGACTGTGGCCATCACCCGACCCTATCCACGGCGTGCTCGCCCGGACCCGCCGGCCCACCCCCGCGCGCTCCTCTCGTCGCGCGGCGCGGATCGCTCGCACACAACGGTGGGCGGCGGAATCGACCGCGCCGCTCAGGCGTCCGCCGGGTGCAGTTCCTTCCACACCCGCTGGGCGAACACCGTTGTGCCCGCGTGTGCGTCGGCCTCCTCGGCGGTGGCCAGCCAGCCGACGATCTCGCCGGGGATGTCGGGCGTGGCGGCGGTGAAGTTGGCCTGGAGGTGGCCGCCGGATCCGCGCGCCTTCTGGGATTCGGTGAGCACGAAACCGGGGTCGACGTTGAAGGCGCGCAGCCCGCGCTCGCGATACTCGGCGTGCAGCACGCCGGCGACCCGCCCGAACGCGGCCTTGGACGCGGCGTAGCCGACCCCCCAGCCGCCCGCGCCGGCCGGACCGGGCGGATCGAGTCGGACCGAGCCCGACGTCATGTTCACCACGTGACTGCGCGGGTGCTCCAGCAGGTGCGGCAACAACCTTTGGATCAGCACCAGTTGGTGCAGGTAGTTGCCGACGAGCAGGTTCTGTGCGGCCTCGATCGGCAGGTCCGGAATGCGGTCCATCGCGCCGGGGCCTTGGTATATGGCGTTGTTGAAGAGCAGGTCGACGCGTCCCCACGTGTCCAGCGCGGTGTCGCACGCGTCGAGGATGGATTGCCGGTCCATCAGGTCCATCCGGATCGGCAGCGCCCGCCGGCCCAGCGCCTCGATCTCGCCGGCGGTGGTCTCCAGACTGCCGGGGATCGCGAACGGCGTGGGATCGGCGGTGGACGACGTGGGCCCGCCGCGCCCCTCCCCTTCGCGCACGGTACGGGCGGTGAGCACCACGTCGTAGCCGGCGCGGGCGAGGGCGAGGGCGCCGCAACGGCCGATTCCGCGACTGGCACCGGTGACGAAGGCGACGGGAGTGTGCTGAGGCATGCGCCGACCATGCCGGATTACCTTGACAGAATCCAGCAAATCTTCGAATCCGTCGAATCCCGCGGTGGACCGCGCGCGACACGTGCCGAGCAGTGCGCGTCCGGTCTTGTTACCGACGCGTAGCGCTGCTTGACTGCTGGACATGTCGACGCACGAGGTCACCAACCAGGTCCCGGCTCCGACCGCGCGGGACACCGCCGCCGATCCCGCGCTGTACGAGGCGCTGCATCGTGAGGGCGCCGGCTGGGCCGAGGCCGAGGTCCGTGGACTCGGGCTGCGCGCGTGGGAGGAACCGGCCCAGGAGTGGGGCCGGCTGGCCAACGAGCACGAGCCGATCCTGCGCAGCCACGACCGCCACGGGCACCGGATCGACGAGGTCGAGTTCCACCCGGCGTGGCACGAGCTGATGACCGTCGCGGTGGAGCACGGCCTGCACGCGAGCCCGTGGCGCGAGGACCGCCCGGGCGCGCACGTCGCGCGCGCGGCGAAGCTGTACGCGTGGAGCCAGGTCGAGGCGGGCCACATGTGCCCGATCTCGATGACCTACGCCTCGGTGCCGGCGCTCCGCGTGCAGCCGGAACTGGCCGAACTCTACGAGCCGTTGCTGGCCTCGCGCCGCTACGACTTCGGACTGCGCGAGCCGGCCGGCAAGCTCGGGCTGATCGCGGGCATGTCGATGACCGAGAAGCAGGGCGGCTCGGACGTACGCACCAACACCACGCGCGCGGTGCCCTCGGCGGACGGCTCCTACCGGCTGACCGGGCACAAGTGGTTCACCTCCGCGCCGATGTCCGACCTGTTCCTGACCCTGGCCCAGGCCCCGGGCGGACTCTCCTGCTTCCTGGTCCCGCGCGTGTTGCCGGACGGCAGCCGCAACACGTTCCACCTGATGCGCCTCAAGGACAAGCTCGGCAACCGCTCCAACGCGTCGGCGGAGATCGAGTACGAGGGCGCGTACGCCCGCCTGATCGGCGCCGAGGGCCAGGGCGTGCGAACCATCGTCACGATGGTCAACGCCACCCGGCTCGACTGCGTGATCGGGGCCGCGTGCGGGATGCGGGTCGGCGCGGTCAGGGCCGCGCATCACGCGGCGCACCGACGGGCGTTCGGCGCGGCGCTGATCGATCAGCCGCTGATGCGCAACGTACTGGCCGACCTGGTGATCGAGTCCGAGGCCGCGACCACGGTGGCGCTGCGGCTGGCCGGCGCCGGCGATCGGGCGCTGCGCGGGGACGCGGGCGAGGCGGCGTTTCGCCGGATCGCGGTCGCCGTGTCGAAGTACTGGGTGTGCAAGCGCGGCCCGGCGCACGCGGCCGAGGCGCTGGAATGTCTGGGCGGCAACGGCTACGTGGAGGAGTCGGGGCTGCCCCGGCTGTACCGCGAGGCGCCGCTGGTGTCGATCTGGGAGGGCTCGGGCAACGTCGCCGCGCTCGACGCGTTGCGTGCGATGGCCCGCGAACCGGCGTGCGTGGACGCCTTCTTCGCCGAGATCGACTCGGCCGCCGGCGCGGACCACCGACTGGACGAGGCGGTGGCGGCGCTGCGCAAGGAACTGGCCGACCCGAACGAGGCGCAGTTCCGGGCCCGGCGGATCGTCGAGTCGATGGCGGTGGTGCTCCAGGGCGCGCTACTGGTGCGCGCGGCGAGCCCGGCTGCCGACGCGTTCTGCGCCACCCGCCTGGCCCGCGAGGGCGGCCACGCGTTCGGCACCCTCCCGGCGGGCACAGACACGGGCGCGTTGTTGTCTCGGGTGCGGGAGGTGTAGGTGCCGCCCCGGGGCTCCGGCCCCCCGCTCCGCACGGAGGAGGCGCCGTTCTAGGCTCCGGTCATGATCAACTCCGTTCGACTCGTGATCTTCGACTGTGACGGCGTCCTGGTGGACAGCGAGCCGATCGCGATCCGCGTACACGTGGCGCTCGGCGCCGAGCACGGCTGGCCGCTCACCCCGGCCGAGGTGGTCGAGCGCTTCGTCGGCCGCTCCTCGGCGGCGATCGCCGAGCAGATCGCCGAGCGCGTCGGAGCGGACACCGCCGCCGAGTGGACACGCGGCTTCGAGAGCCGGCACCGGGTCGAGGTCGACGCCGCGCTGAGCCCGGTCGAGGGCATCGAGTACGCCGTGGACACCCTCGCCGAACTCGGTCTCGCCACGTGCGTGGCGTCCAGCGGCGGCCACGACAAGATGGCGCACACCCTGGGCCGCACCGGGCTGTACGAGCGGTTCGCCGGCCGCATCTTCAGCGCCACCGAGGTCGCCCACGGCAAGCCCGCACCCGACGTTTTCCTGCACGCCGCCCGCCGCATGGGAGTGGCCCCCGAGCACTGCGTCGTGGTCGAGGACAGCGTCAACGGCCTGCTCGCCGCCCGCGCGGCCGGGATGCGCGCCTTCGCCTACACGACGGACCTGATCGCGCCGCACCTCCTGGAGGGTCCGGGCACCACCGTGTTCAAGTCCATGCGCGACCTGCCCGCCCTGATCACCGACCTGGGCTGATCCGTACGTCGATTCGGAGCCGCGTCCCCGTTCGGGGGTTGGGGCCGGGGTCGCTCAGCGAAAGAGCTCGCGCAGGGTGCCGGCCACCTGTGCGGGCGCCTCCTCGGCCATGAAGTGTCCGCACGACATCGTGGTGTGCCGCAGGTCCGGCGCCCACGCCCGCCAGCGCGCCGCCGCGTCGAAGCCCAACGCGGCACCCCAGTCCTGCTGGAGTACGGCCACCGGCATCCGCAGCCGATTCCCCGCCCGCCGATCCGCCTCGTCGTGTTCGACGTCGATCAGCGCCGACGCGCGGTAGTCGGCCACGATCGAGGGGATCGCCTCCCGCGAGGCCCGCAGGTAGGCGGCCCGGACGTCGGCCGGAATCGCCGCCGGATCGTTGCTCCACAGGTCCAGGAAGTGGCCGAAGAAGGCGTCCGGGCTGCCGGCGATCAACTGCTCCGGGAGCCCGACCGGCTGCGCCATCAGATAAAGGTGGAAGCCGACGGCGGCCGAGGTGCCGTGCAGGACGTCCCACATGTCCAGGGTCGGCAGTACGTCCAACGACGCCAATCGGCGGACCGCGCCCGGGTGGTCGAGCCCGGTCCGGAACGCGACCAGCGCACCTCGATCGTGGCCGGCCAGCGCGAACCGCTCGTGGCCCAGGGCGCGGGCGAGCGTCACCACGTCCGCGGCCATCGTGCGCTTGGCGTAGGTCAGCCCGTCCCGGTCCACCGGCTTGTCGCTGTCGCCGTAGCCGCGCAGGTCCGGACAGATGACCGTGTGGTCGGCGGCCAGGTCCGCCGCGACATGCCGCCACATCAGATGGGTCTGCGGAAAGCCGTGCAACAGCACGACCGGGCGGCCCGCCCCGCCCACGGCGACGTTGAGCGCGACGCCGTCGTCGACGGCGACCCGGCGGTAGTCGAAATCGGGAATCCTGAGGGTCATCGGTCTTCCTTCGGTGGGCGTGCCGACCGGGTCGGCACGGCGGATCTCGAACTGCTCCAGCCTGCGGCCCGCGGATCAGCGATCGATGAGCACCCGATGAGCGACGTCGGCGCGACCGCCGCCGGCGGCATCGGACCCGACCCCGATCCGGCGTCCGCGACGCGCCTGGCACCGCACCGAGCAGGGTGTTCGCCGGCTCCGGGATAGGTTGGCCGGGATCGGGCGGGACCGGAGAAGGGTGTGGCGTGACGTCGTCGGTGCGCTTCGTCGTACTCGGCCCGGTGACCGCCGAGGACGCGCACGCACCGGTGAACCTCAAGGGCCCCCGACATCGCGCGGTACTGGCCCGGCTGCTGATCGCCCGCGGCCGGGTCGTGCCGGTCGACCGGCTCGTCGACGACCTGTGGACGGACCCGCCGGCGAGCGCCGTGGCCACCATCCGCACCTTCGTCTCCGCGCTGCGCCGGGCCGTCGAGCCCGACCGGGCCCCGCGCGCACCCGCCGGCCTGCTGGTCACCGCCGGCCCCGGCTACGCGCTGCGGCCCGCCCCCGACGCGGTGGACGCGTGGCGATTCGAGGCGGCCGTACAGGAATGCGGACACCTGCTCGACGCCGACCGGCCGCACCCCGCGCTCACCGGGATCACCGCGGCGCTGGCACTGTGGCGCGGACCCGCCTACGCGGAGTTCGCCGAACAGCCCTGGGCGCTGGGCGAGGTGGCCCGACTCGACGAGCTGCGCCTGCTCGCGGTGGAACGGCGGGCCCGCGCCGCGCTCGCCCTGAACCGGGCCGCCGAGACGGTGCCGGACCTGGAGGCGCATGTCCGGGAACACCCGTGGCGCGAGGATGCCTGGGCCCTGCTCGCGCTGGCGCTGTACCGCACCGGCCGCCGGACCGAGGCCCTCGCACTGCTTCGCCGAACCCGCCGGGCACTCGCCACCGAACTGGGCCTGACCGTGAGCCCCGACCTGCGCCGACTGGAAACCGACATCCTCCGCCAGGCACCACACCTGAACCGCACGACCCGCCTCCCGTACAGCCGAGCCGCACGGCCGACACACCCGACACCACCGACACACCCACCCGCCGAACACACCTCGGCCGACCAACCACAGCCGCACCCGATCGAGACCCCGGCACCACCCACGCACCCACCCCACGACCCCACCATCGGCAACCCGCCGCACTCCCACGCCACCGAGAGCCCCGCACCACCCGCGCACTCGCCCGACCAACGCACCTCGGCCGACCAACCACACCCGCACCCGATCGAGACCCCGGCACCGCCCGCGCACTCGCCCGACGAACCCACCATCGGCAACCCGCCGCGCCCGCACCCCGCCGAGAGTCCGGCACCACACCCGACACCGCCCGCGCACTCACCCGACGAGCACAATCCCGGCAATGACCGGCCGCGTTCGTACACCACCGGGACCCCGGCACCGCCCGCGCACTCGCCCGACGAACCCACCCCCGGCGACCCGCCGGCGCAGCCGCACGGCCCGCCACCGCGCGTCACGCCGCCCTCGTCGCCCCCGTGTCCCACCGGCGACCGGAAGCCGCGCACCACACCGCCCGCAGGCGCGGCGACGGTCCGGGACGCACGTCCTGCCCCCGACCCGAACGGCCGTCCCGCCCGCGCCGGCGTACCCGCACCCGTACCCGCGCCTCCGGCCATCACGGGCGCGCCGTCGCCCGACGCGCTCTTCGTGGGTCGGGGCGCCGAGCTGCACCGGCTCGCCGCGACCGCCGAATCCGTCGCGGCGCGCCGCCGGCTCCGGCCGGCGCTGATCTCCGGTGAGGCCGGCGCGGGCAAGACCGCGCTGGCCCAGGCGCTGACCCGGCACCTGGCCGAGCGCGGCTGGACCACGGCGTGGGGGCGGAGCGCGGAGTACGCCGACGCGCCCGCCGCCTGGCCGTGGATCGAGATCGGCACCGAACTCGCCGAGGCCGGCCACCCGTTCGGCCCGTCGCACACCGAGGCCGGTCACCCGCCCCACCCGTCGCGCGCCGAAACCGGCCGCCCGTTCGACCCGCGCGCCGCCGACCCCGATTCGGATCGGCCGCCCACCGATCCGGCCGCCGCCCGGTTCCACCGCTACCTGGCGCTGGTGGCGCACCTGTCCGAGGTGGCCGCGCACGGGCCGCTCCTGCTGGTTCTCGACGACCTGCACTGGGCCGGCGAGCAGACCCTCGCCGCGCTCACCGCGCTGACCGCACACCCCCTCGACCGCCCGGTGCTGGTGCTGGGCACCTACCGGGACACCGAGGTCTCCACCGCACTCGCGCACGCCCTCGGCCGGATCGCGCGCGCCGAGCCGATCCGGGTCGAACTGGCCGGGCTGCCCGAACCGCACGTTCGCGAGCTGGTCCGGGCCGCCGCCGGTCGGGATGTGGACGACCCGACCGCGCGCGCGATCCACCGGCGCACCGCGGGCAATCCGTTCTTCGTCCGCGAACTTGCCCGGCTGCTCGCCGACTCCGATGCGCACGCCGACGCGCTCGCAGACGTCCCGGTGGGCGTGCGGGACGTGATCCGGCATCGGCTGGCCGGTCTGCCCGAGGCGTCCCGCGCGGTGCTCCGGCACGCCGCCGTGCTCGGCCTGGACGTCGACCTGGACCTGTTGATCGCACTGACCGGCGACGAGGAGGCCACGCTGGACGCGGTCGAGTTCGCGCTGCCGGCCGGTTTCCTGCTCGACGCGGGCCCGGACCGGGTGCGTTTCGCGCACGCCCTGGTTCGCGACACGCTGTACGCCGACCTGCCGCGCGCCCGCCGCGCCCGCCGGCACGCCGCCGCCGCACACGCCCTGGAACGCCTGCGCCCCGAGGATGTCGACGCGCTCGCCCACCATTTCGTTCGGGCCGAGGGCCGGGTGCCGGCCGAACGCACCGCGTACTACGCCCGGGCCGCCGCCGAACGGGCCGAACGGCGGTTCGCTCCGCACGAGGCGGCCCGGTGGTGGCGCGCGGCGGTCGACGCGTGGGATCACGCCTCGGCCGAGGCCGGTTCCACCGCCGACCGCCTCCGGGCCCGACTGGACGCGGTGATGGGCCTGGTCCGGGCGCTGGCTTTCGCGGGCGAGTTGGGCGCGGCCCGCCGGCATCGGGACCAAGCCGTCGCCGCCGCCGAGGAATTGGGGGACGCGCCGCGGACCGCACGGGTGATCGGCGCCTTCGACGTGCCGGCGATCTGGCCCCGCACCGACGATCCGGAATCGGCCCGCCGTATCGTCGTGGCCACCGAACGCACCCTGGCCGCACTGCCTCCCGACGCGGACGAGGCACGCGGCCGGCTGCTGAGCACGCTCGCCCTGGAGCTGCGCGGCGCCACCGGCGACCGGGGTCGGGACGCGGCCCGCGAGGCGGAGGCGATCGCGCGCCGCGTCGACGACCCGGCCCTGCTCGCCTTCGCGCTGGACGGCCGCTTCCTGCACACCTTCGAACGGGCCGGCCTCGCGGCCCAACGCGCGGCGATCGGTGCCGAGTTGCTCGACCTCGCACACCGTCGGCAACTGCCGGCGTTCGAGGTGCTCGCCCATCTGATCCTGCTCCAGGCACACACCGCCCGGGCCGACTTCGCCGCCGCCGACCGGCACGCCGCGTCGGTCGACCACATCGCCGAGCGCTACGAGCTCCCCTTGGTGTCCGTGTTCACCGACGGCTACGCCGCGCTGCGGCTGACCGTCGCGAACCGCCCGGGGGCGGCGGCCGCGTACCGGAAGCTCGCGGCCCGGCTGCCGGGGACCGGAATGCTCGGAATGGCGGATGGCTTCCTGCCGTTCGCGCTCGCCTGCCTGCGAGTCCAGGCCGATCGCCCGGTCGAGCCGACACCGGAGGTCGCGCCCGGCCCGGACACGCCGTGGATCCGCCCCCTCGAACTGCTCGCGGCCGGGCACCGGGACGCGGCGGCCGAGGCGTTCCGGCGGCTCCCCGAGTCACCGCGCGACCTGCTCCTGGAGGCCCGTCTGTGCCTGGCCGCCCGGGCCGCCGTCGCGCTCGACGATCGGCCCGCGATGGCCCTGATCCACGCCGCACTGCTGCCCGCGGCGGCCGAACTGGCGGGCGCGGGCAGTGGGTTGCTCACCCTGGGACCCGTCGCCCGACACCTGGGCGACCTGTGCGCCGCGACCGGCCGCCCCGCCGAGGCCCGCGAACACTACCGACGGGCGCTGGACCTGGCCCACCACGTCGCGGCACCACACTGGATCACCGCGATCCGGGCCGCCCTGACCGAATCCGGCGACGACCGGATCGGTCCCGCAACCCGGGCAGACCCCGAGCCCTAGGCCCTGTCCGACGCCACGACCCGCGCGACCACGTCGATCGCCCGCTCGGCCGGCACGCCCAGCGCCACCAGCGAGGCCACCGCCTGGTCCGCCGCCGTCACCCGCATGTCCTCGTTGACCCCCTGGAGCAGCGCGACACACATGCCCTCCAGCGCGAGCGCCAGCACCGGCGCGGGCAGGTGGTCGGCGAACACGCCCGCCCGCTGTCCGGCGGTGATCAGCGCGATCGAGCGTTCCCGTACCGGAGCCAGCATCGCCGGAATCCCGCCGTCGCCCAGATTGCGTTGGGCGAAGCTGATCAGCAGCCGGTATCGATCGCCGCCGCGCCACGCGGCAAGGGCGAACCGGGCCAGCGCCTGATCCGGCGAGTCCTCGCTCCGCGTCGCGTCCTCGACCGCGCCCAGGATGTCCCGGCGGGCCTCCTCGGCCAGCCCCGCGACCAGTGCCTCGCGGCTGGGGAAGTGCCCGTACACCGTGCGCCGCACCACGCCCGCAGCCCGCGCGATGTCGTCCATCGACGCGTCCGCGTCACGGATCAGTTCGGTCCTGGCCACCGCGAGGATGCGCTCCCGGTTGGACTGCGCGTTGCGCCGACGCGGCGGTGCGGCGGACCCGGCCTCCTCGTGGCCGGCTCCGGCCGGAGCCGGCTCGGCTCCCGGTTTCGTCTGCATCGCGCGTTCCTCTCTGGGGTGACCTGGAGCCTGCCAGAAATCCGCTCCCGACGGCAGCGACGCGACACACCGAAGCAGCACAGCGGCGAATCGTCGTATTCGCCCCGACTCGTTCCCCCATATTTGCACAGCACTGTGCAATCAACTAAGTTGCACATCGTTGTGCAAGTACTGCGGCTGCGCCGGCCGCCTGCTCCGAAAGGCGTTCCGATGTCCGTATTCGCCACCACGCCGGTCGACCGGATGGAACGGCCGTACTCACGCCGCTGGTGGGCCCTGGGCGTGCTGTGCCTGAGCCTGCTGATCATCGTCATGGCCAACACGTCGCTGATCGTGGCCGCTCCCGACATGACCCGCGACCTGGGCCTGTCCGGGCGTGACCTGCAATGGGTGATCGACGCCTACACCGTGCCGTACGCGGCGTTGATGCTGATCCTGGGCGCGATCGGCGACAAGTACAGCCGGCGCGGCGCGCTGATCACCGGCCTGGTGATCTTCGCCGCGGGCTCGGTCGGCGGTTCCCTGGTGCACTCGACCTCGGGCGTGATCATCGCCCGCGCGGTGATGGGCCTGGGCGCCGCGGTGATCATGCCCGCGACGTTGTCCCTGCTGGTCGCCTCCTTCCCGCGCAGCGAGCGGGCCAAGGCGATCACCGCGTGGACCGCGACCTCGGGTCTGGCCATCGCACTCGGCCCGCTGCTCGCGGGTTGGCTGCTGGAGAGCCACGCGTGGGGCTCCACATTCCTGATCAACGTGCCGGTCGCGCTGATCGCCGTGGTCGCCGCCCTGTTCGTGGTCCCGCCGTCGAAGGCGCACGACTACGGCCGACTCGACCTGGTCGGCGGCGCGCTCTCGATCGCGACGCTGGGCTCGCTGGTGTACGCGATCATCGAGGGCCCGCACTTCGGCTGGGGCACCGGCCCGGTGACCGCGCTGGTCGTCTTCGTGATCGGTCTGGGCGCGTTCATCGCCTGGGAACTGCGGCACCCGCGCCCGATCTTCGACCTGCGCAAGTTCGGCGAGCGGGTGTTCTCCGGCTCGATGCTCGCCGTCCTGCTGTTCTTCCTGGGCACCTTCGGCGCGATCTACTTCCTCACCCAGCACCTCCAGTTCGTGCTCGGGTACACCCCGCTGGAGACCGGTGTGCGACTGCTCCCGCTGGCCGGCGCGGTGTGCCTGGGCGCGATCGCCACCGGGCAACTCACCCCTCGGCTGGGCATGCGCGTGACGGTGACCACCGGCATGGCGCTGGGCACGGTCGGCGTACTGCTGATGACGCGCGTCTCGGACGGCTCGGGCTACGGCGACTTCCTCGCCCCGCTGCTGCTGCTCGGCGTCGCGATCGGCCTGAGCGTGTCGCCCTGCACGGAGGCGATCATGGGCTCGTTCCCGGAGAACGAACTGGGCGCGGGCGGCGGCGTCAACGACACCGCGGTGGAACTGGGCGGCGCGCTGGGCATCGCGATCCTGGGCTCGGTGCTGGCCACCTCGTACGAGTCGGAGCTGACCGAGGCCGTCGACGGCAAGCTGCCCCCGGCCGCGATGGACGTGGCCACGGACTCGATCGGCGGCGCGCTCGCCGCGGCCGAGCAGGTCGGCCGCGTCGCGGGTCCGCAGCAGGCACAGGCGCTGGTCCAGGCCGCCGACCACGCGTTCACCCAGGCGGTCGCGCACACCAGCCTGGTCGGCGGCATCGTGCTCGCCGCGGGCACCGTCCTGGTCGGTCTGATCCTGCCGAACCGGGCCCGCACCCAGGCCGCGCGCGCGGACGTGACGGACGCGGGTGTCGACACGCCGGAGCGGGAGAAGGAGTCGGTGGGCTGAGTCGGCGGCACACCGGACAAGGGCGGTCGACCTCGCGTCGGCCGCCCTTCGGCTGTCCCGGGTCCGCGGTCTCGGACCGCCTCAGCCCCTGGGCAGGGTCCGTACCGCGCGGCCGACCCACGCCTCGAAGCGCTGCCACTCGACGAGTTCCTCGCGGGTCTTGGGCTCCGGCCAGTCCAGCAGCGCGTCGCCCGCGTCGAGCAGATCCCAGTAGGGGTGGTGGTCGTCGGTCCGACCGGACGCCTCGGCGTACGCGGGCAGGAACTCCTCGGCGACGGCCACCCCGTGGCTCAGCGCCAGGTTGAGCCGGATCCGGGCCAGGTCGATGCCGCGCGGACCGACGCAGCCGGTGGTCCAGTCCACGACGCCGCCGATCCGCTCGCCCACCCAGAGGAGTTGCTGGGCGTGGAAGTCGCGGTGGATGAAACCCGTTGCTGCGTACGGGGGTTCCTCGGCCAGCGCGTCGAGCATGCGCCGCCACACGTGCGGGCGGGTGGTCCAGGTCGGCACGGTCCGCGCGCCGTCGACCGCCGGGTCGTAGTAGGGCGCGTACTCCGCCGAACCCGCGTCGCCCGGGTCCACCGCGTGGATGGTCGCCAGCAACTCGGCGGCGTGCCGGAGCAGTACGGCCGGGTCGGCGGGCGGCTCCGGTGCGCCGGGAACGCGCGTGGTCAGCAGCGCCGGAGCCGGGCCCTCGAGTCGGGCCGCGATCAACTCCGGTGCGGGGACCGGGGTATCGGCGAGCAATCGCAGCACCCGAGCCTCCTGCTCCGGTCGGTACCACGGGTCCGCGGTCAATCGCTCCGCATTGTGGAAGACCCGCAGAACCAGGTCGCCGACGCCGTACAGCCGGTTGGCGCCTTCGCCCATGGGCTCGATCGGGACGTCGCCGACGAGTTCGCGCACCCAGACGAGGGTCTCGGCGTTCGGCATGGGCACGGGCACGGGCGGGGCTCCTGTTCGTCGGGGTCGGCCGCGCGTCCGGCCGAGCCCCGCATCGCGACCCCGACCCGCCGCGCGCGGCGATCCGCGGACAAGCCTGCCAGGCCGACCGCCGAGCTTGAATTTCACACACGTTGACTTTAAGCACACGCACTTGCCAGGATGACTTAGGCAAGCCTTACTTCGTTTCGATTCCCGGGGGTGGCGGCGTGGCCGACGCACGCGCAGATACCGCGAGTACAACGGATCCGACCGACCCGACGGGGGCCGCCGACGGCTCGCGCGTGGTGCTGTTCCTGGTCACCGTGGCCTCGGTGCTGCTGGTCGTGGACATCACGATGGTGTCGGTGGGCCTGCCCCGGATCCAGGACGACCTGAACGGGTCGCTGGCCGGCCTCCAGTGGGTGATCGTCGCCTACTCGCTCACCTTCGGCGCGTTCCTCCAGACCGCCGGCAGCGTGTCCGACCGGATCGGCCGGCGTCCGGTCTTCCTGACCGGCATCGCGCTGTTCACGCTGTCCTCGCTCGCCTGCGGGCTGGCCCCGAACGTCCTGGTCCTGGACGCCTTTCGCGGCGTCCAGGGCATCGGCGCGGCGATGCTCCTGGCCACCGGCCTGCCGCTGATCGCAAACGCGTACCAGGGGCAGCGACGCAACATGGCCATCGCCACCTGGGGTTCCACACTCGGCGCCTGTGCGGCGGTGGCCCCGCTGCTCGGCGGCGTGCTGGTGGACGTGGCGAACTGGCGGTGGATGTTCCTGGTCAACGTCCCGATCGGGATCGGCGCGTTCGCGCTCGCCGCGACCCGGCTGCCCCGGGACCGGCCCGCACCGTCGGCCGGTCGCATCGACTGGGTGGGCGCGGCGACCCTGGTGGCCATGTGGGGCCTGCTCAACCTGACCGTCACCCGCGGCGCCGAACAGGGCTGGACCCACCCGCTGACGGTGGGTGGATTCGCGGCGGCCGCACTGCTGTCGACCGCCTTCGTAACGATCGAGCGGCGCGTGCCCGCGCCGATGCTGGACCTGGCCCTGTTCCGCATCCCGACCTTCGTCGGCGCGCTGTCCATCTCGTTCCTGTCCCGGTTCGTGACGGTCGGCTCGTCGGTGTACTTCCTGCTCTACTTCCAGGGCGCGCTGGGCCTGAGCCCGCTGTCCTCCGGCCTGCTCCTGCTGCCGATCTTCATCCCGCAGTTGTGCCTGGGCCTGGTCGCCGGGCGTCTGCAAAGCCGGCTCGCCGCCGCGCACATCATCGCGGCGGGCTTCGCCACGCTCGCGCTGGGCGCGTTGCTGATGGGCCTGAGCTTCTCCCCCGACGCGTCCTGGCCGGACTTCCTGCCGGGACTGCTGGTGTGGGGCGTGGGCAGCGGCCTCGCGTCGAGTCCGGTGATGTCGATCGCGGTGAACACGGTGCCGGCCGAGCGGGCCGGCATGGCGTCCGGAACGGCGAACGGGCTGTTCCCGATCGGCGCGGCGGTGGGGATCGCGGTGCTGGGCGTGCCGTTCGCCGCCCGGTTCGACGCGGTGGTCGGCGCGCGGGCCGGGGTCCCGGACGCGGTCCGCGAACGGATCGTGGCCGCCGCGCGGAACGGCGACGCGGACCGGGTCCGGGATCTGACGCCGGCCCGGGGCGGCGAGGCGGTGACCGGGGCGATCGAGCACGCGTACGCGGCGGGCGCCTCGGTGGTGATGTACGGCGTCGCGGCGCTCGCCCTGGCCACCGCCGCCGTCGCACTGATCCTGGTCCGCCAACGCGACCTGGTCCCCCGGGATGCCCCGGCGTGACGCGGGTCGCCGATCGGCCCGGCCTATCCTGGGCGTCATGTCCACCGGCCCCACCCGCAAGCGCCCCACCCATCGCGGCGGTCGACCGACCCTGACCCGTGAGGGCATCGGCCGAGCCGCGCTGGAGTTGGTCGCGCGCGACGGCGGGGCGGAACTGACCATGCGCTCGCTCGCCGCGCACCTGGGCGTGTCGCCGCGCGCGCTGTACAACTACGCGACGGACCGCCGGGCCGTACTCGAACTGGCCGCGCTGGCCTGGCAGTCGGACTGGCTGGTACCCGAACTGGACCCGGCCCGCCCGGCCGAGAGCGTGCGCGAGCTGTGCGCGGGGATGCGCGCGTGGTATCGCCGACACCCGCGCGCGGTGACCATCGCGGTGGACGAGAACCTGACCGCCGCGATCCACCCACGCACACTGCGCAACAACGAGGCGATCCTGACCTTCCTGGTCGCGATCGGCCTGGACCTGGTCACCGCGAACCGGATCTTCCGCGAACTGGTGCTGCGGGTCGCGGCGTTCGTGCGGCTCAACGACGCCTGGCACGACGCTCCGCCCGCCGACCTCGACCCCGAGACCTGGGACGCCGCCCCCGCCGCGTGGTTGCCCCCGGGCCCGGCCGCGAGCGCCGAACTGCCCACCACGGGCCGGATCGCCGCGTCGGTCCCGGTGGATTCGATCGACGAACAGTTCGCCTTCACGGTGGACCTGCTGATCGCGAGCATCCAGGCACTGATCCACCGACCGGGCACACCGGTGGACCGGGCGGGCGAACCGACCGGCTGAGCCCGAGCCCGCCGGACGGCGCCGAGGCCCGGGGCGGGACCGGGCCTGGACGGGACGGGCCGTGGGCAGGGACGAGCCGCGGACGCGACCGGCCCGTGCACGGGGCAGGGCCTCGGGCGGAACCTAAGCCGAGAGCACGTCCGGGTCCGGGATCGCGCACGCCGTCGCGACCTCGTCCAGGGACAGGCCCAGTTCGAGGGCGAGCGCGGCGATCGTGAAGAACGCCGGTGTGGGCGCGCGGCCGGTCTCGATCTTGCGCAGCGTTTCCGGCGACAGACCCGCCGCGATGGCGACGTGGCCGATGCTGCGCTCTCCGCGCGCACCGCGCAACAACGCGCCCAGATGCAGGCCGCGCTCGCGCTCCAGTGGGGTCAGTGGGGTTCGGACCATGACCATGATACTAATACCGGTATAAGAATTGGTCGAGGAGGGACCTCGTGGTCGAGATCAAAACCCGAGCCGAAATCGCCGCGATGCGCGAGGCCGGCCGTGTCGTGGCGAATGCCCTGGAGGCGACCCGCAAGGCCGCCGCCATCGGCGTGTCGCTCAAGGAGTTGGACGAGGTCGCACACGCGGTGCTGCGCGAGGCCGGGGCCACGTCCCCGTTCCTGGGCTACAAACCCTGGTCCGCGCCGGTGCCGTTTCCTGGCGTGATCTGCGCGTCGGTCAACGACGTCGTGGTCCACGGCATCCCGACGGACTACCGGCTGCGCGACGGCGACCTGCTGAGCGTCGACTTCGGCGCGACCCTGCGCGGCTGGACCGGCGACGCCGCGATCACCTTCACGGTCGGCACGCCGCGCCCGAGCGACCTCGAACTGATCGCGACGACCCGCCGCGCACTGGAGGCGGGCATCGCGGCGGCCGTCCCGGGCGGTCGGCTCGGCGACATCTCCGCCGCGATCGGCGCGGTCGCCCGCGAGGCCGGCTACGGCATGCCGCAGGACTTGGGCGGCCACGGCATCGGCCGCACGATGCACGAGGACCCGCACGTGCGCAACGAAGGCCGCCCGGGCCGGGGCATGCTCCTGCGCCCGGGTCTGGCCCTGGCCCTGGAACCGATGCTCATCGCCGGGGGCAAGGACCGCTGCTTCACCGCCGAGGACGGCTGGACCATCCACAGCGTCGACGGCAGCCGAGCCGCCCACATCGAACACACCATCGCCATCACCGATTCCGGCCCGGAGATCCTGACCCTCCCCTGACCTCCCGCGGCAGCGGCGAGCCACGGGCGCGGCCCGCGGCAGCCGCTACCCGACGCGCACGGTGCGGCCCTCGCGGCGGGAGACGACGCAGGCTTCGGCGACGGCCTGGGCGGCGAGGGCGGCCGGGCCGGGGCAGGGGCTCGGGGTTCGGCCGGCGGCCATCGACACGAAGGCGGCGAGTTCGGCGCGGTACGCGTCGCCGAATCGGGTGAGGAAGTCGCCCTCGGTGACTCCGCCGCACGCGTGCGTACCGTCCGTGCCGGCCACTTCCAGGCGCACGTCGTAGCCCGGCTCGTGGTCGCGGCCCGCGTGCGCGGTGCCCAGGGTGCCGTCGGCGAGGCGGAAGAGCACCGCCGAGACGTCGACGTCGTCGTTCTCGCCGAACACCGCCGCACCCCGGTTCGCGCCGATCGCGGTCACCTCGACGATCGGCACGCCGGTGACCCACGGCACGATGTCGAAGTCGTGGATGTGCGTGTCCCGGTAGATCCCGCCCGAGGTGGGCACGAACTCGGGCGGCGGCGGCCGGCGGTCCACACTCACCGCGTGCACTCGGGTCACCGTACCGAGCGTGCCCGCGCGCACCGCCTCGCGCGCCGCGACGTACATCGGATCGAACCGACGCTGGAAGCCCACCTGCAACCCGGCGCCACGCGCCTCCACATACCCGACGGCATCACCCGCGATCCCCGGGTCGAGCGCGATCGGCTTCTCGCACAGGATCGGCAACCCGGCGTCGGCGGCCCGTCGCAACAACTCCACGTGCACCGCCGTCGGCGCCGCGATCACGACCGCGTCGACCAAGCCGTACACCTTGTCCAGCCCCGCCGCCTCGACCCCGGCCTGCGCGGCGAACGCCTCGGCCCGCGCGTGGTCCGCGTCCGCGACCACGACCCGCTCGACCGCCTCGATCCCACCCAACGCCCGGGCATGAAACGCCCCGATCCGCCCGACTCCCAACACCCCGACCCGCATACTTCCCCTTCCACCACCGAACCCCGACCCACCCAGCCGACCAGGCCCATCAGACCACGCCCACCCGAACCGGCTCCGCCGACCCGACGGCACGCGGGCCCGTTCGGCACGGTCGCGGTTCACCGGCCCGATCGGCGCGGCCGTACGTCACCTCACGTCCACGGACGAGTGACACCCGACACGGCCGACCGGGTGATGCCCGTGGACACACCGCCCACCCTGCACGAGTGGTTCCCGGAGAGCGGGTAGTCGTGGACGAATGACGATCTCCCGACGCTCGCTGTTCCGTGCCGCACCGGTCGCCCTCACCCTGCTCGCCGGGCCCGCCGCCCGAGCCGCGGCCGCCGCCGGAGCACAATTGCACGCGAACGCGGCGGCGGGCATCGGCGTGGGCGCGGCCGGCGGAGCGGACCCGGGTCCGGCCGGTGTTCCGTTCCCGGAGCCACCCACGCCGCCGATCGCCGTCCCGCCCGGTGTCGGGCCCCGCTGGGCGGCCGAAATCCCGGTCGAGACCACCCAGTTGTTGCTGGTCGTCGGCGAGAGCCGGGACAGCGACTCGGCTGCCGCCTCGTTCTGGACCCGCGAACCGAACGGCTGGCAACCCCGGGGGACGTGGCCGGCGCACAATGGCCGGCTCGGCTGGACGCCCGACCACCACGTGGACGACCTGCGCTCGCCGATCGGCGTGTACACGCTCACCGACGCGGGCGGGCTGGAGCCCGACCCCGGCACCAGGCTGTCGTACGACCGATCCGACGACTTCGCCATCGACGGCACGGGCTTCGCCGGAGAACCCCTGGCGGGCACGTTCGACCACGTGATCGCGATCGACTACAACCGGGTGCGCGGCACCTCTCCGCTGGACCCGGAGCGCCCGCGCGGCGACGCGTTCGGCGGCGGAATCTGGCTGCACATCGACCACGGTGGCCCGACCCACGGCTGTGTGACGCTGCCCGCCGAAGGGGTCGTGGAGTTGTTGCGCACACTGGATCCGGCGGCGCACCCGGTCGTGCTGATGGGCGACGCGTGGACGCTGACCCTGGGCGGGCCCGCTTCCTGATGCCTCGGCGGACTCCTACGCTGTGCGGGTGACCTCCGCCAAGCTCCGTCCGCTGCCCGCCGAAGTGGCCACTCTCCTGGATCAACTCACCCCCTGCCCACGCCTGGTCGAACACCTGCGCATCGTGCACGACGTCGCGTACCGGCTGTGCGACTGGGTCGCGGCGACCTGCCCGGAACTGGCCTTCGACCGCGACGCGGTGCTGTTCGGCGCCGCCACCCACGACATCGGCAAGACCCTGCATCCGGAGGAGTTGGCCGGGCCCGGTTCGTGCCACGAACAGGCGGGCTACGACCTGCTGACCGCCCAGGGCGTCCCGCCCGCCCGGGCCCGCTTCGCCCGCACCCACGCGGCATGGAATCCCGACGATCCGGACGAACTGCTCGTGAGCCTGGCCGACAAGGCATGGAAGGGCAAGCGCGTCGAGGCCCTGGAACAGGGCCTGGTCGCGCTGCTCGCGACCGCTTCCGGCCGCCCCGAGTGGGAAATCTTCCAGGTCCTCGACGACTTCCTGACCTCGATAGACACCGACACGCTGCTGCTCTGACCGGCACGACCGGCACGGTCATGACGACCAGTACGACCAGTACGGTCGTCGCGATCGGCCGGCCCACCCCCGCCCGTCTCGCACCGGAAGACTCAGCGCGGCAACCTGCGCCACACCCGCCGAGGCAACACCCGCATTCCGGCGAACACCGGCCGCAGCGCCGCCGGCACCCACACCTCGCCCTTCCCGCGCAGCAGCGCCCGGACCGTCGCGTCGGCCACCTGATCCGGTGTGCTGGACAGCGGCGCCGGCGACATGCCCTCGGTCATCCGTCCCACCACGAAGCCGGGCCGGACCAGCAGCAGCCGCACCCCGCTCCCCGCGAGCGCGTCGGCCAGGCCGCTCGCGAAACCGTCCAGGCCGGCCTTGGCCGAGCCGTACACGTAGTTCGCCCGCCGCACCCGCACACCCGCCACCGACGAGAACACGATCAACCGACCGTGTCCCTGCGCGCGCAGCACCGTGGCCAGGTGGGTGAGGATGCTCACGTGCGCCGTGTAGTCGGTGTGCACGACGGCGACCGCGTGTGCCGCGTCCGACTCGGCCCGGCGCTGATCGCCGAGGATGCCGAACGCGGTGACCACGACGTCGAGCGGGCCGTGCCGGGCGATCACCTCGTCCAGCATCGGGCGGTGCCCGGCCAGGTCGTCGGCGTCGAACTCGACCCGATCCACATGCGGCGCGCCGGCCTTGCGCAGCAGCGCCTCCTCCTCGTCGAGGTCGTAGCTGCGACGCGCCGCCAGCACGATGGTCCGCGCCCCACGCGCGGCCAGCCGCTCGGCGACCGCCAACCCGATCTCACTGCGGCCCCCGAGGACCAAAACGGTTCCACTCACCCGCACAGTCTGCCGGATCCCGCCCGCCGGCCCGTTCCGCACGATCCACCGGACTCAATAGCCTTGCCTCCGTGACGGTGAACGTTAACGCGAGCGCATCCGCCCGAACGGCGGCGGATGCGGGCGCGAACCCAGACGAGTACGAAGACACCCGGCGGATCGTGCTGCGCGGACCGGAAGCCGCCGAGCGCGCGGCCGAACCGGTGCACACGATCCTGACCGATCTGGTCCTGGGCGGTGCGGCGCTCGGGTGGGTGGACCCGCCGCCGCTCGCCGAGGTGGCCGCGCTGCTCACCGAGCTGGCCCGGGCCCAGCGTTCCGGCGACGCCGCGCTGCGGTTCGCGTACTCGGGCGAGGAACTGCTCGGCTTCGGCTACTGGCGCCGGTACACCCGGCCCACCCACCGGCCCAACGCCGATCTGGAGAAGCTCGCGGTGGCCCGGTCCGCGCACGGTCGCGGGATCGGCCGGTCGCTGACGGCGGCGCTGATCGAGGACGCGCGCGCCGAGGCCATCGAGATCCTCACCCTCGACGCACGCGGCGACAACGACAACGCGCTGCACCTCTACCGCTCGCTGGGCTTCGTCGAGTACGGCCGGCTGCACGACTTCGTCGCGATCGGCACGACCCGCTACGACAAGGTCTTCTGTTCCGTCGACCTGCGCACACCCTCGGCGTGACCGGGCCGCTCGGGCCGGGCGGACCGGCGACGGATGCCTGGGAACCGCTCCGCGCGGATCCGCGCCTGGCCGCCTGGGTCGACACGTTGGCCGGCTTCGACACCGGCGTCGAGGTGGCCCTGCCCGCCGACGACGAACTGGTCGAGGTACTCCTGGACCTGTCCGTCCCGCACGAGGACTTCAACGAACTCGTGGCCACCCGTGCGGCGTTGCTCGCCGACCCGCAGGTGCGCGAGCTGTTCGAACGCGCCGTGCGGGCCCTGGTCACGGATGTCGGCACGGTCGAGGCGCACCGGGAGGTCCCACCGTTGCCGCCCGCGTGGGGTGCGGTCGGCCGCTGGTTCCACGTCTACGTGTTCGTCGCCGCGCGCCCGTACGTGCTGGCCTACCACCGCTCCCTCGGCATCCCGCCCGAGGTGTCCCGCCGAACGCTCGCCGACCTCGGCCGGCACGTCGCGGTGCACCGGCGTCGGCGCGGCATCGGTGGTCTGCTCGCGCTGCACTGGCCCAGGCTGCACTTTCGCGGTGAGCTCTATCAACTGGGTCGCTTGCAGTTCCAACGCTCGTTCCTGCTCGGTCGGGCCGCCGCGAGCGCCGCCGCCCTGGGACTGCCGTATCGGGCCGAGGATCCGGCGCTGGCGCTGCACATCCCGGACTTCCACGGACCGTTGACCCCGGCCGCGTGCGACGAATCGCTGCGGCTGGCCCGCGAGTTCTTCCGGCGCCACTTCCCGACCGAGCGCTACGCGGTGGCGGTCTGCGGCTCGTGGCTGCTGGATCCGCAACTGCGCGAATACCTCCCGGAACACGCCAACATCATCCGCTTCCAACGCCGCTTCCACCTGCACACCGAGCCGGCCGACCACCCGCCCGAGGACACCGCCCCGATCGGCTTCGTCTTCGGCGACCCGGACCTGCCCCCGGAGTCCCTCCCCCGCGACACCACCCTCCAACGCGCCATCGGCGACCACCTCCGCACCGGCCGGCACTGGCACAGCCGCACCGGCTGGTTCGAACTCTGACCCCACCACCCCGCCCCCCTGCCGGGCGCCCGGGTTCAGTGCGCCGTCCCGGCCAGGGCGGCCGCGTAGGCGGCGTACGTGTCCTCGTCGAAGAGCACGAAACGGGCCTCGGTCAGCGCGGTCTCGGCGTCGACCACCGTCCGGATCGCGATCGCGGCGGCCTCGTCGAGGGGCCATCCGTGCGAGCCGGTGGACACCGCGGGGAAAGCGATCGTGCCGGCGCCGAGTTCGTCGGCGACGCGCAGCGACGCGCGGTGGCAGGCGGCCAACAGGGCCACTCCGTCCTCGTCCTCGCCGTGTACGGGGCCGACCGTATGGATCACCCATCGGGCCGGCAGCGCGCCCGCCGTGGTCGCCACCGCCTCGCCGGTCGGCAAGCCACCCGGGCCGTAGGTCGAGGCGATCAGTTCCTGGCACGCCTCGAAGATCGCCGGTCCACCGCGTCGGTGCACGGCCCCGTCCACCCCGCCGCCGCCCAGCAGCGACGCGTTGGCGGCGGTGACCACCGCGTCCACGTCCTGCTCGGTGATGTCACCCAGAACCAACGCGATCCGAATCATGGCCCCATCATGTCGGTTCCGGATGCCGGTTCGGGGTCGACGCCCGGCCACCGGGCGCGGGGGAAAATCCGCCGGCGGTCGGGGTAGTGCTCGGGTGAGGATGGGGGGATGACGGACGATCTTCGACGGCGGTTCGCGGCCTACACGTGGGAACCGGTCACGGCCGGCAAGTCCGGGGCCGGGGTTCACCGATTGCGGCGCCGGGGTGAGGAGTTCTATCTCAAGGTCGGCGCGCCCGGTTCCCACCCGGATTCCGGCTTCCATCTCTCCGCCGAGGTGGACCGAGGTCTGTGGGCGGCGAAGCAGGGGCTTCCGGTCGCCGAGATTCTCGAGTACGACGTCGACGCGTGCGACGGCTGGCTGCTCACCCGCGCCGTGCCCGGCCGCTCGGCGGCCGACCCGTGGCCCGCCGAGCAACGCGACGCGGTCGTCGACGCGCTCGCCGACATGGCCCGCGCCCTGCACGAACTCCCGCTCGCCGACTGCCCGTTCGATCGCAGTCTCGCGGTAGCCATCCCCGCCGCCGAGTACGCGGTCACGGCCGGCCTGGTCGACCTGGAGGACCTGGACGAACACCGCCTGGGATGGACCGGCCCCGAACTCCTCGCCGAGCTGACCGCGACCGTACCGACCACCGAGGACCCGGTCGTCGGCCACGGCGACTACTGCCCGCCCAACGTCCTGCTCGACCCGGACACCGTGCAGGTCACCGGCCTGATCGACCTCGGCCGCCTGGGCCGCGCCGACCGCCACGCCGACCCGGCCCTGCTCACCCGCAGCCTCCACAACGACGACGACGCGCAGTACTCCCCCGCCCACGCGGCCCGCTTCCTGGCCCGCTACGACCCGCAGGGCACCCTGGACCCGAAGCGTCTGGAGTTCTACCGTCTCCTCGACGAGTTCTGCTGAACCCGGCACCATCCGGCCGGCACCACCCACCCGGCACGGGCGCGGGTCGCCGGCGATCGCCACCCGCTCGGCCGGCTCACCCGCTCAGGCTCGGTCGAGCACGAAGACCCCCGCGCGTGCGGCCGCCACCGCCGCGTCCGCCGCGCGCCGCGCCTGGCCGGCGTCGACCGGCTCGTGCGTGATGAACAACCGGTAGTACAGCCCGCCGACGGCTACCCGGACCACCTCGCCCGCATCGGTACCCACCGGCAACTCGCCTCGCGCGACCGCCCGTTCGACCACCGCCTCGGCCTGACCGAGCCTGCCGATCAGGAATCCGTGCAGGGCCGCGCCCATGGTCGGCTCGTGCACCGCGGCGGCCACCAACGCCCGCGCGGTGGGTCCGCGTTCGGGGTCCGCGAAGCCGGCCACCACCAGCGCGGTGATCGCCCGCAGGTCGCCGCCGATCGTGCCGGTGTCCGGCAACGGCCACGACTCCTCCGCCGCCAGGTCCAGCGCGTCGGCGGCCAGCCCCGCCGCGTTCCGCCAGCGGCGGTAGACCGTCGTCTTGTGCACCCCCGAGCGCGCGGCGACGGCCTCCACGGTCAGCCCGTCGAAGCCCTTCTCGGCCAGCTCGGCCAGCGTCGCCCGCCGTACCGCGTCCCGCGTCCGCGCGGTCCGCCCACCGGGCCGCACCGCGCCGACGCCACTCACCCGCCGCCGCCCGTCCGGACCGACCGAACCGTCCGAACCCGGACCACCGGCCCCGTCCACGACACCCAAAAGCAACCCTGTTGCATTAGCGCCTCTCCATCCGTCATACTCATCCTAACGCAACCGAGTTGCATTAGCTTCTCGGAAGCCCAGCCGTCCACGTACACCACTCGACCCACCAGGGAGCGCCGCAGCCATGACCCGGGCAACGAACACCGTCACCCCGCCGACCCGCCCGCAGAACCCCCTGGAGTCCCCTCTTGTCCCCCAGCCGCAGCACTGCCACCACCGGCACCCGCACCGGCCGCCCCACCCAGCTCACACTGCGTAACGTCGCGAAGACCTACGCCGACCACCCGGTCCTCACCGACGTCTCACTGACCGTAAAACCCGGGGAGAGGGTCGGCATCGTCGGTGAGAACGGTTCCGGCAAGTCCACGCTGCTGCGCCTGATCGCCGGCCTGGAGACCCCCGACGACGGCACCGTGACCGTCACGAGCACCGGCGGCATCGGCCACCTCGGCCAGACCCTCGACCTGCCCGGCACCCACACCGTGCGGCAGGCCATCGACGCCGCCCTCGCCGACCTGCGCGCCATCGAGCGCCGACTGCGCGAGGTGGAGGCCGATCTGACCGAGGCGCGGCTGAGCGAGTACGGCGACCTGCTCTCCGCCTTCGAGGCGCGCGGCGGCTACGACGCCGACGCACGTACCGGCCGGGCGATCCAGGCCCTCGGTCTCGGCGCGATCCCGCCCGACCGCCGCCTCGACGCGCTCTCCGGCGGCGAACGCGCCCGCCTGGGCCTGGCCTGCCTGCTCGCCTCGGCCCCCGAGGTGATGCTGCTCGACGAGCCCACCAACCACCTCGACGCGACGTCCCTGACCTGGCTGGAGGATCGCCTGCGCGAACACCCCGGCACCGTCGTGGCGATCTCGCACGATCGCCTGTTCCTGGACCGGGTGGTCCGCGCGATCGTCGAGGTCGAGGCGGGCACCGTGACCCGATACGGCGGCGACTACACCGCCTACCACGCGGCGCGGCTCGCCGACCGCGCCCGCCGCGCGCAGGCGTACGCCGACTGGTGCCGCGAGATCCGCGAGGTCGAGGGCTTCGCCGCGACCACCGCGCACCGGGTCGCACCGGGACGGGCCGCCAAGGACAACAACAAGATGGCCTACGACCGCAATGCGGGCCGCGTGCAGAACTCGGTGGCGAGCCGGGTCCGCCAGGGCCGCGAACGGCTGCGCCGACTGCGGGCGAACCCGGTGATCGCACCGCCCGAACCGCTGCGCTTCAGCACCGGGATCCCCACCGGCGCGGCCTCGGGCGTGCTGATCGAGGCCCACGACGTCCGGGTCGCGGATCGCCTGGTCGTCCACGACCTCCGGATCGAGGCGGGCGATCGGCTGCTCGTCCAGGGCGCCAACGGCGCGGGCAAGACCACCCTCCTGCGGGTCCTGGCCGGTGTCCTGGAACCGGACACGGGCACCGTGCGCCGCCGCGGCCGGATCGGCCGGCTGGCCCAGGACCCGGTCTTCGCCGACCCGTCACGCACGGTGCTCGCCACCTACGCGGCCGGTCGCCCGGGCCATCTCGACGAGCACCGCGACCGACTGCTCGCCGGCGGCCTGCTGCCCGCCGAGACGTTCGGCACCCGGGTCGGCACGCTGTCCGTCGGCCAACGCCAACGCCTGGCCCTGGCACGGCTGTTGGACCGACCGGCCGACGTCCTGCTGCTGGACGAGCCGACCAACCACCTCTCCCCCACGCTGGTCGAGGAACTGGAGCGGGCGCTCGACGCCTACTCCGGCGCCCTGGTCGTGGTCTCCCACGACCGAACGTTGCGCGACCGGTTCATCGGCACCCGGATCCACCTGACCGAGGGAATGCTCGTATGACGACCCCCGACATCCGCGAACTCCCGGTCGCCGGGCCCGACTCCGGCCCCTACGCCATCGTCTCGGGCCCGGACGGCGCACTGTGGTTCACCCTCGTGCACGCCGGTCGCATCGGCCGAGTCGACCCGGCCGGGACACCCACCCTCCACGATCTCGGCGACCCCGGCTGCGGACCGACCGTGTTGGTCACCGGTCCCGACGACGCGCTGTGGTTCACCGAGTACAAGGCCCACCGGATCGGCCGGATCACCGTCGCCGGCGCGGTGACCCACTTCGACCTGCCCACCCCCGGATCCGGCCCGTTCGGGATCACCGCCGGCCCGGACGGCGCGCTGTGGTTCACCGAGACGGCCGCGAACCGCATCGGTCGGATCGACCCGACCGGCCGGGTCACCGGCTTCGCGCTGCCGATCGCGGACGCGTTCCCGTCCGCGATCACCACCGGCGCCGACGGCGCGTTGTGGTTCACGCTGAACGCCGCCGACGCGATCGGACGTATCACCACGAGCGGCGAGGTGAGCATCCACGCGCTGCCCACCAAGGGCGCGGCGCCGGTCGGAATCACGTCCGGCCCGGACGGCGCGCTGTGGTTCACCGAGATCGGCGCGGGTGCGATCGGCCGACTCGGCCCGAATAGGGAAATCACCGAATTCCCGCTGCCGGACCCGCAGTCCCGCCCGCACGCGGTGGCACTCGACACGGACGGCAACTGCTGGTTCACCGAATGGGGCGCCAATCGGGTGGGCCGACTCGCCGTGGAAGGCACACTGACGGAGTACGACTTGCCGACACCCGCGGCCGAACCGCACGGCCTCGCCCAGGGTGCGGACGGCGCGATCTGGGTCGCCCTGGAAATCGGCGCCCTGGCCCGGATCACCCCCTGACCGACGCCGAAAACCCGCTGGTGAGCGCGGATTCACGCGGTTACGGCGAAAGAGCCGGGCCCGTCCGACCGACCCACCCCCGCCCGTCCCGCACTCCCCTCGCGCGCCCCCGACCCGCGCCCGGAACGCGCCCGCGCATACGGGGGAATCACACCCGCGACTCACCGGCAAATAATGCAAACGCCCATAAAAAGTGCCTATGGTCGAAAGCACGGGGGCATCGTCGAGCCCGGCGATTGAAGTCACGATCAGGGAGCACCTGATGCTTACTCAACACATGCGCCAGTCCACGCCGGTTACGCCGACCCAGGCGGGTACCGTCGCGACGCTCATGATCGAGGAGGAGACGACCATCAGTGACGCGCCGCTGTTCGCGCCCGAGGACATCGGTGGCGGACTGCTGGTGCTCGGTCTGCTGCTCTCGCCGAAGCCCCCGAAGGAGCGCTAGGCCGGATCGGATGTCCGTGACATCACCGGTTCCGACGGGAAGTTGATCAGAACGATGCCCTTCGCCGAGACCTCGCCACACGAGGACTACACGGCGGCGGTCGAGCGAGTGGCAGGCCGTGCCCTCGGCGTCCTCATGGACGTCGAGGGCACGGTCGTGCCCGCCGGATTCGCCGCCACCGATTCCTGGGCGGCCGAACCGCACGACCGCGACGCCGACTTGCCCGGGCTGCGCGTCCTGGGCTCCGACGCGTTCGCCCCACACGTACTGCGCGGCACGCCGCTGCCGGCCGATCAGGCCGAGGCCGCCGCCCGCGCGTTCGACCTGTTCCCGCCCGACACGCTGGGCGCCTCGCCCGAGACCGCGTGGATCATCACCTGGCGCGACTGGGCCACGGCCCGCACGCTGACCCGCTTCGGCCTGGCCGTCGACGTCCCCCCGCCGGGCGACGGCGCGCAGGTCGCCGACGCGACGACCTGGCAGGCCTGGTCGGTGCGGATGGCCCAACTCTCCTCCCTGGCCCTGCCCGGCCTGGACGGCCCCATCCACGCCGCCGCCCGACGAAACGCCGACTCGCTGGCACGCGGGGTGGTGCGCGCGATGTTGCGCCGCGACTACCGCACCGCCGCCCGGATCGCCCGCTGGCTCGCCTTCGTGGCCGCCGACGGGGTCGCCTTCCCCTTGGAATTGGACCCGTTGTTGCGGCACGTCCGACTCTTCGGCGGCGGCAGCACCCGCACCGTGCTCGACACCCGCATCGCCCAGCACGTGACCGCACGGGAGGACTCATGACCGGGGGACTCGTCCGGGCGGACGTGCTCAAGACCGCCCACACGATCGGTTCGCGGGCGCTGCGCTGGCTGCACGAGAACGCGCGGTTCGGGCCGCTGCCCACGCACACCGTCGTCGACTTCAACGACCGCGACAGCGCGTACAAGCCGCTCGGCGAGACCGCGCTGGCCACCTCGCTGGTGCTGCGCGAGGGCGTCGCCGGGCCCGCCGACCTGGCCGCCGCGCGGGCGCTGATCGAGTTCGCCTGGGAGCAGTTCCGCGACGGGGACTTCCTCTACGAACGCCAGGTGCGACACCCGCTGCTGACCGACCCGCTGGAGACGTACGCGCACTTCGTGCGGGCGGGCATCCGGCACGAGCCGATGGACGCGCTGCTGGCGCACCTGTCCGGGCTGCGGTCGGTGCACGCGATCGAGATGATGCCCAACCGCCGCCTCGCGGTGGCCAACGCGAGCCGCGTCGCGGGGCTGACCCACCGGCCGGACTGGCCCGCGCTGGCCGCCGACTCGTGGCTGGGCATGACTCCCGAGCCGTGGGTGATCGACTGGATGACCGCGTACCACATGACGCACGCGGTGTTCCACATCACCGACTGGGGCGCGCATCCCGAACAGCTCCCGGCCGAGATCGCCGACTACCTGCGGGCATGGCTCCCGGTCTGGGTGGATGTGTGGGCCGAGGTCTTCCAGTACGACCTGGTGGGCGAGTTGCTGATCGTCGACGCGTGCCTGCCCGAGCCGGTGTGCGACGCGCAGGGCTGGGAGACACTCGCGGCGGCACAGCTTCCGAACGGGCTGCTGCCGCGCGACGCGGATCCGGTGGACGAGGACCCGCAACGCGCCTTCAAGGACCACGAGCACACGGCGGTGGTCGCGATCGTGGCCGGCACCATCACGTTGGCCCGTTCGCTGGGCAACACGCCCGCGCCCGCGCTCGGGTGAGCGACCCGAACGCGGCGCCGATCGCGCCGCTGCTGCGGGCCGTGCCGGCCGGGGGTGCGCTGGTCGTGGCCACCATCCGAGGCGGCGAGCAATCGGTGGTGTGTCGCGGTACGGCGGTGGACGCCGACTCGCGGTTCGAACTGGGCTCGGTGACCAAGACGTTCACCGCGCTGCTGCTCGCCGACGCGGTCGCGCGGGGCGAGGCGCGGCTGGACGACCCGCTGATCACCTACCTGCCGCCGGGCTCGCGGCCGCGCTGGTCGTCCGACATCACGCTGCTGCACCTGGCCACGCACACCTCGGGACTGCCGCGACTGCCGCGCGGTTCGCTGCGCTCGGCGCTGCCCGCGTGGTACACGAACCCCTACGCGGGCTACGACGAGAAGCGGCTGTTCGCGCTGCTCGGGCGGGCCCGGCCGCGCGGTCGACCGGGCACCCGGGTGTCCTACTCCAACCTGGGGGTGGGACTGCTCGGACACGCGCTCGCGCGCGCCGCCGGGCAGCCGTATCCCGATCTCGTGGTCACCCGGCTGGGTGTGCCGCTGGGCCTGACGATGACCACGTGCGACCCGAACGGGCCGCAGGTGACCGGTTATCTGCGCGGCCGGCCCCGGCCACCGTGGGAGATGCCGGGGCTGCCCGCGGCGGGAGCGCTGCGCAGCACCGGGACGGATCTGACCCGGTATCTGGCCGCGCACCTGGACCCGGCGACGGTACAACCCGCCTCGTTGGCCGAGGCGTTGGTCGAAGTGCGCCGGCCCCGATTGATCCCGCCGCACACCGGCGATCGGCTGTGCCTGGTCTGGAATCTGCGGGCCCGGCCCGGGTACGACCTGATCTTCCACGGCGGATCGACGCGCGGATTCACCGCCTTCGTCGGCTTCAGCCCGCAGGCCGGGGTCGCGCTGGCGGCACTGGTGAACACGGCGGCGGGACCGAGGGCGCCGTTCCTCCAGATCGCGTACGACGCGCTGGGCGAACTCGCCGCCGGGGCGATGGCGGATTGATCGGGTCCGGGCCCACGACGCGGCGGAGCCAGGGCGTGATCGTGGGCGTCCCGCCCGCACTCGCCGGCCGCACCCGCTGCCGCACTCGCCGGCCGCCGCGGCGGGTGCGGTGTGGGAATCGCCGCCGGGGGTCCGACCGGGGTCCCGGCGTGAGTCCGGCCGGGTCGGGAGGCTGTCCGGCCCGGCCGGATCCGCGTCTTCCCTGCGGCCATCCGATCCGATCCGATTCCGAGCCGGTTCTAAGGCCCTGTCCTGCGGATCTTGGTGGATCGGGCCGCGTCGTGAGCGCAGCGAGGAGCCCGAAGGGCGGATGCCGTGCATCGGCGTGCCGGCGAAGCAGCCGCATAGTGGTTTCCATTCGGCTGTTTCTCCGGTGCGGCGAGGCGCGGCACCGGACGACGCGGACCCACCGAGATCCGCCGGACAGGGCCTAATCCTCGGCGTCCAGCGAGTCGGCGATCGCACGGAGCCAGATCACCACCGCCTCGGCGCCCGGGTCGACGGTGCCGATCGCGCGGTCGCCGAGGTAGCTGCTGCGGCCTCGACGGGCGCTGTGCGTCGCGGTCTCCTCGGTGCCGGCCGCGGCCGCGTCGATCGCCTCGACCAGACTCGCGCCGCCGACCAGTGCCTCGCCGGCCGGCACCAGCGCGTCCAGCATGGTGCGGTCGCCGACCCGGGCGCCGCCCAGTTCGCCGATCGCCCGCGCGCCGGCGGCCAGTGCCTCGCGCCAACCGCGCGTTCCCGCGTCCTGCTCCACGGCGCCGGCCGCGCGCAGCAACAGCACCGAGTACAGCGGCCCGGACGTGCCGCCGAGCGCCCGGCGCACGGTGTCCGCGAGGCCGCGCAGCACGGCGGCCGGGGTGCCGCCGCCGTAGCCGGGCAACTCGCGCCCGATCGCCTCGGCTCCACGCGAGAGGCTGATGCCCAGGTCGCCGTCGCCGACGATCCGGTCCAGCTCGGTCAGGTGCGGTTCGGCCTCGACCAGCGCCGCACACACCGCCTCGATCGCGCGGGTCAGCTGCGTGGGTTCGGTCAGCGCGGTCCCCGCGTCGGCGGTGCCGGGTGCGGGTGCGGCCGGCAGCACGGTGACCTCACCCACCCGGCCGACCACCGGGGTGGGCCACGCGGGCGCCGAGGTGGCCGCGTCCAGGCGGGCGAGCCGGGCGTCGTCGACCCGGAGCAGGGACAACGACATGCCCGCCATCTCCAACGCGGTCAGGAACGAGCCGCGCCAGGCCCGTTCGAGCACCAGGCCGCGACCCGCCAGGTCCCGTACCGCGCCGCGCAGCACGATGTCCAACTCCATCGTGGGGGTGCCGCCGAGGTTGTTGACCAGCAACGCGACCCGGTCGCCGGCGGCCAGTGCGGTCTCCGCGACGATCCGGTCGAGCAGTTCGGTGACGAACTCGTCGGCGCGCGCGATCTTGTCCCGCCGCACGCCCGCCTCACCGTGGATGCCCAGGCCCAGCTCGACCTCGTCCTCGCCGAGCTCGAATCCCGGTCGGCCGGCCGCCGGCACCGTGCACGGGGTCAGCGCGACGCCCATCGTGCCCACCGCGCGCGCCGCCGCCTCGGCCTCGGCCTTGACCTCGGCCAGGCTCGCGCCGGCCTCCGCCGCCGCTCCCGCGACCTTGTGCACGAACACCGTCCCGGCGATCCCGCGCCGGCCCGCGGTGTCGTCGCCGGTCGCGAGCGCCACGTCGTCGGCGACCACGACCAGCTCCACCGCGATCCCCTCGGCCCGCGCCAACTCGGCGGCGAGCCCGAAGTTGAGCCGGTCCCCGGTGTACGACTTGACCACGAGCAACACGCCCGCCGACCCGGCGACGGTGCGGATCGCGGCCAGGATCGTGTCGGTGGACGGCGACGTGAACACGTCCCCCGACACGGCCGCGGTGAGCATCCCGGGCCCGACGTACCCCGCGTGCGCGGGTTCGTGGCCGGCACCTCCGCCGGAGATCACCGCCACCCGCCCGCTCTCCGCGTGGGCCCGGGCGTCCGCGCGCAGCGCGACGTTCTCCCCGGCCAGCAAGGCGATGCCGGGATTGGCCAGTGCCAACCCTTCGAGCATCTCGGGGACGACGTCGCGGGCGGCATTGATCAGCTTCTTCATGGCTGAATCTCTACCTGAATGCGCGCCGGACCAACCCCACCGGGGGGTCGCGGATCGCCGGCAACCGGACGGGCGGCACCCGCGTGTCCAGGACAGGGGGCCGACAGCACACGTGCCGATCCGGTCCCCAGGCACGGCCGGCCACCGCCGTGGCCGAACCGGCCGCCCGGCTCGTGGCGGAAGTGGTTCCTCCTCAGGACTTCCACCACGAGCCGGACTCCGCGCACCGAGCCCGGACGGGGATCGGCCCGGGCGACCGTACGCGTCCACCAGGCGGCGATCGGCGAGTCCACCGGGCCGGCGAACGTACGCGCCCGCCGAGCCCTCGCCGCGCACGAACCGTCCCGCACGAACCGTCCCGCACGACCTGCCCCGCGCGACGCGTCCCGCATGACCCGTCCCGCACGAACCGTCCCGACCGGCATGGACTCGTGCCGATTCGGTTCGACGCGGGATTCGCCTTCCGCGGCCGCCCCGGTGAGCGGACACTGCTGCGGTCGAGCACCTCTCCCCCACCCTGGGCCGGCCCGCACCGCCGCGCGGTCGGCCGGAGCGGAGAACGCCATGCCGAGGAACTCCACCCGCCGACCAGTGATCCGCGTGCTCGCCGGCGCGGCCCTGGCCCTGTCCCTGGCCCTCGCCGGCCCCGCCGTCGTACCGGCCGGTGCCGCCCCGGGTGTGCCGGACATCGGTCCCGACACCGCACCCGGGTTCGGCGTCCAGTGCGTCCAGGCGATCTACTACTCGACCGGCTTCAGCACGCACTACCCCGACCGGGTCTACGGCCCCGAGACCGCCGCCGACACCCGGCGGCTGGAACGCATCCTGGGCCTGCCCGAGGACGGCATCGTCGATCCGGTGGTGGGCGAGGTGATGTACCTGGTCATGGAGATCGGCTCCGGGCCCGGATCGTGGCACACGATCGGCTGCTGGGACGTGGTCCCCTCGCTGCACTGAACCACCGCGACGCCGCCGCGCGGGCCGGCGACCGGACCCGGCTCGCGCTACTCCGTGGACACCGGTGCGCGTACCTTCCGGGACGCGCCCGGTCGCGGTACGCCGTCCACCGCCACGCAGATCCCGTACACCCGGGCCTGCGAGGTCCAGCCGTTGGCGCGGCCCCGGTTGTTGCTGATCTGCACGCGCGCGCGGGCGCGATCCAGCGCGGAGACCAGATGCAGGTACATCTTCCCCGCGACCCGGGTCAGCACGATGTCCCCGATTTCGAGGCGGGCCGGGTCGACCGGCGCGACGGTCACGAGTTGGCGACTGCGGATAAGCGGGACCATGGAGGCCCCGCGCGGGCGAAACTCGACGGTGGCGCCGTGCGCCACCTTGGCGGCCATGCTGTCCATCATCCCCATCGCGGAACAGGATGACGGATGAACGCCTGGCCTGCCACGGGTTTTTTCTCGCCTCCGGGGCCGGCACCCGCCACCCCGACGAGTCGTCCGGAAGGTTCGCCCATGAGCACCCGTCAGCACCACTACCGATTCGCCCACGTGGTCTTCCGCTCGATCGCCCTGCGCAACGCGGCCGCGCTGCTCGCCGCGCCTCTCGACGAGTTGACCGCGCGTACGACGAACCTGTGGATCGGGGTGGGCAGCCGACTGCCCGAGGAACAGCGGCTGTCCGCCGAAGGTCTCGCGATGAACCACGTCCCGTTGGGCGCGGGTTCCGGGTTGCTGGTTCGCCTCCCGCCCGCGCTGTTCCCGCCGGAGGCACATTTCGCGCTCGTGCTGGGGCCGGATGTGGTGGGCGAGCCGCGCTACTTCGTGCTGGAGGAGAGCTTGGACGTGGTGACGCGGGAGCGGGCCACGGTCCTGGGCGCGTGGGACGAGGAAGCCCACCTGAACCTGGGTCCGGGTCCGGCCGCGGACCCGGACGCGTTCGTCTCGGCGGTCGCGGCGCGCTTGGCGTAGCGGTTTCGGGGGCGGCGCGGTTGGCGTGGCGGTACGGCGGGCGGCGCGCTTGGGGCGGTACGGCGCGGTGAGTGCGGCGCGTGTCCCGCTCAGCGTGCCGGACCGCGCCCGGGGCCGACGTCCGCGTTCCCGATCGCCCGCCACGGGCCGGTCAGGATCGCCCGGTCCGGCTCGGCCGTCAGGTGTGGCGCGCCGAGGGCCATCGCGGCGTGCAGCAGGGCGTGCGTCGCCCGCCTCCATGGTGCGGTCAACACCTCGTCGCCCTGTTCGTCGTCCTCGTCGTACTCGATCTCGAAGGCCGCCGGGCCGCCGCGTTCGCGCGCGGCGGCGCGTACCGCGCCGGAGACGACCAGGAAGCCACTGCCGATCGGCGACCCGAGCGCACTCGCGCCGGGGAAGGGTGGCCGGGGGGCCGGTACCGGAGGCGGAAGACCGACATGGCCGCCGCCACGCGGCAGGGCGTCGTGCTCCTCCGCCCCCGGCTGTCCCCCGCCTGGCGGTCGCGGCTCGGTCCGGGTCGGGACTGACACCCGTCACGCCGCGCCGGCGGCGGACAACCCGGTTGCCCGGAAAACCGCAGACCGGACACAATTGCGCGACCAGCGATCGACCCAGGGCGGCGGCGACGACCGCGGCGACCGCCCGTACCACCAGTGGGGGCAAGCGTGATCGAGACCAGCGCGATACTCGGAGTGAGCGCCGTCGCGCTCGGGATGGTGCTGACGCCCGGCCCGAACATGATGTACGTGACCTCGCGCAGCATCACCCAGGGGCGTCGGGCCGGCCTGGTGTCGCTGCTCGGTGTCGGGCTCGGCTTCCTGATCTACATGTCGATGGCCAACCTCGGCCTCTCCGCCGTGTTCATCGTCGTGCCCGAGCTGTACATGGCGGTCAAGATCGCCGGCGCGGCATACCTCGGCTGGCTCGCCTGGCAGGCGCTGCGGCCCGGTGGCGTCTCGGCGTTCAGTCCGCAGGAGCTCGCGCCGGACTCGAATCGGCGGCTGTTCACCATGGGCCTGCTGACGAACCTGCTGAACCCCAAGGCCGCGATCATGTACCTGTCGCTGATCCCCCAGTTCGTCGACCCGAACGCCGGGCACGTGCTGCTCCAAGGCTTCGCACTGGGCAGCATCCAGATCGTGATCAGCCTGACGGTGAACTCGATCCTGGTCCTTGCGGCCGGGTCCATCGCGGTGTTCCTGGCCCGGCGGCCGTCCTGGCTGCGCATCCAGCGCTACGTGATGGGCACGGTGCTCGGCGGGCTCGCGATCAAGCTGGCCACCGACCGGAGCCACCCGGCGACCGCCTGACACACAGCGAAACGAAGGAGCGGCATGCGGCTCGGCGAGTACGCGAGGTACGACGCGATCGGTCTGCGCGACCTGATCCGCGCCGGCGAGGTCACCTCGGCCGAGGTCGAGGAGGCCGCCCGGCAGGCGATCGAGGTCGCCGACGCCGCCGTGCACGGCCTCGCGCTGCCCGCCTTCGAGCCCGCGCTCGAACGCTCGCCCGACCCCGACGCCGCCTTGGCCGGCGTGCCGTTCCTGATCAAGGACACCGGGCCGGTCGCGGCGGGCGTCCCGTTCTTCCTGGGCAGCCGCGCCGTACCGGGCGTCGTCCCGCCGCACGACAGCGACCTGATGACCCGGTTCCGGGCCGCCGGTCTGGTCACCCTGGGACTGACCACCGCGCCCGAGATGGCGATCAGCTTCGCGACGGAGTCGGCCAAGTACGGCGTCACCCGCAATCCCTGGGACCTCGATCGTGGGGTCGGCGGCTCCAGCGGCGGCGCGGCGGCCCTGGTCGCGGCCGGCGCGGTACCGGTCGCGCACGCCACCGACGGCGCCGGCTCGATCCGCGTTCCGGCCTCGGCGTGCGGCCTGGTCGGGCTCAAGCCCAGCCGGGGACGTACCCCGTGCGGCCCGGACCTGGACGAGGCGTTCTTCGGGATCTCGCACAACTTCGCGCTCACCCGCACGGTCCGCGACGCCGCGCACCTCCTGGACGCGGTCGAGGGACCGGGCGTCGGCGACAAGTACACCGCGCCGCCGCCGCGTCGGCCCTATGCCACCGAACTCGGCGCGGACGTCGCGCCGTTGCGGATCGGCGTGACCACCCGGGCGTGGTCCGGCGTCCCGGTCGACGCCGAGGTGGCCCAGGCGGCCGAGTCGGTCGCCGCACTGCTCGCGGGACTGGGCCACCACGTCGACGACGCGAGCCCGACGGTCGACTGGGAAAGCGTGCTGAGCGGCCTGGTCCCGGAGGTGGTCGCCTTCATCGCGGCACCGCTCCTGGGCGCTCCGCGCGCACCGGATCCGAACAGGTTGGAAGCGGTCACCCGGCAGATCCTGCGCGACGCCGGGGACTTGAGCGCACTCGACCTGTTCGCCGCGTTCGGCGCGCACAACCGGGTCTCCCGCTCGGTGGGTACCTTCTTCACCGAGTACGACCTGCTGATCACCCCGACGCTGGGCCAACTCCCGGCGCCACACGGCACATTGGACTACGACGACCCGAAGCACTCGGTCCGCGGTTGGCTGGAGGCCATCTTCGCGTACGGCCCGTTCACCGTCGTCTTCAACATCACCGGCCAACCCGCCCTCAGCCTGCCCCTGGCCCAAAGCAGCTCGGGACTACCGATCGGCGTGCAACTGGTTGCCCCCTACGGCCGCGAGGACACCCTCTTCCGCCTCGCCGGCCTCCTCGAACAAGCCCTCCCCTGGCACCACCGCACACCCCCGACCTTCGTCGACGAATAGCCCCCAACTCCAGCTCCGGATAAGGAGGCGGCAGCACGATCCGTTCCGCCGGGTCGACTTCCGCACGGGCCCGATGGACGGGGTGGCCTTCGCGATCGAGCCCCGGCAGCGTATGCACCACGGCCTTGCCGAAGTCACGATCGATGAGCAGACAGACGGGAATGTCGGCCCGTGCGTACGTCCGGGGTGATGCGTTTGTGGGCCATGTCGCGGACGTCGTGCGGGAGTTCCGCTATGTCGAGGAGCCGGGGCAGCAGGTCGGGTTCGAGGGTCAGGGCTCGGAAGCAGATGCCGATGGTGACGTCGTGGGACGGGCGGGACACGATCGTGATCGGGGCTCCCGGGTGCACCTCGCCCGGTTCGATCACGCGCAGGTAGGTGCCCGGGAGAGCCCGTTCGGTGAATCGCCGCACCCATCGCCGCTCGTCCAACCAGTGCGCGAAGGTCGCGCACGGGATGCGCGGGACGGAGACCTCCAACAGCGGACCCGCCTCGCCCACGCGCCAGCGCTCGCCGATCAGCGCGGCCTCCAGGTCCAGGCCGGACGTGGTGAGGTTCTCCCCGAAGCCGCCGTTGCCCAGTTCGCGGCCGAACTCGCGGGCCCACATGTCCAGGTTCTCCCGCGCGTACGCGTAGACGGCCTGATCGTCGCCGCCGTGGTGCCGTCGGTCGTACACCCCGTCGCCGACCAGTCCGCTGCCCAGTCCCGAATCCTTGGGGCCGGGTGCGCGCACGGCGACCGGGCGGTCGACCGGCCGCTTGTCGATCCCCGTCGTGGTGACGTCGGACTTCGTCGGGTTGGGTCGGGGGTGGGCCAGGTTGACGGAGATCACATGCGGCATACCGGCAGGCTACCGGGCCGGCTCGCGAAGGCGCCGGCGAGCCGATTCACCGCCGAATCCCGGCAATTGCGCCCTCGATCACCGCGTATCCCGGGCCGAACTCGGGCAAACACCAGTTATCGGCGCCCTCGGGGACGCCGAGGCCCGGGCGCCCGGGCTTCAGGGAGGGACCACGGCATGAGTTCGCTGTCGAACACCATCAAGAAGATCCAGGGATACATCCGGCGCAATCCGCGCCAGGTCGAGCAGGGCCGTCGGCTCGTGCGGGACCGACTCGCCCGCCGCCGCGGTGGTCGTGGCGGCAGTGGCGGCACCGGCTCGGGCAACCCGCCCACCGGCACCGGCTGACCCGTCGCCCCGGGACGAACTCACGTCGCTCACCCGCGAATTCGAAGCGCGCTTGCCCGGCCCGGCCACACCGACGCCGGCGCCCCACCCCAGGCCGCACGGCGAACTCCGGGACGCCCGGCCCTCGTCCGGTCCCATCCCACCTCACCCGAAACCCGCCCACGGGTCGGCCTGCCCGCAACAGACAGGCCCGCAGGCGGGTTTCGGCGTGGCGGCGATCGGGCGTCGGGACACCTAGGCGATCAGCGTGCGCTTCGCCCGGACCACGCAGAACTCGTTGCCCTCCGGGTCGGCGAGTACCGTCCACGATTCCGTGCCGGTCTGGCCGACGTCCACGCGGCGTGCGCCGAGTGCGATCACCCGCTCGATCTCCGCCTCCCGTTCGCCGGGGCCCGCTCCGGGGGTCAGGTCCAGGTGCAGTCGGTTCTTGGTCTTCTTCACGTCCGTCACCGGCATGAAGCAGATCCCGATCGGTGCTTCCGGCTCGGTCCCGATGACCACTTCGCGTTCGCGCTCCGACAACACCTCCCACCCCAACACCTGGGCCCAGAAACGAGCGAGTCCCGGCAGGTCGTGTGCGTCGATGACGATGTGGTGCAGCGAAATGGCCATGCCCGCCATTGTGCGACCCCGAATCGATCGCCCCAAAGGATTTACCGGCCGCGTCGGATCGGCCGAACGGCCCAGGCCCACGGCGAACCGCCAACCGCCCGACCGCCGCGAACCGCGAGCCGCGAGCCGCAGTCCATCACCCGTGGTCGATCACGACGTTCCCCACGAACCCACCCTTGCGGTAGTAACGCAACGCCTCCGGAACCTCGTCGAAGCCGAACTCCCGGTGCACGCACGGCCGCAGCCGCCACATGTCCACCGCCCTGTTCAGCGCCTCGAACTGTGCCCGACTGCCCACCGCGAGCGGACGCAGCACCACGCCCGCGTTGAACAGCATGGCCGGCGACGGCGACGCGTCGGGCGCGTCCGACCCCAACCAGTGGCCGACGAAGGCGATCTCGCCGCCGAGCGCCGTCGCGGCCAGGGACTGGGTCAGATTCCCCGCGACGTCCACGACCCGGTCCACCCCGCGCCCGCCGGTCACCCGCCGTACCTCCTCGCCCCAGCGCGGGTGCTCCCGGTAGTCGACCACCTCGTCCGCGCCCGACGCGCGCAGTCGTTCCGCCTTCTCCGGGCTCGACGTGGTGGCGATCACCCGCGCACCCGACGCCTTGGCGAGCTGTACCGCGAACAGGGACACGGCTCCCGTGCCGAGCGTCAGCACGCTCTCGCCCGGCACCGGCGGTCGGCCACCGGTCAGCGCGTTCCACGCGGTGACCGCGGTGAGCGGGAGGGTGGCGGCCTCCGCGAACGACAGGTGCGCCGGGATGTGTACCAGCGCCCGCTCGCCGACCAGGGCGAACTCGGTGAGCATGCCGTTGCGCGAACTACCGAGCTGCGCCGCGTGGTCCAGGGCGAACGGCCCGTCGATCCAGTCCGGGAACACGGTCGCCGCCACCCGGTCGCCGACCCGGGCCCGGGTGACGCCCGCCCCGATCGCGACCACCTCGCCGACCCCGGCGCACCCGGGAACGACGTCGGGCGACACCGGCAGCGGATAGTCGCCGTCCAGCACCAGCAGTTCGCGCATGCTCAGCGAGGTCGCCCTGACCCGGAGCAACACCTGCCCGGGCGCGGGGTCCGGCTCGTCGTGCGCACGGAGGGTGACACCGTCGATACCGGCGCCGGGTGTCAGGTGGTAGCTCTTCATCGCGTTGTGCCTCTCTCGACCGATCACGAACCGCCCCGTTCGGCGGCCGTGGGAAGGATCCTGCGACAGGCGCCCGAGCCCGGCAATTCCCGCCGGGGAATTGCCGGCGATACCTCCGAGTGCCTAGAACTGCCCTCATGAGCACGATGACCCACGGTCCGGACTTCCCCGCCGAGCTGCGGCGCTGGCGTACCGCCCGGCGGCTGAGCCAACTGGAACTCGCCGCCCGCGCGGACACCACCCAGCGCCACCTCAGCTTCATCGAGAGCGGCCGATCGCGTCCCGGCCGCACCATGATCATCCGCCTCGCCGAATCGCTCGGCCTGTCCCTGCGCGAGCGCAACGCACTGCTGCACACCGCCGGGTACGCGCCGGTCTTCCCCGAATCGGACCTGGACGCACCGATGTTGCGCCCGGTGCGCGAGGCGCTGCGCGCGGTGTTGGACGGCCACCTGCCCTACCCGGCGATGGTGCTGCGCCCGTACGGGCAGATCGTCGCCGCCAACACGGCGATCGACGTGCTGACCGAGGGGGCGTCACCGGAGTTGCTCCGGGAGCCGATGAACATGCTGCGCCTGATGCTGCATCCCGAGGGCATGGCGCCACGTGTGGCGAACCTCGACGCCTGGGGGCATCACGTCCTGGAGAACATGCGCGCACAGGCGCTGCGCAGCCCGGACCCGCTGCTCGACGCGTTCATCGAGGAACTGCGCGGCTATGTCCCGGACGCCCGACTGGGCCCCGACCACCTGGGCTTCGCGGTCCCGCTGCGGCTGCGCGACCCGGAGGAAGGCCCGGGCGAGTTGCGGCTGCTGACCACGTTGACGTCCTTCGCGACGGCCACCGACATCACGCTGGCCGAACTGCACCTGGAGGCGTTCCTGCCGGCCGACGAGGCCACCGCCACAGCGCTGCGCGGCCGCGCGGCCGAACGGTCCTGACCCGCCCCCATCATGCCGCCGCCGAGCCGGCACGCCCCCGACAACGCGAAACCGCCCTGCCGTCCCGGGACCGGGACGGCAGGGCGGTGGCGGCGCGATCGCGCGAAGGCGTCCGGACTCAGAAGTCCTCGTCGAACGACACCGAGCCGGTGACCGCGACCTGGTAGGCCGAGACCCGCCGCTCGAAGAAGTTCGAGAGTTCCTGCACGTCCTGCAGTTCCATGAAGCCGAACGGGTTCGCCGAGCCGTACACCGGTGCCATGCCCAACTGGGCCAGCCGGCGGTCGGCCACGTGCTCCAGGTAGGAGCGCATGTCGGCGACCGTCATCCCGGACACGCCGCCCTGGAGCAGGTCCTCGGCGAACGCCGTCTCCGCCTCGACCGCCTCGGCGAGCATCCGCCGTACGTCCTCGGCGAGCTCGTCGTCGAACAGGTCGGGCTCCTCGGCCCGCACCGTCTCGACCACGGAGAACGCGAAGTCCATGTGCGCGGACTCGTCGCGGAACACCCAGTTGGTGCCCGAGGCAAGGCCGTTGAGCAGACCGCGCGAGCGCAGGAAGTACACGTACGCGAAGGCGCCGTAGAAGAACAGACCCTCGATGCACGCCGCGAAGCAGATCAGGTTGAGCAGGAACTGCCGCCGGTCGTCCCGCGATTCGAGCCGGTCCAGGCCCATCGCCGAGTCGATCCAGCGGAAGCAGAACTCCGCCTTGCGCCGGATCGAGGGGATGTGCTCGACCGCGGCGAACGCCTGCTCGCGCTCCTCGTGGTCGGGCATGTAGGTGTCCAGCAGGGTCAGGTAGAACTGCACATGGACGGCCTCTTCGAAGAGTTGCCGCGACAGATACAGCCGGCCCTCGGGCGAGTTGATGTGCCGGTACAGGTTCAGCACCAGGTTGTTCGCCACGATCGTGTCACCGGTCGCGAAGAACGCGACCAGGCGCTGCACGAGGTGTCGTTCGGCCGGGCTGAGCTTGTCCAGGTCGGCGAGGTCGCTGTGCAGGTCGACCTCTTCGACCGTCCAGGTGTTGCGGATCGCCGCGCGGTACTTCTCGTAGAAGTCCGGGTACTGCATCGGGCGCAGCGTGAGGTTCATTCCGGGATCGAGCAGGCTCACGTGCACGCCTCACAGGCTTCGGGGTTCTCCAGCGAGCAGGCGATGACCTCGAGGTCCGAGATCTCCTCGACGGGCGCGGCCGAGGCCTGCGCCGGCACGGTCGCCTGCTGGATCCGCGTCGCGGGGCGCGAGCGCAGGTAGTACGTGGTCTTGAGGCCGGTGGACCACGCGTAGCGGTACATCGAGGACAGCTTGCCGATGGTCGGGTCGGCCATGAACAGGTTCAGCGACTGCGACTGGTCGATGTACGGCGAGCGGGCCGCCGCCAGGTCGATCAGCGCACGCTGCGGAAGCTCCCACGCGGTGCGGTACAACTCCCGCACGTCCTCCGGGAGTTCGGCGATGCTTTGGACCGAGCCCTCGGCGCGCTTGATCCGGTCGCGGACCGCGGGGGTCCACAGGCCGCGGGCCTTGAGCTCGCGCACCAGGTAGGCGTTGATCTGGAGGAACTCGCCGGACAACGTCTCGCGCTTGAACAGGTTCGACACCTGCGGCTCGATGCACTCGTAGGCACCGGCGATCGAGGCGATGGTCGCGGTCGGCGCGATCGCCACGAGCAGCGAGTTGCGCAGGCCGTGCTCGGCGACCCGGTCGCGCAGCGCGTCCCAGCGCTTGGTCTGGGTCGGGTACACGCCCTCCCACAGGTCCGGCTGGAGCCGGCCGCGCGCGGCGTGCGTCTCGGCGTAGGCCGGGTGCGGGCCGTGCGCCTCGGCGAGCGCCGAGGAGGTCTCCAGCGCGGTCAGGTAGATCTCCTCGGAGATCAGCGTGGACAACTCGCGCGCCTCGACCGAGTCGAACGGCATGCCGAGCGTGAAGAACACGTCCTGCAGGCCCATCAGGCCCAGGCCCACCGGGCGCCACCGCGGGTTGGACGCCGCGGCCTGGTCGGTCGGGTAGTAGTTGATGTCGATCACGCGGTCCAGGAAGACCACCGCGGTGCGCACCGTCGCGCGCAGCTTGTCCCAGTCCATGCCCTCGCCGGCGATCACGTGCGCGCCGAGGTTGACCGAGCCGAGGTTGCACACGGCGGTCTCGCCGTCGCTGGTCACCTCGAGGATCTCGGTGCACAGGTTGGACAGGTGCACCACGTTGCCGGGCTCCGCGGCCTGGTTGCAGGTGCGGTTGGCGGCGTCCTTGAAGGTCATCCAGCCGTTGCCGGTCTGCGCGAGCGTGCGCATCATCCGGGCGTAGAGGTCGCGCGCGGGCATCTGCCGGACGAACCGGCCGTCCCGCTCGGCGGCTTCGTACACCTTGTCGAACTCGGCGCCCCACAGGTCGGGCAGTTCGGGCAGCTCGTTCGGGTCGAACAGCGACCAGACGCCGTCCTCCTCGACCCGGCGCATGAACAGGTCCGGCACCCAGTTGGCCAGGTTGAGGTTGTGCGTGCGGCGCGCGTCCTCACCGGTGTTCTCGCGCAGTTCGAGGAACTCCAGGATGTCCGGGTGCCAGGTCTCCAGGTACACGCAGGCCGCGCCCTTGCGCCGGCCGCCCTGGTTGACCGCGGCCACCGACGAGTCGAGCGTCTTGAGCCACGGCACGATGCCGTTGGAGTGCCCGTTGGTGCCGCGGATCAGCGAGCCGCGCGAACGCACCCGCGACCACGCCACGCCGATGCCGCCGGCGAACTTCGACAGTCGGGCGATCCGCCCGTACATGTCGTAGATCGACTCCAGCTCGTCCTTGGGCGAGTCGAGCAGGTAGCACGAGGACATCTGGGTGTGCACGGTGCCGGAGTTGAACAGCGTCGGCGAGCTGGGCAGGTAGGCGAGCGAGGACATCAGCCGGTAGAAGCCGATCGCCTCGCCGGGCTCCTGGGCCAGGCCGCACGCCACGCGCAGCAGGAAGTGCTGCGGGGTCTCGACCACCTTGCGCGAGACCGGGTGGCGCAACAGGTAGCGGTCGTACACGGTGCGCAGGCCGAAGTACTCGAACCGCCGGTCGCCGTCGACGTCCACGGCGGCGTCCAACTCGGCGGCGTGCTCGGCGACGAACGCCGCGGTCTCCGCGCCGATGACGCCCTCGCGCCGGCCGAGCGCGATGCCCGCGCTGAACGAGGTGACCCCCGCGTCGAGGGCCTCGTCCGCGATCCGGCCGGCGAGCAGGCGCGCGGCGAGCCGCGAGTAGGCGGGCTCCTCCGCGATCAGCTCGGCGGCGGTACGCACCGCCAGGTCCGCGGCCGCTCCCTTGTCCGCGCCCTCGTTGAGACCCGCGACGACCCGGCGGACGACCCGATCCGGATCGACCTCCGGCAGATCGCGCGCCTGGGTGCGCACCAGGGTAGCCAGTTGGTCCTCGGGGCTTTCGTCGATCCGCATCCGGGTCGCGCCCACGCTGTCCACAACGGTCACGTGCTCTCTCCTCGCGAGCTCGTACGTACAGTGACCCCGCGCCCGAAGGCGCGGACAGCCGGCAGGTATTCGGACTCGCGGGCATGCCGGGGCGCCACCGGGCACGATGTGCTCGGCGGGCCGCGGAGTTCCCCGTGGTCGTCGCGCGCCGAACCCCTCCGGGCGTTCGGCGCCGCAGGACGACATTCGTTCCCGCTTACCGCTGCGGGGGCAGTCCCGGCTTCACACCGGGTTCCCTCTTGCGTCGCCTTTCCGTTTGAACCGGAACGGCGAACCAGCTGCGTCGCAGAGCATATATGTAGTGGCGGGGTGGTCGTCGCACCCCCAGGTGTTGTGTCGTGTCGCGATTCCCGACGTACCACGATTTCGGCCGGGACGGGCCCACTCCCGGCGGCGATGCCGTCCACACCGGGTGTCGCGGCGCCTCCCGAGCCGAGCGGAATCGTCTCCTCCCGGCGTACGCCCGGCATGACGGTACTCGCGCGCGGGCCGCCGAATGGCTGCACGACACGCCGGCGTTGTGCGCGGCGCGCGTCGCCGAGCCCCTGTCGAACGTGGTGTCCGGGCGTCGAGGGAAAGACCTTCGCGGGGCGGCCGAGCGGGCGAGGGCGAGGCATTGGGAGCGTACGGTCGGCCGCGGGGCGTGCCTGGCATGTACGGCGTCCGACGGGCGGGTCGGCGAGGCGGGAGCCGGGCGTGTCGGCGGGTGCCTCCGGCGGCCGGTGTGGGCTGCCTCGGAGGTGGCCTCGGCGGCGTCCTCAGGGGCGGCCGGTGCGGGGGCCGGCCCCGGATGGGCGCGCGTGTCGCGCCGGGCGGTCGGGGCATCGGTCCACCGGCCGGGGTACCTCCCGGCCCGAGTCGCGCCACTCCGCGACCAACGCCTCGTACACGGGTGTCTCGAACGCCTCGGTGGGCCACGGCCCGAACGGGGCCCGCAGGATCTCCATGCCGACCCAACCGCGCGAGGGAACGCGAAGTAACCACCAACCGGGTGATCCCACTCGGTCGATGGACGAATCGACTCGGATACAGGCGCGCGGACCGGCCCGGGCGCACCGACCGCGCCCTGGGGCGGTCGCGCCCCTTCGGGTCGTCCTCGGGCCGCATTCAGGCAGCCTTCGACCGCCTTCGATGGGTTTCGGCGGGTTTCCGGCCGGGTGCCTTCCGGTCAGGTGGTTTCGGTCCGGGTGCTTTCGGTCCCGGCGGTTTCGGTGCGTGGCGTTTCCGGTCGGGTGCTTTCGATCTGGGCCGCCGCCGTGCGCAGTTCGGCGAACGCCTCGCCGAGCGCCGCCGCCGTCCAGTGCGCGTTCAGGCCGCTCGGGTTCGGCAGCACCCAGATCCGGGTGTCGCCGATGGTCTCGGCCTGTCGACCGACCACCGCCTTGGGCCGGCCGAAACCGGTCCGGTACGCGCCGATGCCGAGCACGGCCAGCCAGGCCGGCCGGTACGTGCGCACCTTGGCGGTGAGCGCCGCGCCGCCGGCGACGTACTCGTCCCGGCTCAACTCGTCCGCACGGGCGGTGGTGCGGGCCACCACGTTGGTGATGCCGAGACCGAGCGCGGTCAACGCGTCCTGCTCGGCGGGCGCGAGCAGGCGGGGCGTGAACCCGGAGGCGTACAGCGCGGGCCAGAACCGGTTGCCGGGGCGGGCGAAGTGCCGCCCGGTCGCACCGGACCACAGGCCGGGGTTGATCCCGCAGAACAACACCCGCAGGTTCGGTCCGATCACGTCGGGGATGGTCCGGCCGTGCGCGGCGGCCATTTCGGCGGCGGTGGGATTGCGCCCGGGCGGGATCGGCAGCACGACGGGCTTCGCGGGCGGTCCGGGCTGCGCCGGGGTGCTCACGGCGCCTCCGCGATCAGCGCCGTCCCCACCGACCGGAAGCCGAGCCGGTCGTACACGCGGGCCACGTCCTGGTCGCCCGCCGACAGGAACACCGTCTCGCTCCCGTCGGTGAGCGCGTGCCGGGCCAGCTCCCAGGTCACCGCCGCCGCGAGGCCGCCACGTCGGGCCGCGGGGAGGGTGGCCACACCGACGATCTCGGTGGTGCCGTACAGGTGCTGATAACTGCCCACGCACAGCGGCCCGGCCGGGCCGTACGCGGCGAACATCACCGTCTCGCCGGTGCGCAGGCGCTCGTTGAGGTAGGACAGCAGTCCCGGGTCCTGGCCGAGCGCGGCGGTATCCCGTTCGGTCGGGCCGTCGGTCCCCGACGCGGTCCCCGGGTTCGCGAAGCCGACCGCCGCGACGCTGTGCACGATCGCCAGGTCGGTCGCGTCCGCCCGGATCCGACGCACCGTCACCAGGTCGGGCAGGGCCGGGCGTTCGGCCGGAAGCTCGGCCGGGTCGAGCACCATCAACGGGTGCTCGTGGACGTGCAGTTCGGCCTCGATCGCGGCCGCGCGCAGCGCCGGGGTGGTCTCGTCGACCCATTCGAACGTCTCGGGCACTTTCAACTCTCTCTGCCGCGCCCGCACCGCGCGGACGTCCGCGACGGTGGGCTCGACGGAGCTGCCGAGCGTGGGTCGTGCGTAGAAGGGCCACCCTTGGCCCTCACGAATGAACAGGGTCAGCGCGCCGAACGTTTCCGTGCGGGTGGCTCGGCGGGCCACCGCGTCGTAGAACATCTCCAAGTGGGCGCGCGCCTCTGCGGCGGACTTCGGCATGCGGGTCAGTGTGACACGACCACCGGCACCGATACCGGCCGGTGTGCCAACCCGGCCTTCAGTCGCGCGAGCAGCTCGGACAGCGTCCGGGCGTCCTCGTCGGACCAGTCGTCGAGGCGCTCGGCGATCACCGTCAGGCGGTCGTCGGTGGCCCGATCGACCACCGCGCGACCCTCCGGGGTGAGGCCGAGCAGGAAGGAGCGGCCGTCGTGCGGGTGCGGCCGGCGCTCCACCCACCCGTGCTCGACCAGGTGTGCGATGTGTCGGCTGACCACGGACATGTCCAAGTCGAGCAGTTCGGCGACGTGCCCGGCGCGCAGCGGCCGCGTACTGCGGGCAAGCGCGAACAGGACTGCGGAGCCGGGCGGCAGGCTGCCGATCGGAACCGCCTTGGCGAGGCTGCGGTGGACGCCGACGATGCCCTCGAACTCGGTGAGCAGGTACCGGCAGGCTTCCCGGGTGGCCATGGCGAGGCTCCTCTTCGTGGCGACTCGCCACCACCATAAAAGATGTTAGTTGCGCTCGGCAACTTCCACGAGACGAGCCCCTCACGAGAGGCGGCCGACCCACGACTCGCCGGGGCCGCGCGCGGACCGTGCCTCACCCCTCCCGGAGCGTCGCCCGGCCCACGCGGCGCAGCCGAGCGGCCCGGTTGTGCCGGTCGCCCTCGGCCCGATCCAGGGACAGGACGGCCCGGCGCCCGTGCAGGGTGAGCGTCATCAGGTGGTTGCCGAACCACGGACCGCCCAGCTTCGTCCACTCGACCGGCAGCGGGGCCAGCCTCGCGTGCCGGGCCAGGGCGCGCCCGATGCGGGTCGCCATCCGGCCCCACCCGAACCGGAATCCGACCCTAATCGCCGGGGGCACCGAGTTGTGCACCGGCGAACAGGTCAACTGGTAGACCCGGGCCAGGTCCGCCGAATCCTCCCCGGCCCGCGGCCCCTCCCCCGCACTGACCCAGCGCGCCTCGGCCGCGTAGACGTGGTGCACATCCCCCGACAACACGCACACCGTCGCCGGCGCCGGGCCGCCCGCCCGGGGGCCGTGCAGCGCGATCCGGCCGATCAACGCGGACAACGCCTCGAACGAGTCGCGGAACGCCGCCCAGTGCTCCAGGTCGCTCGCCCGCCGCAACCACTCGCTCCAGCCCGCCACCCGCGGCCCCCGCTCGCCCGCGCACAACGCCTCGTTCCACGACTCCAGGTCGTGGATGCCGTGCGGCAACAACCACGGCAACGACGTGCCGATCAGCAGGTGGTCGTACCCGCCCTCGTCCGCCTGCTCGGTGATCCAGGCCAACTCGTCCGCACCGATCATCGCCCGCGCGTCCCCGGTCAGCACCCGGCCCGCGCGCGAGTCGATCATCAGCAGCCGGGTCCGGCCGAAGTCGCGCCGGAAGCTCCACCGCGTGGTCGTCTTGCCCTCCGCCTCCGCGTCCGCGCGCAGCGCGAATTCGTGCAGCAGCGGCCCCACGTCCTCGCCCGGCGCCGCGGCCTTGACCGTCGCGAACAACTCGTCGCGCGCCAACGCGGCCGGATCGAGATTGCCCAGGTGCTGATAGACCCAGTACGACGCGAGCGCGCCCGCGATCCGCTCGGACCACCAATCGGTCGCGGCCATCTCGGATCGCCACGCGTGCGACGTGTTCCAGTCGTCGATCACGTCGTGGTCGTCGAAGATCATCGCGCTCGGCACGGTGGACAGCAACCAGCGGATCTGCGGATCGGACCAGGACTCGCGATAGAGCAGCGTGTACTCCTCGAAGTCGGCGATCTGCGGGCCCGGCGCCTTGCTCAGATCGCGCCGCCGCGCCAACCGGTTCTGCATCGCGCGCGAGGTCTCGTCCGCGTACACCTGATCACCGAGCAACAGCAGCGCGTCCGGCAAAGGCTCGTCGGGGGCCCGCATCAGTCGGCGAGCGAGCGTGTCCAGCGCGTCCGGGTCGAGCCGGCGCTCCTCACCGGCCTCGGTGCTCGGCGGGCTCGACCAGCGACAGGACCCGAACACGACATTCAGATCCCGCTCGTCGCCGTGGGCCGAGGCGGTACGCACCGCGCTGGGCGGATAACCCGAGCGCGCGTCCGGCCAGCACACCCGCTCGTCCAGCAGGACCCGGTACTCCCGTGATCGCCCGGGCGTGAGCCCCTCGACGACCACGAGCACATAGTGGTGACCGAACACGTTCCAGGTGGCGGCACTGGCCACACCGTCCTCGCACGCCACGGTCACCACACACGGCGCGTCCGTCTCCACCCACACGGTGGCACTCGTACGATCCACGTGCCGCAGCACGGGACCGAGCAGCAACTCGGCCATGGTCCTTTGCCCTCCCCACCCTCGTATCGACGTCTTCCGTGGCATGTGCCTGCCCCGCACGGCCGACGCCAATGCCCGCCGCGGCCACGAACCCTTCGCTACGGTATGCGGCGTTCCCGATCCGAACCCGGAGGCCGCGCCGTGCCCCCCTCGCCCACCGCGTCGCCCGACCCGCCGGCACACCTCCCGGCCGGAGGACCCGCCGTACCCGGCCCCGCGGCCCGGCGCCGGGTGTTCGACGCGCATCTGCACATCGTCGACCCGCGTTTCCCGCTCACCGTCAACCAGGGTTACCTGCCGCCGACCTTCACCGTCGCCGACTACCTCGCCCGCGTCGCGTCGGTCGGCGTCACCGGCGGCGCCGTGGTGTCCGGCTCGTTCCAAAGCTTCGACCCGGCCCATCTGCTCGACGCGCTGCACCGGCTCGGGCCCGGCTTCGTCGGCGTGACGCACCTTCGCGCCGATGTCGCGGACCACACGATCCGCGAGCTGGACGCGGCGGGTGTGCGCGCGATCCGGTTCAACGTACGCCGGGGCGGCTCGGCCGCGCTGGAAGGGCTCGATCGGCTCGCCCGACGCGTATACGAGCTGGCGGGCTGGCACGCGGAGCTGTACCTCGACGCGCGCGATCTGCCCGACCTTGCACCCATGCTCACCGCGCTGCCGAAGGTGAGCATCGACCACCTGGGCCTGTCCCGAGAGGGCCTGCCGCACCTGCTGCGCCTGGTCGAACGCGGGGCCCACGTCAAGGCCACCGGCTTCGGCCGGGTCGACCTGGACGTGCCCGCCACGCTCCGGGCCGTGGCCGCCGTCTCCCCGCGCGCGCTCCTGGCCGGCACCGACCTGCCCTCCACCCGCGCGCCCAGGCCGTTCCGGGACGCCGACCTGGACGTCATCGCCGAGGCGGTCGGCGTCGACCTGGCCCCCGCCGTAATGCACGACAACGCGCGCGCCCTGTACCGCCCCATCAAAATCCAGGCGCCCGGGTCCGGGTGATGTGGGCGGCGGGAACCGGTCTCACTCGTCCGACGCCAGCGCTCGGACCGTATCCATGTCGTCCGCGTCCGCCGCCGTCTTGTCCTGGCGATAACGCAGCACCCGGGCGAACCGCAGGGCCAGCCCGCCCGGATAGCGGGTACTGCGCTGCAACCCGTCGAAGGCGATCTCGACCACGAGTTCGGGCCGCACCCACACCGTCCAGTCGTCCCGACGGACCTCCAGTTCCTGCAACCGCTCGGTCTGCCACGCGAGCAGTTCGTCGGTGAGCCCCTTGAACGTCTTGCCCAGCATCACGAACCCGTCCCCGCCCGGGTCGCGCGCGCCCAGGTGCAGGTTGCTCAGCGTCCCGCGCCGCCGCCCGTGCCCCCACTCGGCGGCCAGCACCACCAGGTCCAGGGTGTGCCGCGGCTTGACCTTGACCCAACCGGCGCCGCGCCGACCCGCCGTGTAGGGGGTGTCCAACGACTTGACCACCACCCCCTCGTGGCCGCGCGCGACCGCGTCGACGAAGAACGCGTCCGCGGCGCCGGCGTCGCCGGTGACCAACCGGGGCACCAACAGCTCGCTCGGCGCGAGCGCCTGGAGCGCGGCCCAGCGCTCGGCGCCCGGGCGGTCGATCAGGTCCGCGCCGTCCACATGCAGCACGTCGAACAGGTACACCGTCAACGGTGTCTCGGCCCGCAACCGCGCGGCGTCGTGGGTGCCGGTCCGGGACGCGGTGATCTGGAACGGGTGCGGCCGGCCCTCCGCGCGCAGCGCGATCGCCTCGCCGTCGAGCACGGCGGTGCGCACCGGCAGCGCGCGGGCGGCCTCGACCAGCTCCGGCACGCGCGAGGTGATGTCGTCCAGGCTGCGGGTGAACACCGCGACGTGTTCGCCGTCGCGGTGGATCTGCACCCGGATGCCGTCGATCTTCCATTCCAGCGCGACGCTCGCCTCCGGGTCCTTGGCCCGCAACTTGGCCAGCGCGGCGGACACATCCGGCGCGGAGGCGGCCAACATCGGGCGCACCGCGTGGCCCACCTCCAGCGTGAACGCGGCGAGCGCGGCCTTGCCGCCGACGAGCGCCGCGGAGGCCACCGGGCCGGCCGCCCCACGCAACATCAGCGCGCGGCGCACGGCCGCCACCGGCACCTCGGCCGCCCGCGCGATGGCGTCCGCCATCACCCCGTCCAGCGCGCCCTGACGCACCTCGCCGATCAACAGACCGGCCAGGAACCGCTGTTCGACCTGCGTGGCCCGGGCGAACAGGGCCTCGATCAGCGCCCGCCGGGCAGCCTGTGACCCGGGGCCGGTGGTGGTCCCGATCGCCTCCAACGCGGCGTCCACCTCCAGCAGCGTCAGCGACGCCTCGGCGGCCGGCTCCGGCACGTCACGCAACGCGGCCGGCCCGACCCCGATCTGCCGCTGGGTCAGCGCGCCCGCGAGATAGGCCACCACCACGGTCGCCTCCGCCGGATCCGCCCGCCGCAGACACCCGGCCACCAACTCCGCCTTCGCGGTCCGCCCGGCCTCGCCCGCGATCTCCCGCGACACGACCGCCACGTCACAAAACAACAGCGACCCCACGCCACAACTCCTCACGCCCAAGCCCCCCACCCCCATCGCCCACCCCACCCTGACTCATGCCCCCGACACCCATCCGGCCGAGCCCCCACCCACCCCCAAACCACACGAACCACACGCCCCAGGCGCAAAGACCTGTCATGCCCAAGCGCAACGCGGCAAGCCAAAGGTGGCCAAAGCCGCCCGCGAAACGCAGCCCAAGGCAGCCGAAACACAAAACGAGCCAACACAGAGCGAGCGATGCACACCGCGCGGGCGGACGATCCACAGCCACGCAAGACAGGCGGAGCGCAACAGGCAACACCGACACGCACGGGCGAAGCACAACAGGCGACGCGCAACACCCGAGCGAAGACGGGCCGCCGAGGGCAGAGCACAGTCGCCCCAGGCACGCAGAACGAACCGGCCGCAGCAAGCGAGAACGGCGCGCGAGCGGAGATGGCGAGCGAAGCGCAGCGGGCGAGGCGGACAGAGCGCCGTGGGCGCAGACGCGGAACGGGCGGACCACAGCGAGCAACAACGGACGCGGGCCGAGCCGGGCGCCCGGACGGCAGCAACCGACGCACGACCCGCAGCCCAGACGAGGCAGGCAATCCGCAGCCCACACGGCCACGCAAGACAAGCGGAGCGCAACAGGCGACGCGCAACACCCGAGCAGAAACGGGCCACCGATGTACAGCCGACGAGGGCGAGGCAGGCAAACCGCCGGCGCCTGGACGGGGCACCAGGCAGTGCGGGCGCGTAGCGAACGGCCCGACCGTGACCGCGTAGAGGGCATGCAACCCGCGCGCGCAGCGAACGGCCCGACCGTGACCGCGTAGAGGGCATGCAACCCGCGCGCGCAGCGAACGGCCCGACCGCGACCGCGTAGCGGGCATGCAACCCGCGCGCGCAGCGAACGGCCCATGCACGCCTCAACGCAGTCAACGCAGACCACAACAGGCAGCAGCGACACAGACGTTCGAAGCGCGATACCCACGGGGGACGCGGGTGGTCCGGCAGCGGCGCAGCGGCGCGCGCCGCAGCGGCGCGGAGTGGGTGGTGGGTGGCCCGTGCCTCGGGGCGCGGGGTGTCCGGGTGCGTCCCGGTCGTGGTTCGGAATCGGCGATGGGCCGGGACCCGGGGGTGTGCCCCGCGGCCCGGCCCATCGCCGTCGTCGGTCGCTTACAGGATCGCGCCCGGGCGGTACTTTGCCGCCTCCGGGTGCTTGGCGGCGACCGTCTCCACGCGGCGGACCACCTCTGCCACCTGGGCCGCCGCCGCGCCGGTGAAGGACAGGCGGTCGGCGAGCAGCGTGTCCAGCGCCGCGCGGTCCAGCGGCAGCCGCTCGTCCGCCGCCAGCCGGTCGAGCAGTTCGTTGCGTTCGACGCCCTCGCGCAGCGCGAGCGCGGAGGCGACCGCGTGCTCCTTGATCACCTCGTGCGCGGCCTCACGACCCACCCCGCCCCGGATCGCGGCCATCAGCACCTTGGTCGTGGCCAGGAACGGCAGGTAGCGGTCCAGCTCGCGCGCGACCACCGCCGGGAACGCGCCGAACTCCTCGAGCACGGTCAGGAACGTCTCGATCAGGCCGTCGAACGCGAAGAACGCGTCCGGCAGCGCCACCCGCCGCACCACCGAGCAGGACACGTCGCCCTCGTTCCACTGGTCTCCGGCCAACTCGCCGACCATGGAGGCGTAGCCGCGCAGGATCACGGTGAAGCCGTTGACCCGTTCGCACGAGCGCGTGTTCATCTTGTGCGGCATCGCGGACGAGCCGACCTGGCCGGGCTGGAAGCCCTCGGTGACCAGCTCGTGCCCGGCCATCAACCGGATCGTCTTGGCCAGCGACGACGGCCCGGCGGCCAGTTGCACCAGCGCGGTGACCACGTCGTAGTCGAGCGAGCGCGGGTAGACCTGGCCGACCGAGACGAACGCGTGCTCGAAGCCCAGGTGCGCCGCGACGCGCCCCTCCAGCTCGGCCAACTTGTCCTCGTCGCCGCCGAGCAGGTCGAGCATGTCCTGCGCGGTGCCCACCGGGCCCTTGATCCCACGCAGCGGGTAACGGGTGATCAGATCGTCGAGCCGGTGGTAGGCGACCAGCAGCTCGTCGGTCGCCGAGGCGAACCGCTTGCCCAGCGTGGTGGCCTGCGCGGCGACGTTGTGCGAACGGCCCGCCATCACCAGCTCGGCGTGCTGCGCGGACAACTCCGCCAATCGCACCAGCAGGGCCACCACACGGTCCCGGACCAGTTCCAGCGACGAGCGGATCTGCAACTGCTCGACGTTCTCGGTCAGGTCGCGCGAGGTCATGCCCTTGTGCACGTGCTCGTGGCCGGCGAGAGCGTTGAACTCCTCGATCCGGGCCTTGACGTCGTGCCGGGTGACCCGCTCGCGCTCGGCGATCGAGGCCAGGTCGACCTGGTCGATCACCCGCTCGTAGTCGGCGACCGCGCCCTCGGGCACCTCGATGCCCAGGTCGGCCTGGGCACGCAGCACCGCGAGCCACAGTCGGCGCTCCAGCACCACCTTGTGCTCGGGGGACCACAGCGTGGCCAGCGCCGGGGAGGCGTAGCGGTTGGCCAGAACGTTCGGAATGCGGGGCTTGCGCACAGGCTGGGACGTCACGAGCGGCGAGTTTACCGAGCCGCCGGAGCCGCCTTCGACGTACGTCCGTGATCACGCCCCGCGTACGTCACGAGCGGCGAGTCTACCGAGCCGCCGGAGCCGCCGGAGCCGCCTTCGACGTACGTCCGTGATCACGCCCCGCACCGGCGCCGCGAGAGCGGGCCGGACACCCGTGCCCGAGCCCGCTTCGCCACCGTCCCGACACGTCGCCACCGTCCCGACACGTCGCCACCGTCCCGACACATCGCCACCGTCCCGACACATCGCCACCGTACGTCTCGAACCCGAGCCTCGGCCGGATCCTGGCCGCGTATGACGGAGTCTTCGTCACCGATTCACTCGTGTGAGGGACCATCGTGCACGGTTTCCGTCCGGGCCGCCGGAACCTCGCCGGGACAACCGTCCGCCTGGTCGGCGTCGCCCCGATCGTGTCCGCGCCCGGCGCTGACGCCGCGTCACAACCCGTGCCCGGCATCGCATGTGCCGCCCGCCGCCGGGTAGACGCCGGCCATCGCGGGACGACCTTGGGGGCGGGCTCATGGGCAGGCGGCAGGACGCGCGAAACGCACGCAGAGAACGCGCCGAGCGGGAGGAGCGAATCGCCCGCGCACTGCGCGGGGGCACGGACCGGGCCAAGGAACCACCCCCGCGCGGCGGAACCGAGGACGAGACCGGACGGCTCCCGGGCCCGCGCGACGCGGAAAAGCCCAAGCCCCGGAACCGGGACAGAGACCGGGACCGGGACCGGGACCGGGACCGGGACCGGGACCGGGACCGGGACCGGGACCGGGACCGGGACCAAGACCGAAACCAAGACCGGCCCACCCCACCAGTGGACCTCGACAAGCCCGACACAGCCGACGAACCACCCCCCGAGTCGCACCTCCCCGAACGCCCCACCGACCTGCCCACCTCGTCGTGGTTCCGAGCCGCGTGGCGCACGATCCGCGAATTCAAGGAGGACGACCTCAACATCTGGGCGGCCGCGCTCACCTATCAGAGCGTGTTGTCGATCTTCCCCGCCCTGCTGGTCGTGGTCTCCCTGGTCGGCCTGGCCGGCCGCTCCGCCACCGACGCGCTGACCGAGAACGTGCAGAACGTGGCGCCCACCGAAACGCACCAGATCGTGATCAACGCGATCCAGAACCTCGAGAACAGCCGCGGTGCCGCCGGCCCGCTGGCCCTGGCCGGCCTGGGCCTGGCGCTGTGGTCGGCGTCCGGTTACGTGGCCGCGTTCATGCGCGCGTGCAACACGATCTACGACGTGCCCGAGGGCCGGCCGCTGTGGAAGACGGTGCCCACCCGGATCGCGGTCACCGTGGTGACCCTGGTGTTGCTGTCGGTCTGCGCGATCGCGGTGGTGTTCACCGGCTCGCTGGCCAAACAGGCGGGGCACGCGCTGGGCGTGGGCGAGGCCGGCGTGCTGCTGTGGGACTACGCGAAGTGGCCGGTGCTGATCGTGGTGGTCAACTTCCTGTTCGCGCTGCTGTATTGGGCCGCGCCGAACGCCAAGCAGGGCTTTCGCTGGATCACTCCCGGCGGCGTGCTCGCGGTGCTGTTGTGGGCGCTGTTCTCCGCCGCGTTCGCGTACTACGTGGCCAACTTCAGCACCTACAACAAGACCTACGGCACGCTCGCCGCGGTGATCGTGTTCCTGGTCTGGCTGTGGCTGACCAACATGGCGATCCTGCTCGGCGCGGAGTACAACGCGGAGATGGAGCGGGCCCGCGCGATCGCCGGCGGCCACCCGCCGACTCTGGAGCCGTACGTCCGGATGCGCGACACGCCCAAACCCAAGGGCGCCTGGAAGCGCTGGTTCCGCTTCGGCCGCACACCCGGGGCCACGCGGGAGGGCGAGGAGTAGACAATCGAGGGCATGGACAAGATCCGGCCCGCGTACGAGGAACTGGGCGCCGAGGGCTTCTACGCCTCACATGGTGCGCGGTACCGCAATCCGCACGAGCCCCGCGTCCGGGCGGTGCTGGCCGAGGTACTGGCCGAGCCGTCGGCCGCCGAGCCGGAACTGCTGGACACCGTGCTCGACCTGGCGTGCGGCAGCGGCGAGGCCACCCTCGCGCTGCGCGAACTCGGCGCGCGCGAGGTCACCGGCGTCGACCCGTACACCGGCGTCGCCTACCGCGAGCGCACCGGGCGCGACGCCGAGCCGTTGCGGTTCGAGCAGGTGGCGGCGGGCGCGCTGACGGGTCGCACGTACTCGCTCGTGGTGTGCAGCTACGCGCTGCACCTGCTCGCGGAGTCCCGGCTGCCCGCGCTGGCGTACGCGTTGACCGAGGTCACGTCCGCGTTCGTTGTGGTGACTCCGCACAAGCGTCCGGTGCTGCGGCCGGAGTGGGGATGGCACCTGCGGCGGGAACTGGTCGTGGATCGGGCCCGGGCCCGGCTGTATCGGACTTCGCCCGAGCCCGTCTGGGCGACTGGGCGACGGTGACACCGGCGCTGGCGATGACCACCAGCGCGATGCCCCCGATCTGGATCAGTACCAGCGACTGATGCAGGACGACGAAGCCGGCGATCGCGGCCACGGCCGGCTCCAGACTGGCCAGCAGCCCGAACGTCGCGGTCGGCAGGTGCTTCATCGCGAGCATCTCGAAGCTGTACGGCAGCGCCGAGGACAGCAGCGCGACGCACAGGCCGAGGCCCAGCACCTTGGGCTCGAACAGCGCGGTACCGGCGGAGGTCACGCCGAACGGGGTGACCAGGACCGCGGCGACCGCGAAGCCGAGCGCCAAGCCCTCGATGCCGTCGAAACGCTTGGAGATCTTCGAGGCGACCACGATGTAGCCGGCCCAACAGGCCGCCGCAGCCATCACGAAGGCGACGCCGACCGGGTCCAGACCGCTGAAGCCGCCGCGGCCCAGGAGCAGCACGCCGCCGGCGGCGAGCACGATCCACACCATGTCGCGCAGCCGCCGGGACAACACCACGGCCAGACCGAGCGGGCCGAGGAACTCGAGGGTGACGGCCGGGCCCAGCGGCAGCCGGGCGATGGCCTCGTAGAAGAACATGTTCATGCCGGCGAACATCACGCCCAGGCCGACCACCACGAGCCAGTCCGCACGGGTGCGCCCGCGCAGTCGCGGCCGGCAGAACGCGAGCAGCATGGTCGCGGCCAGCACCAGCCGCAGGGTGACCGCGCCGGCCGGGCCCACGTACGGGAACAGCCGGGCCGCGAAGGCGGCGCCGAACTGGATCGAGCACGCGCTCGCCAGCACCAGCAACACCGCGCGACCCTGCGCTCCCGGCCGGAGCCGGTCGACGAATGCGGGTAGCGCTCGCGAGGTCGCGTCGGCGGTGGTGCGGGAGGTCATTCTCCGACACTACGGACATCGTCAAGCCACTTCACGCGCCGGCCCCGGCGTCGGCGGCATTCCGATCCCGCACCACCTTGCGCAGGGTCTCGGGCACCGGACCCAGGCCGGCCTCCAACTCGCGGATCCGGCCCTTGGCGGCCCGGCGTTCCCGACCGCCCAGCACCACGCGCAGTTGGCCCTCGAAGGCCAGCGCGGCGAGCGCGGCGTCCGCCGCCGGGACGCGCGTGATCGGCTGGGTGCCCTTGAGCGCACCCCACATCGCCTTGGTCGCCTCGGTCCGCAGGCGCGGTTGGCGCAGGACGATGCGTCGGGTCGGGATGATGCCCAGCAGGCGGTACGTCTCGTACCTGATCAACCGCTCGCGTTCGAGGTGGGCACCGACTCGGCCGACGGCCTGTCGCGCGCCCTTCTTGACCCAGTGGCGCCACCGGTGCGCTCGCTCGCTCGCGGTGATCCTGGCCAGCAGGTCGGCAGCCAGATCGCAGTGCGCGACGACGGTGCCCCGGCGGGCGGTCACCGTCACCTTTCCGTCGTCGTCACGGATCAGGCCCCGCTCGTACAGGTCGTACAGGGCCGCCGCCTGGAGCGTCACCCCCAGGTGCGCCCGGCTCAGCAGTCGGCGTCGCTCGGGACTGTAGGCGAGCAGGAACACTTGCCGGGCCATGGAAACGTTCATGTCGACCTCCAGGGACTGGTTCACGTCGGCCTCCTCGGCGCCAGGACGTCACATCGTCGTCGGGGTTGTCGTCACGGCGCGGTACCGAGGTCGCCAGGGTCGCCACGGCGGCCACCACGCCGACCAGCACCGCCAGGGTCGCCTCGATCGCCACCGTCGCCTCCGCCGGGCTCGGTATCGGATACGGACTCGGAGGACCCGGGCTCGGGTTCGGAGGACTCGGGTTCGGAGGACTCGGGTTCGGAGGACTCGGGCTCGGAGGACTCGGACTCGGAGGACTCCGACTCGCGGAACGCGGACTCGGGCTCCGAAGACCGGGACTCGCGGGACGCGGGCCCGGAGGACGCGGGGTCGGCCTTGGGTGGTCGGCCCCGGCGGGCCGGACGGCCGGCGTTGCCCGGCATCCGGCCCGCGTCGCCCAGCGAGCGCCGGAGCAGGAACTCGATCTGCGCGTTGGTGCTGCGCAGTTCGTCCGCCGCCCATTTGGCGATCGCGTCGTGCACCGCGGGGTCCAGTCGGAGCAGGATCTTCTTGCGCTCGGTCACGAGGACCGACTACGCGTACAGGGAACCGGTGTTGACCACCGGCTGGGTGGCCTGTTCGCTGCACAACACCACGAGCAGGTTGCTGACCATCGCCGCGCGGCGGTCGTCGTCCAGTTCCACCATGTCGCCCTCCTCGAGCCGGGTCAGTGCAAGTTCGACCATGCCCACCGCGCCCTCGACGATCCGCTGCCGGGCCGCGACCACCGCACCCGCCTGCTGGCGGCGCAACATCGCCTGGGCGATCTCCGGCGCGTAGGCCAGTCGGGTGATCCGCGACTCGACCACGCTGACCCCGGCGGAGGCAACCCGCGCGCCGATCTCGGCGGAGAGCTTGCCGGTGATCTCGTCGGCGTTGTCGCGCAGCGACATGCCGCCGTTGCCGTGGTCGTCGTACGGGTAGCTGTTGGCGATGTGCCGCACCGCGGTCTCGGTCTGGATCGCGACGAACTCCTCGAAGTCGTCCACCTCGAACCTGGCCTGCGCGGTGTCCTTGACCTGCCACACCACGACCGCGGCGATCTCGATCGGGTTGCCGTCGTTGTCGTTGACCTTGGCGGTCTGCGTCTCGTGGTTGCGGATGCGGGTGGAGATCTTGGTGCGGTTGGTGAACGGGTTCACCCAGCGCAGGCCGTCCTTGCGCAGCGTGCCCTTGTAGTGCCCGAACAACTGGAGCACCCGGGCCTCGCCGGGGGCGACGGTGGTCAGCCCCAGCAGGGAGAACAGCGACACGACGATGATCACGATGCCCGCGGTGATGCCCGCGGCCTTCTGTCCGCCGTGCTGCAGTGCGCCGAAGACGGTGAGCCCTACGCCGCCGCCTACGCAGAGCAGACCGACCGTGAGCGCGGACAGCCCGGGGGCGCCGGTCACCAACTTCTCCCGGACCTGGGGGGCCGGCATTTCCACAATGGTCTCGGAGCCGATGTTGCTCATGAGGTCACTCCCCGATCGCTTCGATGTGCCATCACCACCATAGCAAAGTGATATCACTTTTAGGCAAGGGAGAAACCTCGATCGTGCCCGCGGCCCGGCCGGTCGTCCGTGTGGGCGGCCCGTCGATCAGCCGAGCGACTTGATCGTGGTGCCGTTGCGGACGTTGGCCGCCAGCGCCGGCGCGGGCGGAAGCGCGCCGGGAGGGGCCTTGATCACGAGTTGCCGGGCGTCGGCGGAGCCGGTGACCGAGCCGGACGCGCTCACCTTGACCACGTCGCGGGTGCCCGCCGCGACCAGATACCAGGTGCCGGTGCGCGAGCGCCACCAGGTCGAGGTGACGATGTCGTTGCCGGAGCGGCTGCACGCGGGCGAATCGGTGAGCCGGTTGACGGTCTGCGCGCCGGTCGCGCTCGCCCCCGGCGGCAGGAACTGGACCACGACGTCACCGCCGCCCCTGCGGTCGAACGCGTGCAGGCACGACCACATCGCCTCCCCCGCGGACTCGGGCAGGTCGAAATGCGCGAACTCCCAGTTGTTGACCAGCCGCAGGCCCCGTCCGCGCAGCGTGGCCAACGCGCACGCGGTCCGCGACCAGGTGTTGAGGGCGCGTTCACTGGAGGCGGCTTCGGAGGGGCGACCGGTGTGGAAGTAGTCCGGCGGCGGCATGTAGGTCAGGTGCGTGGCGGTCAGTTCGCCCAGGTCCGCGAGCAGGTAGGGGTGGTTGTCGGCGGCGCGCCCGGACAGCAGTTCGAGCACGGGTACGGTGGCGCAGTCCTTCGCGGCGGTGCCGAGATCGGGCATCGGGGCGGTGATGCCGCCGGTGATCGCGAGCGGCTTGCCCTTGTCCTCGGGACGACGCAGGTCGCGCACGGCGGCCTCGTCGACCCAGGGCGCGAGCAGCATGCGCACGCCGGCCGGGTCGCGGCGCAGCACCACGGCGGAAGCGGAGCGCTCGTCCGAGTCGTCGGACGAGGCGACGTCGAGTCGGTGTCGGCCGTGCTCCTCGGTGTAGCGGGCCAGGCGCGTGCCGTCGGCGAGCAACACCACGGCGGCGCCCGCGACGTCACCCGCATACAGCAGGCGTGGGGTGCCCGACGGCGGGCCCACCGCGGCGTCCGGGCCGAGGGTGACGGGGGTGCCGTCTTCGGGATCGGTCCATGCCCGGACCGCGCGCCGGGTCAGCGCCTCGTCACCGGCCCGGGCGCCTCGGGTGGACCAGACCTCGAAGTCGAGCCGGGTCGTGGTGTTCCAGGCACCGGCCGGGATCGATCGCGGCGGCCCGGCGACCACCTGCGCGGCGGGTGCGGCCTGGTCGCTCCGGCCGCGGTCGCCCGAGGGAGCGGTGCGGTCGGTCGCGTACCAGGCGATCATCGCGATCGCGCCGGTCGAGGCGAGTACGCCCAGCGCGGTGCGCCGGCGTCGGCGGCGGCGCAGCAGGTCCGAGGGGCTGGCCCGGAGCGTGCACGGGTCGAACTGGTCGGCGCGCAGCAGCCGGTCGGCCGCTAACCCGGGGCCGGCCGGAGCCTCGACCGGGCGCAGCGCGGGCTCGGCGGTATCCGCCTCGGCCTCGGCGGCCAGGACGTCCTCGACACCGGCGGCGAGCAGGAGTTCGGCCACCTCGATGGGGTCGAGGCCGTCCAGCGCGCGCAGCACGAGGACCGCGCGGGCGGGGCCGGACAGTCGGCCGAGCGCCTGCTCGATCGCCAACGCGTCCGCGCCGCCGGTCGGCGGGAACAGGCGCAGCCCCCAGACCTGCGGCAGCAGCACCCGGCGCCGGGTGGAACGATTCAGGCGCAGCGCGCCGCGCACGACGCGCAGCCGGAGCAGGTCGGCGTCGCTCATGTCCGCGCCGTCGGGGCCGCCGGCACCGCGTCCGAGGTCGCGCAGTCGGCCCGGCAGCGCGTCCTGGACCAGGGCGTGCGCGGCCAGCACCCGTCGGTGCCGCTCCATCGTGGGTGGCAGGATCAGGTAGGCGAGCCGGACGAGTTCGGGGTAGCGCCCGACCAGCAGGGCCTCGGTGCGGCGCACCGCCCCCTGGTCCAGCCGGCGTCGGCACAGCTCGACGAGGTCGACCCGGGTGCGGCGGATGCGGCCCAGGGCACTGCGGTCGGTGTGCCCGGCGCGGTCGTCGGGACCGCCGTGGTCGGCTTGCGAGCCGCGGCCGTTCGGGTCGGGTCGGGTCGCCGGGTCCGGTGTGTTCTCGTCGCCGCCGTGTCGCATGTGTGGCCCCCTTTTCGCCGCGCCTTCGTCGGCTCCCGCGAATCGGTACGGGGCCCGTGCGCACGATGGCCAACGAGCACCACCCGGAGGGGTCACACATAGTACGAACATCTCTTTTTATGTCGTTTTTTGCTCGAAGCGATCGGCTTCGACGCCGCCGGGCGGCCAGGTCGGATCACCCGGGTCCGACGAAGCCCGATTCGTAGGCCGCGATCACCGCCTGGGTGCGGTCGCGGGCACCCAACTTGCCCAGCAGCGCGCTCACATGACTCTTGACCGTCTCGGTGCCCAGGAACAACTCGGCGGCGATCTCGGCGTTGTTCAGCCCCCGGGCCATCGCCCGCAGCACCTCGGCCTCGCGGTCGGTCAGGTTGGCCCGGGCCACCGCGTCGGCGCGGGCCGCGTTCCGGTGGCGCTCGACCAACGCCCGTAGCTTGGCCGGGAACAGCAGCGAGTCCCCGGTGGCCAGCGCCCGCACCGCTCCGGTGATCTCGTCCGGACGGGCCCGCTTGAGCAGGAAGCCGTGCGCTCCCACCCGCAACGCCTCGTAGACGTACTCGTCGTTCTCGAAGGTGGTCATGATCAGGATCTTGGGCGGCTGGTCGAGATGGGCGAGCAGATCCCGGGTGGCCTGGATGCCGTCCACGCGCGGCATGCGCACATCCATCACGAGCACGTCCGGGCGCAGCGAACGCACCAGCGAGAGCACGCCCGCTCCGTCGTCGGCCTCGCCCACGACCTCGAAATCGGGCTGCGCGCCCAGGATGGCCCGCAGGCCCGCCCGAACCAGTTCGTCGTCGTCCACCAGCATGATCGTGATCGTCACGACGCCCACCGTAGAGGTAGCCGCACGTGCACCCGCCAGTAGCCGTCCTGGGGGCCGGCGGTGGCCTCGCCGCCGAGCAACGCGGCCCGCTCGCGAATCCCGCGCAGCCCGCTGCCGCTGCCCGCGCCGACCACCGATCGCTCCGCACCGGCGGCGGGTGCGCTGTTCAGCACGGTCAACTCGACGTCGTGGTCGTCCACCGCCACGGTGACGTCGACCGGAACCGGGCCCGCGTGCCGCAGCACGTTGGTGAGCGACTCCTGCACGATGCGATAACCCTCGCGCGAGATCACCGCCGGCACCGCGTCGAGGGCGCCCGATATCCGCAGTGCGACCGAGGCGCCCGCGCCGCGCGTGGTGTCGACCAGCGTCTTGACCTCGGGCAGGCCCGGCCGGGGCGCGGCCGGCTCCGGCGCGTCGCGCAGCAGCAACAACATGCGTTCGAGATCCTCCAGGGCCTGCCGACCGGTCTCCTCGATCGCCTCGAGTGCCCGGTCCGCGAAGCCGGGGTCGGTGTCGAGCAGTTGCCGGGCGGCGCCGGCCTGGAGCACCGTCACCGACAACGCGTGGCCGATCGAGTCGTGCAGCTCTCGGGCGAGCCGATTGTGTTCGAGCAGTTGCTCGGTCCGACGCTCGGCTATCGCGAGCCGCTCGCTCGCGGACGGCCCGAGCAGCTTGGTACCGAGCCGGGTCAGCAGCCAACCCACGCCCGCCAGGTAGTAGATCGCCGCGACGATGACGAGCAGGCCGAGCGGGATCAACCACCAGTGCCCGGCACCGCCCGCGAAGGTGAGCCCGCTGAACTTCAAGCCCCCGTCCGTGGCCGGTGCCACGATCATCGCGATCCCGGTGAACACCGCCTGGCCCACGACCGCGAGGCCGAGCCAGGCCAGTTCGACCCGCAGCACCAGCCACAGTGCGGTGCGCCACCGATCCGCCCATCCCTGGGACCGGGTCACCGCGATGTCGCTCTCGTCGCCGGGGCGCAGCAGCAGCCGAGCCAGGAAGCCCTCGAACCGGCGCGCCTCGGCGAGCAGCCCGAACGCCACCAGGATCGGAATCGGGGCGGTCAGCAGTGCGAGCCCGTCGGCGACCCCGCCGTTGTCCTCCAGGCCGGGATACACCAGAGCGACCGCAACGCCCAGCGCCAGCGCCGTGAACAGGTGGAAGCCACGCGTGTAGGTGCTCCCCGCGACGAGCGGGTGGGCGAGGCGGGCGAGCGAGGTGCGAAGCGGCGCGATCCGGGACATGCCGCCATCCTGCCGGGTCGTCGTGCGCGCGGCCTCCCCCACCCGGGGGAGACCGTCCCCACGGTCGGGGGATCCGACGCAGGGCTCCCGAATCGCAGTCTTGAGGCACCGCAGCAACCGGGCGGTGAGACCACTCCGAGGCAGCAGAGGGAGCACCGCAGATGATCCGCATCCGGAACCTGACCAAGCGTTACGGCGACGTTCTCGCGGTCGACGACCTCGACTTCGAGGTCGCCGCAGGCACGGTGACCGGCTTCCTCGGGCCCAACGGCGCGGGCAAGTCCACCACCCTGCGGATGGTGCTGGGTCTGGACCGGCCCACCTCCGGAACCGCCACCGTCGGCGGCCGGGTCTACGGCGAGCTGCGCGAGCCGCTGCGCCATGTGGGAGCGCTGCTCGACGCGGGAGCGGTGCACCGACGCCGCCGGGGCCGCGACCACCTGCTCTACCTCGCGCGGTCCAATCGCATACCGGACTCCCGGGTGGACGAGGTGTTGGACCGGGTCGGCCTGACCGACGCGGCCCGGCGCCGGGCCGGCACCTACTCGCTCGGGATGCGCCAGCGCCTGGGCATCGCCGCCGCGCTGCTGGGCGATCCGCAGGTGCTGATCTTCGACGAACCGGTCAACGGGCTCGACCCGGAGGGCATCCGGTGGATCCGCGACCTGATCCGGTCGCTGGCCGCCGAGGGACGCACGGTGTTCCTCTCCAGCCACCTCATGAGCGAGATGGCGCTGACCGCCGGACACCTCGTGGTGATCGCCGGCGGGCGCCTGTTGGCCGACACCTCGATGACCGAGTTCGTCGGCGAGGGCGAGTCCTTGGAAGACGTCTATCTCCGGCTGACCGCCGGACACGAACAGTTCGTGGGAGGTGGCCGCGCATGAGCACGGCAAGCACGGCAACGACACAGGCGCGCGACTCGTTCCCGGCGGCGCTGCACGCCGAGTGGACCAAGATCCGCACAGTGCCCTCGACCCGGTGGTTGCCGGTGGTCGTGGTGCTGCTGACCGTCGGCGTCGGCGCACTGGTCGACGCGTTCGTCGCCGAGGGCCAACGCCGCGAGGACGGCACGGAATACGACCCCTTCACGCTCGTGCACTACGGCGTCAACCTCGGCCAGATAGCACTGGTGGCCTTCGCGGTGCTGGCCGTGGCGGGCGAGTACGGCAGCGGCACCATCCACGCCTCGCTCGCGGCGGTGCCCGATCGCCGCGTGTTCGCCGCCGCGAAGTTGACCGTGATCACCGCGGTGGCACTGGTCACGGGCGTCGTCTCCAGCCTTGCGTGCACGCTGGCGGCCCGGGTGTTCCTCCCCGCCGGCGACATCTCGCTGACCACCGCGGAGACCTGGCGCACGGCCTTCGGCCAGGGGGCCTATCTGGTGCTGCTGGCGGTCATCTGCGCCGGCGTCACCTTCGTGCTGCGCACGCCGATGGCCTCGATGGGTCTGCTGATACCGCTGATCCTGCTGGGCACCGCGGCGCTCACCGCGATACCCGGCGTGCGCGAGGCGGCCAGATTCCTGCCGGACCGGGCCGGGCAACGCATCATGCGGCTGCGCGACTTCAACGCCTACGAACTCGACCCGTGGGCGGGCCTGGGGGTGATGGCGCTGTGGGCGATCGCCGCGGCGGCCACCGCGCTGATCGTGGTGCGCCGGCGCGACGCCTGACCCCGAGCGCAACCCTTCGATTACCCACGGTCACTTGTGGGCATTCCAGAGCCCATGTCCAGATGGCGGCGGCGCGAGGCGGCAGCAGGGGAACCCCTGCCGCCCACGCGCCGCAACACCGAACTCCTGCTGCTCGTCTTCGCGGTCCTGGTCCCCGTCTGCGCCTATGCCAACGTCGGCCTGGCCAAACACGGCTCCATTCCCCAGGACACCGCGAAGTACGGCCTCGGGCTGGGTTTCCTGGTCCTGGTCGCCCACCTTCTGGTGCGCCGCTTCGCGCCGTACGCCGATCCGGTGCTGCTGCCGATCGCCGCGCTGCTCAACGGCCTGGGCCTGGTGCTGATCTACCGGCTCGATCTGGAGACGCCGAAGGTGCAGGCCGCGTCCTCGCAACTGATGTGGTCGGCCATCGGGGTGATCCTGTTCGCGGTGGTGATGATCGCCGTGCGCGACCACCGCGCCCTGGGTAAATACTCCTACCTCGCGGCCACCGTGGCACTGTTCCTGATGATCGTCCCGGTCTTCTTCCCGGCCATCAACGGCGCGAAGGTGTGGATCCGGCTCGGCCCGTTCTCATTGCAGCCCGGCGAGTTCGCCAAGATCATCCTGGTCGTCTTCTTCGCGTCCTACCTGGCCACCACGCGCGAGACACTGATGATGATCGGGCGCCGATTCTGCGGCGTGAACCTGCCCCGCGGTCGCGACCTGGGTCCGGTCGTCGCGGTGTGGCTGGCCTCGGTCGGCATCCTGGTGCTGGAACGCGATCTGGGCACGTCCCTGCTCTACTTCGGCGCGTTCGTGGTGATGCTCTACGTGGCGACCGCCCGGATCGGTTGGATCCTGGTCGGCCTGATCCTGATCGCCCTCGGCGCGTTCGTCGTCGGTTCCGCGGAACCTCACGTGCACCTTCGCGTGCAGAATTGGCTGGACCCGTTCGCGAGCATCCACGCGGGGCTGGGGCCGGGCCAACTCGCCCAGTCGCTGTTCTGTTTCGCGGCCGGCGGCCTGCTCGGCGCCGGACTCGGACTCGGCCACTCGATCCTGGTCGGCTTCGCCGCCAAGAGCGACTTCATCCTCGCCACGGTCGGCGAGGAACTCGGACTCACCGGCCTCGCCGCGCTGTTCGTGCTCTACGCGCTGCTGGTCGCGCGCGGCTTCCGGGCCGGCCTGACCGCGCCGGACGCGTTCGGCTCACTGCTCGCGTACGGGCTCTCCGCCGTCCTGGCGATCCAGGTGTTCGTGGTCGCGGGCGGGGTGACCGCGCTGATCCCGCTCACCGGCATGACCATGCCCTTCCTCGCCCAGGGCGGCTCGTCCGTGGTGACCAACTGGGCACTGATCGCGCTGCTGATGAAGGTCAGCGACCGCGGCCGCCGACCACTCGCGCCGATCGACGAACCGGCCCCGCTGCCCGAGGAGGTGCCCGCGTGATCGTCACCGCCCGACGAGCCGCCGGATTCTGCCTGCTGCTGCTCCTGGCACTGCTCGGCAACGCGACCTGGCTCCAGGCGCACAAGGCCGACGCCTACGACCACATGACGGGCAACCGCCGCCCGCAGATCGTCCGCTACCAGGAGCCGCGCGGCGACATCCTGGTCGCCGACCGGCCGATCACCGGTTCCCCGCACATGGACGCCTCCTCCGACCTGGCCTACGGCCGCAGCTACACCGACGGCCCGCTCTACGCGCCGGTCACCGGCTACGCGTCCCAGCTCTACGGGACCACACTGCTCGAAGGCGTCGAGGACGACCTGCTCGCCGGCACCGATCCGCGCCTGGGCGCGTGGCCGGTGATCACCGCCGTCACCCGCAAGCGCAGCCCCGCCGGCAATGTGGCCACCACGATCCTGCCCGCCGCCCAACAGGCCGCGTTCGCCGGTCTCGCGAGCACCGGCAACAAGGGCGCCGCGGTCGCGATCGACCCCACCACCGGCGCGATCCTGGCGCTGGTCAGCACCCCCTCCTACGACCCGGGCAGGCTCGCCGCCGCGAACAAGGCGACCCGTACCGCGTGGACCGCGCTGGACACCGACCCCGACCGCCCGATGCTCAACCGGGCCCTGCGCGAGACCTATCCCCCGGGCTCCACCTTCAAGGTGGTCACCGCCGCCGCCGCGCTCGGCTCCGGCACGGTCGCCGACCCCGACGAACCGACCGAATCACCCGACCCCTACCCCCTGCCCGAAACGCAGACGCGCCTGGGCAACGAGGCCAACGGCTGCCGCAACGCGTCGCTGCGGCACGCCCTGTCGGTGTCCTGCAACACCGTGTTCGCCAAGCTCGGGGTCGACATGGGCGCCGAGGTGATGCGCCGTCAGGCCAAAGCGTTCGGCTTCGGCGACCCGAAACTGCGCATCCCGGTCGCGGTCACCGAGAGCGTGTTCCCGAGGAGCCCCGACCGCCCGCAAACAGCGCTGTCCTCGATCGGCCAGTTCGACACACGGGCCACCCCGCTCCAGATGGCGATGGTCGCCGCCGGCATCGCCAACGACGGCGACGTGATGCGGCCGTATCTGGTCGAACGACTCACCCGCGGCGACGGCAGCACCGTGCAGGCAACCCACCACGAGACCCTGGCCCGCGCGGTCTCCCCGCCGGTCGCACGCCAACTCCAGAAGATGATGCAGGACGTGGTCACCAACGGCACCGGCGGCAACGCTCGGATCGACGGCGCGATCGTCGGCGGCAAGACCGGCACCGCCCAGCACGGCGAACGCAACCGGGCCGTGCCCTACGCGTGGTTCATCGCGTACGCCAAGGCCGACGCCGACGCCAAACCCGCCGTCGCGGTCGCCGTCGTGGTCGAGGACGGCGCGGCCGACCGCGCCGACATCACCGGCGGCGGCCTCGCCGCCCCGATCGCGAAGGCGGTGATGTCCGCCGTGCTCGCGCGGTGACCACGAGACCACAGGGCGCGAGCACCGATCGGTCGGCTCCTCCGGCAGTCCGGCCGGCACACCCGAGCGGTCAGCCCTTGCGCAGCCCGGCCAGCACTCGATCGATGACCTGTCCCACCTCGCGCCGCGCGAGCGCCGGATCCGCGGCGCGCGCGGTGTACATGCTCGCCTCGGAGATCAACGACGCCAACAACCGGGCCAGCGGCGGCACCGGCAGTTCGTCGATCTCGCCGTTGTCCATCGCCTGTCGCAGCCACGCCGCGAGCAGCCCGTGTCCGTGCTCGTCCACCAGCGCGTCCCAGGACCCCGGCCCGAGCACCGCCGGCCCGTCCACCAGCACGATCCGCTGGAAGTCCCCGGTCGTGCACACGTCCAGGAACGACTGGAATCCGTGTCGCAACTGATCCCACGGTTCGCTGGGGTGGTCCTGGGCATGACGCATCTCGTGGGCGACCAGCGTCTGGGCCGCGTCCGCCGCGACGGTCTCCATCACCGCGCGGAACAGATCGGCCTTGTCCTTGAAGTGGTGGTACAGCGCGCCCCGGGTGACCCGGGCCCTGGCCACGATCTCCTCGGTGCCGGTCTGCGCGTATCCCTGGGTCGCGAACAACTCACGTGCCGCTGCCAGCAGGGCCGCGCGGGTGTCCGCGACATGTTGTGCCCGACGCGTGACCGCCATACAACCCCCACGTGACGTACAGCCTGTATGTTGAAGATGTTGTCATCATCGGGCACACCCGGGCAACGACGCCACGCCGAGTCGAGTTTCAGCGGACGCCGACGCCCCCGGGTTCGGGGATAGAGAGGACGCGACGGTCATGGGCCTGCCGCTGAACCTGGCTGTGAAAATCGGCACTCATCTGGTCAAGCAGAAGATCAAGCGGGTCGACAAGTTCGCGATGATCGTGGAGGTCGAGCCGCTGTTCGCCTGCAACCTCAAGTGCGGCGGCTGCGGCAAGATCCAGCAACCGCACGATGTGCTGCGCAAGCGCATGTCGGTCGAGCAGGCCGTCGCGGCCGTCGAGGAGTGCGGCGCTCCGATGGTGTCGCTGGCCGGCGGCGAGCCGCTGATGCACAAGCAGATCGACCAGATCGTCGAGGAACTGCTCAAGCGCAAGAAGTTCGTGATCATCTGCACCAACGCCGTGCTGCTGCCCAAGCACCTGCACAAGTTCAAGCCGAACAAGAACTTCGCGTGGATGGTGCACATCGACGGCCTGCGCGAGAAGCACGACCAGGCGGTGGACAAGGAAGGCGTCTTCGACGAGGCCGTGGCCGCGGTCAAGATGGCCAAGGCCGCCGGATTCCAGGTCTACACGAACAGCACGTTCTTCAACACGGACTCCCCCGAGAGCATCGTGGACGTGCTCAACTTCCTCAACGACGACCTCAAGGTCGACCGGATCCAGATCTCCCCGGCCTACGCCTACGAGAAGGCCCCGGTGCAGAACCGCTTCCTGGGCGTCGAGCAGACCCGGAAGTTGTTCGCCTCCGCCTTCGCCGGTGGCAACCGCAAGAAGTGGCGGCTCAACCACTCCGCGCTCTTCCTCGACTTCCTCGAGGGCAAGCGCGACTTCGAGTGCACGCCGTGGGCCATCCCGTCCTACTCTCTGCTCGGCTGGCAGCAGCCGTGCTACCTGATGGGCGACGGCTACGTGCAGAGCTACAAGGAATTGCTCACCGACACCGAGTGGGAGAACTACGGCCGCGGCAAGGACCCGCGCTGCGACAACTGCATGGCCCACTGCGGCTACGAGCCGACCGCCGTCCTGGCCACGATGGGCTCCCTCAAGGAAAGCCTGCGCGCGGTCGTCGCCGGCTGAGCACCGGGGTCGGCGAAGCGAACGACGCTCCGCCGACCCCGCCGCGCTCAGTCGCGCGCGTGCTCCCACGGCCAACCGGCGTCGCGTCCCCGCGCCATCAGGTCGAGCATGGTGAACATCCGGTCGCTGAATCCGCCGATCTCGTGGCGGTTCGGCGTAGCGACCTCGATCGAGGTCGCGGCGTAGCCGGTGGTGTCGACCCCGAACATCGGCACCGTCGCGGGTATCGCGTCCGACACCGAGATCCCGGTCCCGCCGGACGAGCGGCCGCCGTATCCGGGGTGGGCGAACGCCTGCATATCGGAGATGATCACCACCCGCTCGTGCCCCCGGTAGGCCGCCCGCAGCGCCGCGACGGTCTCGGTGCCGTGTCCGACCTCGCCGATCCGCGCGGTGAACGCCTCGATGTCGCGCAGCACGGATCCGCCCCGGGTGAGCCTGTGCTCGAAGTGTCCGTCGGCGTAACCGACCAGGTCCACCGCGTTGCCCCGGCGCGCGAGCACCGCGCCGAACAGCGCACCGACGTCGACGTGCCGGACCTGCGAGCGCGCGGAGACCGGCGACGTCATGCTGGCGGACGTGTCGACCAGGACGAGCGTGCGGCCGGTCAGCGCGGGCACGTTCGCGCACGACGCGTTCAGCGCCACATCCAGCGCGTGCCCCCAGCGCAGCGACGGCGCCGCGCGGTGGGCGGACAGGAACCGGTACGGGAACTGCCGGGACCGGGCCACCTGTTCGGGGTCGGCCAGCCGCTCCGCGACCTGTGCCGCGACGTGGTCCGGCACCCCCGCCTCGTCCAGGTTGCGCAGATTGCGCAGCAGCGCCATGTAACCCATCGACGGCACTAGGGCCGACCACAGCTCCGCCCTGTCCACCCGCGCCCCCGCGAGCGACAGCGCGTCCTCCCACGTCATGCCGGCCGCCGCCAACGCGTCCGCGTCCAGCAGCACCCGCGGGTCCGAGGCCGCGGCGGCGCGCAACCCGGCGTTGGCCGTCACCATGCGCAGGGCGGCGGACGGCACGGCCTCGTCCGGGTGGTGGCGCCGATCGAGCGCGTAGCCGAACAACTCGCCCTGCCACGGCTTGTCCGCCGCGGGCGCGGCGTGGACCAGGTTCAGCACGTCGGCGAACCGGTAGCCCTTGGACGCGGTGTCGTACTTGAGCAGTGAGCGTTCGCCGTACAGGCGGCGGACGGCGTCCGCGACACCGCGCTTGATCGGCTTGGGAATGGCGCGGCCGTAGTGCGAGGTCCAGTAGCCGATCAGCTCGCCCGGCTCGTCCGCACGCTGTAGCGCGGCGTCGACGACCAGGCGCGAGTACCCGGGTACGGCCGGCGCGCCCGCGTCCAGGCGGGCCTTGACCGTCTCGGCCGCCGCGACCAGGGCGGCGCTGCGCATGTTCGCCTCGCCACGCAGCCACCGCACGAACTCGACCATCCAGGCCGGGTGTTCCACCGCGACGGTGCGCACGAGCGCGGTGAAGCGGTCGTCCCGGACACCGGCGCTCTCGTAGAACGTGTCGTTGCCGACCATGTTCACGACCGCGAGCATGAGCAACTCGCCGCGTGTGTCGCGGGTATAGGCGGCGCCACCCTCGTGGGTCGTGGTGCGGCCGGTGGTGGTGATCGGATCGGCGGCACGCGGGCGCGCCGAACGGGTGTTGTAGCGAGACATGAGGTGGCCCCCGGAGGGTGGGGGAAGGGTCGAACGTCGCGAGGGTGCCCGAGATCAGGGCGGCCGGGCTTCAGGGCGCTCTACCCTTGAGCTACCGACGACCCGAGGGCCGCCGACCGGGATTCGAACCCGGAACTGGAAGAAATCCCGAACTGCGCACCGGGCACCCCACGACGTCGTCCTCCCGAGATCGAAAGCGACGACGGACACAGCTGATGCTCTTCCATCTGAGCTACCTGCCGCCCTCGGGCGGCCGAGCGGGACTCGAACCCGCGACCATCAGATCCAGAAGGAACCGTCGTCTGCGCACCGGGAGGTGCGTATGAAATTGTCGAAATCCAAAGATCCGGAGATCAAAGCGGCAACGGTGGACTCGGTTTGAAGAAGTAACCGCCGCCCGCGCACCCGGACATCATCACCCTAGCCACGAACCCCGAAGCCGCCCACGGAATTTCCGGCCCGGGCGAGAGCCCACATGGCAGAGCCGGGTCCCCCGACAGCCCCTCCCGCCACACGTGCGGCACCGGGACGGGACGACCACGGGTGCGGCCCACCGTGTCGCCGTGCGCGCGAATCCGACCCTGAGTCATCGAGCCGTGATCGGCCGTGATCCGTCGGAGCGGCCACACCTTCGGGATGCCGCTCCGCACCGTCTCGTTCAGGCCCGCCCGCAGGGACCCCGCGCCGGGCAGCCCCTGTCACCGGGCGATGGCCGCCAAGGCGAGCGAAGACACGACATCCGTGAGTGCGATGCGCAGGGCACCCGCGCCGCAAAGGTCGATTGGGAAGCCCGGACACCCCTCACCGGCATCCGGGCTGCCACAACCTGATGAGTCGTCAGCGTACCGGAATCGTCGTTGACACGTGTCGCATGGGTCGCGTCCGAACCAAATCTTGACTCTTTCCGGCACGTGAGAACTGGCGTGTCGGGTAGATTCGCGCCGCTATCGGCCCACCACGGGGTCGAAGCGGCTCCGCGAGGCGCGTGTTCCGCGGGGTTGAAATGGGGGCTTGTCAGATGGTTCATCGTGTTCTTCGGCGTCTCGCCGGTCCGATTCTGCTCGCCGTGTTCGCGGCGGTCTTGACCGCCGTACCGGCCCAGGCCGCGTCCGCGCCGGCTCAGGCGCAGGTTCGCCAGGTTTCGTCCACGTCGGTATCCACGGGGCTCACCACGACCGGCATGCAGACGGTCGCGGACACCTCGGCTCGGACCACGTCGCATCGGGCCGCCGCGCAGCAGAACCACCCGACCAAGAAGTCGAAGTCGAAGAAAAAGAAGAAGGGCTTCTTCAAGAAGGCCGGAAAGTTCATCTTCGGGATCATCGGCATCATCATCGTCGCGATCATCATCTTCTTCGTCTGGCGGGCACTCAAGCGCCGCAACTGAGACAGGCGCTCGCGAGCGATCGGCCCTCCCGGTCGCTCCGGAACACACCGCGCGCCCGGCCCATGTCCCTTGGGCCGGGCGCGCGGTCATTCGCTCCCGTCGCGGCGGAGGCACCTCCGCGACGCTCAGTGGTGCCACGACCGGTACTTGTCCGCATCGCGTGTATCGGCCGACCGCCCCACGGCCGACAGGGCACCGAGAACCACTGTGATCACCAGGAAAACCGCCAAAATCGTCATGCCCCAAGACTGCCCGATGCTTGCGCATACATCGAGTGGCAGGACTGCCTGATGGGCGCAATATCCTGCCATCTGGGGTCGACTGCCGGCATGCTGGACGCATGTTGCGCAACGTGGTCGCGATCGTTCAGGACGGCGTCGCACCCTTCGAACTCGGGGTGTTGTGCGAGGTATTCGGCATCGACCGGAGCGAGGAGGGCTGCCCGGTCTACGACTTCGCGGTGTGCGCGGTCACCCCCGGCCGGATCCGCACCAAGGCCGGTTACGACCTGTTCGCCGAACACGGCCTCGACCGGGTCGCGCACGCGGACCTGATCGCGATCCCCGCGGCCGCCGAGCACGACGAGAACGCGCTGCCCGATCCCCGGCTCCTGGACGCGCTGCGCGCCGCGGAGGCGCGCGGCGCGTGGATCATGAGCGTGTGCACCGGCGCGTTCACGCTGGGCCGGGCCGGCCTGCTCGACGGCCGCCGCTGCACGTCGCACTGGAAGTACACCGACCGTCTCGCCCGCATGTTCCCCCGGGCCGTCGTCGAGCCGGACGTGCTCTACGTCGAGGACCGCCGGGTGATCACCAGCGCAGGCACGGCCGCCGGCATCGACGCGTGCCTGCACCTGGTCCGCCTGGAGGACGGCACCCGCGTGGCCAACGCGATCGCCCGGCGCATGGTCGTCCCGCCGCACCGCGAGGGCGGCCAGGCGCAGTACATCTCCCGTCCCCTGCCCGAGCGGTCCGGCAGCCCACTCCAGGCCACGCTCACCTGGATGGAGCGGCACCTGGGCCGGGACGTGACGGTCGATCAGATGGCCGAACACGCGCTGATGTCACCGCGTACCTTCGCCCGCAGGTTCCAGCAGGAGATCGGCACCACGCCCTACGAGTGGCTCACCGCGCAGCGCGTGTTGCTGGCCCAGGAACTGCTGGAGGAGACCGACCTGCCGATCGACGCCGTCGCCGAACGCTCCGGCTTCGGCAGCGCCGCGACGCTGCGTCACCACTTCCTGCGCCGTCGCGGCACCACTCCGCAGAACTACCGCCGCACCTTCTGCCCGGGAAGCGCCACCGCGTGACGGCCGCCCGCGCGCCCGCGGTGTCGTCGCCGCGCGGACACACCGACACACCGCCGCACACACCGACGCGTCAATGCACGCCGACATATCGATGCACATCGAGGCATCGATTCACCAAAGCACGCAAGACGTTTCAAGCAAGAAACATCGAAAACGCATCGAAGACGCGTCCAAGACGGCGCGGTGCGTGCTCTCCGGAGCGGTTGTCGGCGCGGGCGCGTAACCTTCGTCCTTCGGCGGTCCGGCCCGACGCTCTCTTGCCCCTGTCGCGGTCGGGCCGTCGTCAGGTGAGCTTGGCGGCGGCGCGCAGCGCCCGCATGATCTTGAACCGGTTCGGCCCCAGCACCATCATCGGGTGCGCGTGCAGCGCGTGTATGGCGTTGCGTTCCGCCCGCACGGCCGCCGACCACTGACGGGTCAGTTCGGCGTCGAGCCGCCCGGGGTTCTCGCGCGCGAACGTCGTGACGACGTCGGCCGCGTGGTCGCGGTCCCGCTGGAGGGCAACCAGCTCAGCCGGGATTTCCGCCGGTTCATACATGCGGATCATCGTAGGTGGCAAGCCGCCCTCGACCTAGGACATGCGTGCGTCACACGTGCCGCGAATCCCGCGCCTCCTCCGTCTGCGCCTGCTCCCCGGCCGGCCCCCGCTCGTCGCGACCCGCCGCGCAGTACAGCGCGACCACGCCGCCCAGGACCGCCGTGGCGAGCAGGATCACCCGGTGGTCCACCACCGCCAACAGGCCCGCCACGCCGAGGATGGCGAACGCCGTCGGCGCGAACATCAGGGTCCCGGCGGTCGCCGCGACCCGCCCCACCAGATGCCCCGGCGTCTCCCGTTGCAGCACGGTCATCGCCGCCACGTGCACCGCGGGCAGCCCGAACCCGATCGCCACGCTCCCGGCCAGCACCACCGGCAGCCACTCCACCGCGCGCAACCCCACCCCGACCGCGAACAGCGCCAGGCCCAGTACCGCGAACCCGCGCGCGCCGAGCCGACGGATCAGCGCGCCGGCGCACAGCCCGACCGCCACCGACCCGGCGCCCTGCGCCGCGTACAACACGCCCACGAACGCCGGTGGGCGGCCGAGCCCCTGGTCGACCACGGCGTAGATGGCACCACCGCTGATCCCGGACACCACCATCGCCAGGCCGCCGGAGAGCACCAGTCGGCGCAGCGGACGGTGCGCCCACAGGTAGCCCACGCCCGCCGTGGTCCTGCTCCACCACCCGCTTTCCTCGACCTCGACCCGCACCGGCCGGTCGAAGCGCATCAGCGCGAACACGCCGGCCGCGAGCACGAACGTGCCCGCGTCCAGCAGCGCGACGGTGTGTCCACCGGCCCACGCGAACAGACCCGCGCCCGCCAACGGCGCGATCAGCTTCATCCCCTCGGAGGCGCTGAGCCGTATCCCGTTCAGGTCGCCCAGGATGCCCGGCGCGACACCGGCGGCGAGCGCGGTCGACTCGGCCGCGTCCAGCAGCACGAAGCCGACCCCGTAGCCACACATCACCGCGAACAGGATCCACACCTGATCGGCCGAGCGCACGGTCAGCGTCGTGGTCAACAACACCGCGAGCACCAGGTTGGTGACCAGGAGCACCCGTTTGGCCGGCCATCGATCGACGACCGTGCCCAGCAACGGCCCGAGCAGGGACGGCGCGAACACCCCGAGTGCCATCAACGCGGCCACACTGTCCGAGCCGGTCAGCGTCTTGGCCCAGACTCCCGCGACGAGCGACATCGCGCTGCTGCCGAAGCCGGAGACCACCACCCCGCTCAGGTACAGACTCGCGTTGCGGTCCCCGAGCACCTTTACCGCACCCCACGCCACGCGCCCACCATGCCCCTCGTCGTCGATGTCGCGGCTCACCTTGCTGTACTAGCAGTCATGAGCAGCGACGTCACCCGATTCGTCGAAGAAGTTGAGCCGACCCGACTCAACTCCGATCTATTCGAGGGTAAAAGCCCTGATCCGGACGCCTTTCGGGTTTTCGGCGGCTGGCTCGTCGCGCAGGCGCTGGCCGCCGCCGGGGCCACCGTCGACGCCGATCGTGTGCCGCACTCGCTGCACACCTCGTTCCTGCGGCCGGCCGACTCGACGCTGCCGCTGACCTACCGGGTCACCCGCACCCTCCAGGGCCGCACGCTCAGCCATCGGCTGGTCGACGTGCTCCAGGCGGACAAGGTGGTCGTACACCTGGTCGCGTCCTTCCGGGTGACCCGACCCGAGACGCCGTTCGCGCACGCCCCGAGCGCGCCCGCCGCGCCCGACCCGACCACGCTGCCCACCCTCGCGCAGCGGCTGGCGGCGCTGAACGGCCCGTTGCGCCGGCCCGGGCTGGTCCGCTACAACCCGGTGGACCTGCGCTTCGTCGAGCCGCCGAGTTGGGCCGACGAGACATGCACCGCGCGCCCGCCGCACAACGCGCTGTGGTGTCGTGTCGACGGCGATCTGCCGGAGCGCGCGCTGCTGCACGCGTGCGCGATCGCGTACGCGACCGACCTGAGCATCCTGGACACGCTGGTGCTGCCGCACGCGCAGGCCCTGGGCCGGCGCTGGATCCCGCGGGCCAGCCTGGACCACTCGATCCGCTTCCATCGCCCGTTCCGCGCGGACCGCTGGTGGTTGTACGACCAGGAGGGCACCACGCTGCACGCCGCGCACGGCACGGTGCACGGCCGGCTCTTCGACGCGTCGGGCGCGCTGTTTGCGACGGTGAGTCAGGAGGCACTGTTCGGCGAGCCGGTCGAACACCGGCCGTAGCGCCGCCGAGGGCCGGTGGCGCCAGCCGAGGGAGTGCACATGGTGCAGGTCGGAAAGGTCTCGCTGAATGTCGACGACCAGGACGCGGCGAAGCGCTTCTGGGTCGACAAGATGGGCTTCGAGGAGGTCATGGACACGCCGATGGGCGAAGCCGGCAGCCCGCGCTGGATCGAGGTCCGTGCCCCGGGCGACGCCATCACGCTGATCCTGTTCAGCCACCGGTTCGACATGGAGAAGGTCGGCTCGCTCAACAACGTGCTGTTCACCTGTGACGACATCCAAAGCACGTACCGCGAACTGGTCGCCAAGGGCATCGACTTCCCGGACAAGCCCGCCCAGCAGGAATGGGGCTGGTGGGCCACCTTCCGCGACAACGAGGGCAACTTCTACGGATTGACCCAGCGCAACCCCTGACCCGCCCACGCCGCCGCCCCGGCCCGTTCGCGGGCCGGTGAGGCGCCGGCTGTGATCTTGCCCGCTTGCGGTCCCCGCGGGCGCCGTGCCCCTCGATTCCTGCGCGGGGTTGGGATATCCCAGGGTGTCATGGCGGACAAGGTGCTTCTCGACTACGACGGCCCGATCGCGACGATCACCAACAACAACCCGGACAAGCACAACGCGTTCGACGACGACATGGACCGGTTGTTGTGGCAGATCCTCGGCGAGCTGCGGCAGCGGCCCGAGGTGCGCGCGGTGATCTGGCGCGCGGTGGGCAAGTCCTTCTCGTCCGGTCGGGACGTGTCCTCGATCGGCGGGCACCGGGTGGAGTTGACACACCACGAGCTGATGACCCGCGGGCATCGCGGCGTGCAGCAGCTCTTCGAGTTGCCCGCGCCGGTCCTGGTGGCCTGCCAGGGCTGGTCGATCGGCGCGTCCTTCCAGCGCGCGCTGCTGTGCGACATCCGGGTGGCCGCCGAGGGTGCCCGGTTCATGCTGCCGGAGACCACCCACGGGGTGATCCCGGACACCGGCGGCGTGGGTCGGCTGTTCCAGATCTGCGGCCCGGGAGTGACCGCCGACCTGGTGCTCACCGGACGCCCGATGGACGCCGCCGAGGCGTACGCGCACGGCATCGTCTCGCGTGTGGTGCCCGCCGACGAACTGGACGCCACGGTGCGCGAGATGGCCGAGCGGATCGCCGCCGCGCCGGCGGTGACCATCAAGATGGCCCGACGCGTGCTCGGCCATCTCGCCGAACCCGCCGTGCGCGCCTCGATGGCCGAGGAACTGATCGCGCAGACCTTCGTCAACAAGTCGGACGACTACGCCGAGTTCCGCGCCGCCCGCGCCGAACGCCGGCCCGCCCACTACACCGGGAGCTGACCCCCATGACCGAGGCATCCGACGGCATCATCGGCCTGCCCGAACCACCCGCCCCGGGCGCCGCCGCGCTGCCGGCCGGTACGTACACGGGCCGCACGGTGTTCGTCACCGGAGGCGGCACCGGCCTGGGCAAGGCGATCGCGATCGAGTTCGCCCGGCTGGGCGCCGACCTGGTGGTGGCCAGCCGCAAGGAGGACCACCTCGAGGCCGCCCGCGAGGCGCTGGCCGAGACCGGCGCACGGGTGCGCACGGTGGCCTGCGACATCCGCGAGCCGGCCGACATCGCGGCGGCCTTCGACGCGGCCGTCGACACGTTCGGCCTGCCGGACGTCCTGATCAACAACGCGGCGGCCAACTTCCCGGTCCCCGCCGAGGAGATGTCGCCCAACGCGTGGCGCACCGTCGTGGACATCACGCTCAACGGCACCTACTTCTGCGCCCGCGAGTTCGCCCGCCGGCATCTGGCGGCCGGCACGCCCGGCTCGATCGTCAACATCGGCGCCTCCTACGCCTGGACCGGCGGCCCCGGCTTCGCGCACAGCGCCGCCGCCAAGGCGGGCGTCAAGAACATGGTCGAGACCCTCGCCGTCGAGTGGGGTCCGTACGGGATCCAGGTCAACGGCCTGGTCCCGGGCCTGTTCCCGCACGAGGACATGACCGCCGACATCAAGGGGAATCTGGCCGGCACCCACGACAAGGACCCCTGCCAGCCCGCCATGCGGGTCGGCCGGCCGCGCGAGCTGGGCTGGGCCGCGACCTTCCTGGCCTCGCCCTACGCCCGCTTCGTCTCCGGCCACACGCTGGTCGTGGACGGCGCCAACTGGCAGCGCCGCGGCCTGGTCAACCCGCCGGTGGTCACCGTGCGGCAGCAGATGGGCAAGGGCCCGTTCGAACTGCCGTGAGCGCGACCCGGGCGCCGACGCACCCGGTGGCACGGCGCAAAATGGCATAAATACGTCATATCTGCGCGGAAAAATGGACAATACGACGGTCGGGTCGATCGCGATTCCCTGGCGCGATCGGCCCGACGTCGTGTCCGTGCCCATCGCCGCCCAGTGTCTCGGAGCCCCGCATGCCCGATCGGCGTCTGCCCTTCCGCGCCCGCAGACACGGTGTGCCCGGATCGCAAGAGCCGCCCGAGCGCTCGATGGACCCGCGCGCGGCGGACGTCCCCGAACCGGCACCGGTCGAGCACAGCCTGATCGACGCGGCGATCTACGTGGCCGGCGTCCGCGTCGCCTCGCCGACCACCCTCGCCGACACCTACCGCGAACTGCACGCCCGCCCCGGCGCCATGGCCTGGATCGGGCTCTACCGCCCCTCCGAGAGCCAACTCTTCTCCGCCGCCGAGGAGTTCGACCTGCACGCGCTGGCCATCGAGGACGCGATCGTGGCCCACCAGCGGCCCAAGCTGGAACGCTACGGCGAGACGCTGTTCGTGGTCCTGCGCGCGGCCCGCTACCTCGACGACGTCGAGGAGGTCGATTTCGGCGAACTGCACGTCTTCCTCGGCGGCAACTTCGTGGTCACCGTCCGGCACTCCGAATCACCGGACCTGTCCGCCGTCCGCCGCTGGGCCGAGGACCGCCCCGAACTCCTGCGCCAGGGCCCGGAGGCGGTGCTGTACGCGATCCTGGACAGCGTCGTGGACGCCTACGCCCCGGTGGTCGGCGGCCTGCAGAACGACATCGACGAGATCGAGGCGGAGGCCTTCCTCGGCGCCCCGAACGTCTCCCGACGCATCTACGAACTCTCCCGCGAGGTGATCGAGTTCCAGCGCGCGACCCGACCGCTCCTGCTCATGCTCACCGACCTGTCCACCGGCTTCGACAAGTACCACGTGGACCAGGAGCTCCGCCGCTACCTGCGCGACGTCCAGGACCACGCGACGATCGCCGTGGAGCGGGTGGCGGGCTTCCGGTCGCTGCTCGAAGGCATCATGCGGGTCAACGCGATCGTGGTGACCCAGGCCCAGAACGAGGAGATGAGACAACTCACGGCGGCCAGCAACGCGCAGAACGAGGAGGTCAAGAAGATCTCCGCGTACGCCGCCATCCTGTTCGCGCCGACCCTGATCGGCACCGTGTACGGGATGAACTTCGACGAGATGCCCGAATTGCACTGGACCCTCGGCTACCCCTTCGCGGTCGGCCTGATGGTTCTGGTCTGCGTGATCCTCTACGTCGTCTTCAAGCGCCGCAACTGGCTCTGACCGCGCCGGACCCGACATCGGTCACGACTCCTTCGACAAACCTGTCGCGTTCTGTCAGGTATGCGGTCCAGGATCGTTTTTGCAAGGACGCACGAACGCGACACGCACGAACGCACACCGAACCACCACTGGAGGAGCACCACCATGGCGAACATCGTTCTCGTTCCCGGCTACTGGCTCGGCGCGTGGGCATGGGACCGGGTCGCCGAGCCGCTGCGCGCGGCCGGACACGACGTGCTCGCGGTGACCCTGCCGGGCCTGGCGGCCGACGGCGCCGACGCCACCGGGATCGACCTCGCCACCCAGACCGACGCCCTGGTCGCCGAGATCACCGCGCGCGAGTCGAGCGACGTGGTCCTGGTCTGCCACTCCGGCGGCGCGTTCACCGGGTACGAGGCGCTGGGCCGGATCCCGGACCGGATCGCCCGGATCGTCTACGTGGACGCGGGCCCGGTGCCCGAGGGCACCTCGCTCCTGGACCTGACCGAGCCCGAGGAGCGGGCCCGGATCGAGGCCGAGGTGGCCGAGCGCGGCGACGGCCGCTACACCTACCCCTGGGACCCGGCGGCCGAGCCCGCGATGCTCGACGGGATCACCCCGGCCGACCTGGAGACGCTGCGCACGCACGCGGTGGCCCAGCCGTACGCGGTCGCGGCCAGTCCGCAGCAGGTCGGCGACGCGGCCCGGCTTAAGGTGCCCGCGCACATGATCACCTGCATGTTCCCGGCCGAGCAGGTCGAGGCGATGCTCGCCCAGGGCCACCCGTTCATGGCGGAGTTCGCGGCGGCCGAGGTCAAGAGCGTGCACGGCCTGCCGACCGGCCACTGGCCGATGTTCTCCCGCCCCGAGGAACTGGCCGCACTGCTCGCGGAGATCGCGGGCTGACCCGTACCCGCGGGGTGGGCCCAGGCCCACCCCGCGCGGGGGTGCCACCCCAGTGACCTGCACGGTCGTCGCCCGAGACACTGGTGACACCAGCAGCGCACGGCACATCCACGGGAGGAACCCGCATGAGCACGCTCACGCCGCACAGAGGCGACCCACCGGCGACCGGTTGGCGGCTCGGTCGGGCCCTGCTGTCGGCGTGGCACGGCTTCATCCTGGTCTTCCTCTCCGTTCCCACCCTCGCGCTGTTCATCACCTGCGTCGTGTTCATGACACTGATCCCGCTGGGCGTCGGCCTGCTGTTCTTCCTGCCGCTGATGTTGCTGCTGCGCGCCACCGCCAACCTGACCCGGACCGCGATGGGCTCGTGGTCCGGCGTCCCGATCGCGACCCCCTACCGGCAGCTGCCGGCGGGTGGGGGCGTGACCGGGCTGTGGCGGCGCACCCGGCGCACGATCACCGAGGGGGCCACCTGGCGGGACCTGCTCTGGGCACTGCTGTACCTGCCGTCGAGCCTGCTGCTCGCGTGCTTCCCGATGATGCTGATCATGAACGGTCTGCACGGCGTGCTGATGCCCTTCCTGTGGGAGGTGGCCTACCGGCACGTCGAGTCGCAGTGGTACACGTTCATCAAGGTGGACAGCTCGCAGCGGGCCGGCCTGTCGGTGCCGTGGGGCCTGGTGCAAATGGGCCTCGGCCTCGCCCTGGCACCGTGGTTCGCGCGGGTCAACGCGCTGTGGAACCGGTCCCTGCTCGCCCCCACCAAGGAGGCCGCGCTGGCTCTGCGGGTGCAGCACCTGACCGAGAGCCGGACCGACGCCGTGGACGCCTCGGCGGCCGAGCTGCGCCGGATCGAGCGCGATCTGCACGACGGCGCACAGGCCCGCCTGGTCGCGATGGGCATGAACCTGGGCGCCGCGGAGGCGCTGATGAACAGCGATCCGGAGGCGGCCCGCGTGCTGCTCGCCGAGACCCGCGCGGCCTCCGCCAAGGCCCTGCACGAACTGCGCGATCTGGTCCGGGGCATCCACCCGCCGGTGCTCTCCGACCGGGGCCTGGGCGACGCGGTGCGCGCGGTGGCGCTGGAGAGTCCGCTCGACGTCAACGTCCGCGTCTCGCTGCCCGCGCGGCCCGAGCTCCCACTGGAGTCCGCGGCCTACTTCGCGGTCACCGAGGTGCTCACCAACGCGGCCAAGCACTCCGGTGGACAACACGTCGAGATCGATCTGACGTACACCGAGGGCAAGTTGCGGATCACCGTCACCGACGACGGCGTCGGCGGGGCCGACCTGATGAAGGGCACCGGTCTGCGCGGCATCGAGCGCCGACTCGATACATTCGACGGGACGCTCGCCCTGCATTCCCCCGAGGGCGGCCCGACGACTGTGATCATGGAGCTGCCGTGCGACTTGTCCTCGCGGAAGACCTCGCCCTCCTGAGGGACGGTCTGGTCCGCCTGCTCCAGGCCCACGGTTTCGAGATCGTCGCCGCCGTGGACAACGGCCCGGAGCTGCTGCGGGCACTGGTGGAGCACAAGCCGGACGTCGCGGTGGTCGACGTCCGGCTGCCACCGACCTTCACCGACGAGGGCCTCCAGGCCGCCCTGGAGGCCCGTCGGCGTGTCCCGGGGCTGCCGATCCTGGTGTTGTCGCAGTACGTCGAGCAGTTGTACGCGCGGGAGTTGCTCGCGGACGGCACCGGCGCGGTCGGCTACCTGCTCAAGGACCGCGTGTTCAACACCGACGAGTTCGTGGACGCGGTACGCCGGGTCGCGTCGGGAGGTACCGCGATGGACCCCGAGGTGATCTCGAAGCTGCTGGCCCGCAACGTGCGGGACAAACCGCTGGCCCAACTGACGCCGCGCGAGCGCGAGGTGCTGGAGCTGATGGCGGAGGGCTGCTCGAACGCGGCGATCGCGAGCCGGCTGTTCGTCTCGGAGGGGGCGGTCAGCAAGCACACCACGAACATCTTCGCGAAGTTGTCGATCGACACGTCGGACGAGACGAATCGGCGCGTGCTCGCGGTGCTGGCCTACCTCAACGGGAGCGGCTGAACTTCCGACGGGGCCTGCGCGCCGGCGTGATCGAGGACGGCGACCGGACGCGGCCACGGGCGGCCGGGGCTGCCGTGTGGGATCGCTCTCACCCCGCACGAGCGTACGGCGCATTGGGGCGGGTGCTCACGAACCGGTGGTCAAGCGCAACAGCCGGTCCCGTTCCTCCTCGACGATGCGTTGGGCGCGCAGTACGACGGCCTCGGGCACGCCGTCCGGCAGTTCGCCCGAATCGCGGAATCGGCGGAGGTCGCGTGGACGAACGCCGGTGATGTCGTAGGCCTTCAACGCGGCGAGCGACACGGCGTAGTCGTCGAGTGTGCGAGGCATGGTCTCCTTCTCGCGCGCTGGGAGGTCCGATGCGGGCACCTCGGGCGAGCCGGCGTCGGCCGGATCAGGGCTGCTGTCGTACACGCTGCCCCCGTCTGATGTTGTCAACGTCATTGCGGCGGTGCGGGTTCCCGGTACCAATCTTCCGGACGGGAAGGCGCGGGTCGCTCCCCCGTACGGATGAACTTCGCGACACCTGCGGCAGGAGGCGCGGCGAGCGCGTACTCCCCTCGCCGCAGTACGCGGGTCGTGCGTACTCGACGAGGGCTGATCACCACACGGTGTTCGAGGAAGCACAGATTGTCATGGCGGAGGGCGGAAAGCCAAGCATCTTTTGCTATCGGTTCGAATCCGACCCTCCGCGCGCGCTTCCCCGCCCGCGCCCGGGGAACAAGCGCACGCGATGATACGTTCGGCCTGGTAAGTGTTTTGACCCTGAATTACCCGTTGAGCAAGGAGCGTGCGTGTCCGCCCAAGAGACGGACCCCCCTAGTACCGGTCCCTCCCGAGACTGTGATCGAAGCCGCGACGTCCGGGAGGCGGTCTCATGACCGCGGCTCTTGGCATAGCCGCGATCGTCGTCCTGACCCTCGGTACCGGTTTCTTCGTGGCCCAGGAGTTCGCCTACGTCGCGGCCGACCGTAGTCTGCTGCGCCGCCGTGCCGAATCCGGCGACAAGGCGGCGGCCCGGGCGATGACCGTGATGGGGCGGCTCTCGTTCATGCTGTCCGGTGCCCAGCTCGGCATCACCGTGACGGCCCTGTTGGTCGGCTTCATCGCCGAACCCGCGCTCGCGGCGGTGATCTCCCCCCTCCTGGACCTGATCGCCGTCCCCGGCGGCGCCGTCCCGGTGATCTCCCTGATCCTCGGCTTCGCGGTGGCCACCGCGATCCAGATGGTGCTGGGCGAGCTGGTCCCCAAGAACTGGGGCATCGCCGAGCCCGAGCGGGTGGCGATCCTGCTCGGGCGACCCACGCTGATCTACCTGAAGGTCGCCGGGCCGCTGATCCGCCTGTTCGACACGCTGGCCAACCGCATCGTGCGCGCGATCGGCATCGAACCGGTCGAGGAACTGCACGGTGGCGCCACCACCGAGGAACTCGCGCACATCGTCGACGAGGCCGGCCGCGACGGTGACCTCGACCCCGACCTGTCCGGGATCCTGCGCCGCGCGATCGCGTTCGGCGACCTGACCGTGGACCAGGTGATGGTGCCGCGACCGGACGTGGTCCGGGTGCGCGCCGAGACCACCGCCGCCGAGCTGATCGACCTGGTCGCCGAGTGCGGACACTCGCACTATCCGGTGGTCGGCGAGCGGGTGGACGACGTACTGGGCGTGGTCGGGGTGGCCTGCCTCCTGGAGGTCGCGCCCGAGGACGCCGCGCACGTGAGCGCCGGATCCATCGCGCGCCCCGCGCTGCTGGTCCCGGACACCGCCGGGCTGGCCTCGCTGCTCGAACAGCTCCGGGCCGCGCACGAGGAGTTCGCGGTGGTGCTGGACGAGCACGGCGGCCTGGCCGGGATCGTCACCTACGAGGACGTGGCCGAGGAACTGGTCGGCGAGATCGCCGACGAGAGCGACCACGAGGACCCCGTCGACACCGAGCCCGAGGACGGCTGGTGGCGGCTGGACGCGGGTCTGCGCGTGGACGAGACCGAGCGGATCGTCGGCGCCGAGCTGCCGGACGGCCCGTACGACACGCTGGGTGGTCTGGTCATCGCGCACCTGGGCCGGCTGCCCGAGGTGGGCGACCGGATCAGGGTGCCCGACCCCGACGAGGTACGCGCCGGGCGGCCGGCCGACGAGGACGACGAACCGATCCGCTACACCGAGATCGAGGTGCTCGAGGTCGAACGGCACGTGCCGGCGCTGGTCCGGGTCCGCGTGCTGACCTCCGCCCCCTCGTTCCCCCGAAACACATCCGAGTGGGGTGCCGAACGGCGCTCCGGTCGCAACACCGAGGTGACCGCATGACCCCGACCCTGGCCTCCGGTGGCGGCCTGGGCTCGCTGGAGCTGGGCCTGCTGCCGGCACTGGCCATCACGACCGCCCTGCTGGTGGGCAACGCGTTCTTCGTCGCCGCCGAGTTCGCGATGGTGGCCGCGCGCCGGCACCGCCTGGAGGCGCTGGTCGCCGAGCGCAGGCGCGGCGCCAAGTCGGCCCTGGCCGGCGTGCGCGAGCTGTCGCTGATGCTCGCGGGCGCCCAGCTCGGCATCACGATGTGCTCGCTGGGCCTGGGCATCGTCTCCGAACCCGCGATCGCGACCATGCTCGACCCGCTCTTCGACGCGGTCGGCATGCCGGCCGCGGCGGGGCACGCGGTGGCGTTCACGATCGCGCTGGTGGTCGTGGTGATCCTGCACATGGTGCTGGGCGAGATGGCGCCCAAGTCGTGGGCGATCGCCGGCCCCGAGAAGGTCGCCCTCGTGCTCGCGCCGTCCTTCCGCGGCTACACCCGGGTGGTGCGGCCGTTGTTGCTGGCGATGAACGGGGTCAGCAACGCGATCCTGCGCCTGGCCCGGATCGACCCCAAGGACGAGTTGTCCCATCCCAAGGACGCCGAGGGCCTGCGCCGCCTGGTCGGCGAGTCCCGCCGGCTCGGCCTGATCGACAGCTCGTCGCACGACGTGTTGTCGGGCACGCTGCGCACGCACACCGAGCCGCTGGCCCGACTGGTCGTGCCGACCGCCGAGATCGACTCGGTGCCGGCCGGCGCGGGGCCGGACGAGATCGTCGCGATGTCGCGTCGCAACGGTCGCAACCGGCTGCTGGTGCGTGGTGAGGACGGCACGCTGTTCGGCGTCGTGCACATCCGCAAGGTGCTCACGTCGCGCACCCAGACCTCCGGCAACACCGCCGGCGAGCTGGCCACGTCGGTGCTCACGCTCGGCGTGGACACCCCGATCCAGCGCGCGGTGGCCGCCCTCCAGGAACGCCGCGCGTCACTGGCCCTGGTCCACGCCGCCGACGGCACGCTCCTGGGTCTGGTCGGCCTCGACGACCTCCTCGGCAGCGTCCTGGGCGCCCGAGCGGCATAGCGCACATCAGCGAGCGTGCCTCGCCCCGACCTCACAGGTCGGGGCGAGGCACGCCGATCGCTTGTCCGGCGATTCACTCGAAGGCCCGCTCACTCGTGTGTCGTCGGCAGGCTCGTCCGATGGCCCGGATGCCGGTGAGGGGTGTCCGGGCAACCCCCTCGATGCGACCTCGAGCGCTCGGCACCTCCGAGGGGCCGTACGGGTTGCGAGCGCCCGCGGCGGCAACGCCGGCGTGCGTCCCTCCCGACCACACGGCCGGCCCATCCGCGCCGTCGGGCCTACTCGCGGACCAGGCGGAAGAAGCGGCGGACCTCCTCGACGAAGGTCTCCGGTTGTTCGAACGCGGCGAAGTGGCCGCCGCGGTCGAGTTCGTTCCAGTACCGCAGGTCGGTGAAGCGGTTCGCGGCCCAGCGGCGCGAGGAGCGGATGATCTCGTGCGGGAAGATCGAGCATCCGGTCGGGACGCCGACCTCGGACAGGTCGGGGCTGCGATAGCTCTCCCAGTACAGCCGGGCCGAGGACGCGGCGGTGTCGGTGAGCCAGTACAGCGTCACGTTGTCCAGCATGTGCTCGCGCGAGAGGGCGTTCTCCGGATGCCCGTCGCAGTCGGTCCACTCCTGGAACTTCTCCACTATCCAAGCCAGTTGGCCCACCGGGGAGTCGGCCAGGCCGTAGCCCAGGGTCTGCGGGCGGGTGGACTGGATCTTGCTGTACCCCGCCCCCCACTCGGAGTGCGAGCTCAGGTCGGCGAGTGCCTGCCGCTCCTGGGGCGTCGGATCCCGCATCGCCTCCACGTCCGGCATCGCCACCGGCATGTTCAGGTGGATGCCGAGCACGTGCTCCGGGTCCTGCCGGCCGATCGACGCGGTGACCATCGACCCCCAGTCGCCGCCCTGCGCGCCGTAGCGCCGATACCCCAGGTCGGCCATCAGCCGGGCCCAGGCGCGGGCGATCCGGTCGATCCCCCACCCGGTCTCGGCCGGCCGGTCGCTGAAGCCGTAGCCGGGCAGCGATGGCAGCACCACGTGGAACGCGTCGGCCGCGTCGCCGCCGTGCGCCGTCGGGTCGGTCAACGGGCCGATCACTTCCAGGAATTCGATGATCGAACCGGGCCAGCCGTGGGTGAGGATCAGCGGCAGCGCGTCCGGGTGCGGCGACGGCGCGTGCAGGAAGTGGATGCCCAGGCCGTCGAGTTGGGCCTTGAAGTGCGCGTGGCCGTTCAGCCTGGCCTCGGTCTTGCGCCAGTCGTAGGTGGTGCGCCAGTGTTCGGCCAACTCCCTGGTGTAGGCGAGCGGCACGCCCTGCGACCAGTCGGCCACCGGCTCCGCCTCGGGCCAGCGGGTGCGCGCCAGGCGCTCCCGCAGGTCCGTCAGGTCGGCCTCGGGTATCTCGATCCGAAACGGCGTGATGTGCGGCGGGGTGGGCATCGACCGGCAACTCCATCCGAGGCGGGGATCAGGTCACGGAGACGACTGCGGGCCTCGGCCGTCGTCGACGATCGGTGCGACCGGGTCGGGACTCCTGTCGTGCGTCTCCAGGTTGGTACTCAACCCGATCACCAGGGCACCGCACCAGAGTGCCGCGATCACGGAGAGCACGACTTTGGTCATCGGCGTCCATCGGGTGACCATCCACATCAGCAGCGCGCCGATCGGTGGCAGGACCACGAGCAGGAGCAGGACCGACCGCTGCTTGGCGAACCACGGGCGTTCGTTCTCGACGTGCCGGCGATGGCGGCTGGTAAGAATCACTGGATCCGGCTCCCTGGGAACACCCCGCGGACCACCCACGGGTGGGTCGCCTCACGTCTGCCCGGCGAAGCCGGACTCAGTCCTTGCGCCCGCGGCCTCGGGCGGGCCGACGGGCGTGCTCCGTATGGGTGAAGTCCGCGTGTGAAGCGGCCGATCGGCTTTCGCCGGGACCACCGAACCGGACAGGTTGTTGCTCTCGTCCGCACCGGATGGCCCCTGATCATCGGAAGGCCCCTGATGAACCGTCACCTCCGCAACGGGGTAGGCGTCACCGCCGCGCTCCTGACCGCCTGTTCGCTCGCCGCCGGCTCGCCCGTGTCCGCGCACGAGCCCGGGGGCGGGGGCGGGCTGACCACGTTGCTCACGCCCGGCGCGGGGCCGCGGGGTCCGCTTCCGGAGCCCGAGGCCGCGACCAACGCCGAGTTGCCGCCCTGGCCGGTTCCCCAGGACAGCGCACGGCGCGGCGCCGACGCGGGTCTGAAACTGGACAAGATGGAGGGCGCGAAGCAGCACTTCCACGTGCATCTGGACATCTTCGTCGGCCTCGACCGGGTCCTGGTGCCGCCGGACCTGGGCATCGACAAGAGGACCGGTCTGCTCGCGGATCTGCACACCCACGACGACAGCGGGGTGCTGCACGTGGAGAGCCACGACGCGAACGCCCGGTTCGTACTGGGCCAGTTGTTCGCCATGTGGAACGTGCGTTTCGACGAGACCCACCTGGGCGCGCTCACCCCCGACGCCACGCACACCTTCCGCACCTACCTGAACGGCGAGTTGGTCGGTGGAGATCCGGCCCGGATCGAGCTGCGTCCGCACGACCAGATCTCGGTGATGTACCAGGACGACAAGGTACGGATCAAGCCGCCGGCCTCGTACGACTTCCCGCCGGGCCTTTAGGGTCGCGCGCGTTCACGACAGTATGGGTGGGGTGCCGGGACGACGGAACGAAACAGGGGTTGCCGCCATGACCGATCTGGAAACTGCGGCCCCGGCCTTCATCGCCATGGCGCACTCGATCGTGTGGGCCTCGATAGCCACGGTGGACAGCGCCGGTCGGCCGCGGACCCGGATCCTGCACCCGTACTGGGTGTGGGAGCACGGCACGCTCACCGGCTGGGTGGCCACCGCGCCCACCGCGACCAAGCGCGCGCACATCGCCCGCAACCCGTTCGTGTCCTGCAACTACTGGTCGCCCTCGCACGACACGTGCGCCGCCGAGTGTCGCGCGGACCTGCTCTTCGAGCCGGAGGTGCGCGAGCGGGTGTGGAACCTGTTCCGGGACACCCCCGAGCCGCTGGGCTACGACCCGGCCGCCATCGGGGTGCCCGGGTGGGAGCGGCCCTCGTCGCCGGGCTTCGCGGTGATGCGGCTGTCGCCGTGGCGGCTGCGGGTGTTCCCCGGTGCGGCGCTCAAGGGCGGGCCCGGCGACCAGGTGCTGACCTGGCAGGAACCGCGCCCGGAGCTGACACCACAGGGCTGCAACTGACGCCACGGGGTTCCAGTTGAATCCGCGCCGTAATTCATGAGACAAACTTGTCTCATCTGAGCTAGCATCTATCCATGCCCACCGACAACGAGCACGTGCTGCGCGCCGCCGTCACCCTGCTGCTGCGGCGGCCCGCCTCGTCCATGGACGAGATCGCCCGGGCCGCCGGGATCAGCCGGGCCACGCTGCACCGGATGTTCCCCGGCCGCCCGGCACTGATCGCCGCACTCGGCGCGGAGGCCTCGGCGCAGATCGGTCGCGCCATCGACGCGGCCGACCTGACCAGCGGCGACGACGTCCCGGCCGTACTGCGCGGCCTGGTGGACCGACTCATGCCCTGCGCCGAATACCTGGCCTTTCTGTACGGCGAGAGCTCACTGGTCGGCGACCCGGACCTGGAGCAGGCCTGGAGCGTGATGGACGAGCAGGTCGCCGCCGCGGTCCGGCGCGGCCAGGAAAACGGTTCGATGCGGGTGGACCTCACCGCGCAGTGGGTCTCCGAGGCCCTGTTCTCCTTCGTCGCCGCCGCCGGCTGGGCGGTCCACGAGGGCCGACTCGCCGGCCGCGACGCCTCCCGCTCGGTGGCCGAACTCCTGCTCGGCGGCGCGGCCCGCCGCCCCCAGTGCTGATTCGGCGCCACCGCGGTCCGGCCGCCGCACCGAGGCCGAACCGCCGATCCGCCCCGCTACCGCGACTCCCCGGCTGATCCGTCCAGCCGATCCACCTCGTTTTTTGGAATCCTGATCATGTCGACTGGCACCTCTTCCCCGACTGCGATACATACCGGCACCGGCGGCTCCGACAAAGGCGCGCCGGGCCGCTGGATCGCGCTGGGCGTACTGACCCTGTCCGTGCTGCTCGTGGCGATCGACGCCACGGTGCTCGGCCTGGCGATCCCCTTCCTCAGCGAGGACCTCGAACCGACCGGCACCCAGTTGTTGTGGATCGGCGACGTCTACTCGTTCGTCATCGCCGGCCTGCTGGTCACCGCCGGTACGCTCGGCGACCGCATCGGTCGCAAGAAGCTGCTGCTGTGGGGCTCGGCCGCGTTCGGCGCGCTGTCCGTGGTGGCCGCCTACGCACCCAGCGCCGAAGCCCTGATCGCGGCCCGCGTCGCGATGGGTGTCGCGGGCGCGTCGCTGATGCCGTCCACGCTCGCCCTGGTCCGCAACATCTTCCCGGACGCGCGCGAACGCAGTTTCGCGATCGGCGTCTGGGGCGCGATGTCGATGGCGGGCGCCGCGTTCGGCCCGGTGGTCGGCGGCTTCCTGCTCGAACACTTCTGGTGGGGCTCGGTCTTCCTGATCAATCTGCCGGTGATGGCGGTGCTGATCGTGGTCGGCATCAAGATGTTGCCGGAGTCGCGCAACCCGAATCCGGGTCCGTGGGACATGCTCAGCGCGGCGTTGTCCCTGGTCGGCATGATCGCCGCGGTGTACGCGGTCAAGGAGGCCGCCACCCACGGCCTGCTGCGTTGGGACGTGTGGGCCGCGCTGGTCGTCGGCGTGGGCGCGCTGGGCTGGTTCGGCCGCCGGCAGTTGTCGCTGCCGGTGCCGCTGCTGGACATGCGGCTGTTCCGCAACCGGGCCTTCTCCGGCTCGGTACTCGCCGACCTGCTCACCGTGCTCGGCATGTCCGGGCTGATCTTCTTCCTCTCCCAGTACCTCCAACTGGTCCAGGACCGCAGCCCGTTGCAGGCCGGCCTGGCCGAACTGCCGGCCACCGTGGGCGCGATCGTGTCGGGTCTGCTCGCCGGCCTGGCCGCACGCCGGCTCACTCCGCGTGTGGTGGTGACCGGCGGTCTGACCGCGATCGGCCTCGCGCTCGGCGCGCTGACCGTGCTGACCGAGGACACGCCGTACCTCTACCTGGGCGGTGTGCTGCTCCTGGTCGGCGTCGGCGCGGGCTTCTCCTTCACGGTCACCGCGGACCTGATCCTGGGCAGCGCGCCGAAGGAGAACGCGGGCGCCGCCTCGGCGGTCTCGGAGACCGCGTACGAACTGGGCGCGGCGCTGGGCATCGCGCTGCTGGGTTCGGTGGTCACCGGGGTGTACCGGGGCCACGTGACGATTCCGGACGGTGTGTCCTCGGACGCGGCCGGCAGTGCGCGCGAATCGCTCGCGGGCGCGGCGGAGGCGGCCGGGACGGTGCACGGACAGGTCGCGGCCGACCTCACCCACTCGGCGAACGACGCGTTCCTGGAAGGGCTGCGGATCGCGGCCGGCGCGGGCTCCGCGGTACTGCTCGCGGCGGCCGTCGCGGCCTGGTTCATGCTGCGCGGCGCGCGCACGGCCGGGTCGGACGTCGAACACTGACGCCGGCGGGCGGGCGGTGGGAGGGATCCCGCCGCCCGGCCGCCGGGCTTCCCACCGTGCGCGGGGCGCGAGGCACAGGGCGCGGAGCGCGGGGCTCGCGCGGGTGCTTCAGAGCGCCTTCGCGAAGCACATGCTGTTGTCGTAGTCCTTGTAGAACCCGAACCCCGGTATGGGCTCGTAGCCGCTGGAGCGGTACAGCGCGATCGCCTCGTGCTGCTTGTCCCCGGTCTCCAGCACCAGGCGCACGCGGCCGGCGGCACGAGCGGTCTCCTCCAGGTGCGCGAGCATCGCCCGGGACAGGCCGCGCCCGCGCGCGTGCGGCACCACGTACATGCGCTTGAGTTCGGCGTCGCCCTCGCGCATATTCGGGTCGTCGTCGCCGGCGGCGCCGCGGGCTCGCCAACCGCCGCTGGCCACCGGAACGTCGTTCTCGTAGGCCACGCAGAACAGGCCCTCCGGCGGCCGGAAGTCGGCCGGGTCGACCGCGGTCTCGTCGGGGTCGCCGTAGCGCTCCACGTACTCCTGCTGCACATCGGCGACCAGCTTGCGCACGTCGGGGTGGTCGTACCCCAGAGTCTTGATCTCCACGGGAAAACGCTAGCCCGTGTGTTCGGCGCGATGGGCGGCAGGTCGGCGACGGCTCGGCGGAGACTCGGCCGCGGCTCGGGCACAGCTCGGTCCGGGAAATGCTTGACCTTGTCGCCTATCGACGGTGGACTGTGCCCCACCCGGTGACACGTGTCGCCTTGCCCTGCCCGCAGGAGGATTTGCCGTGCGTATCCCACGCCACACCCTGGTCCAGTTCAGTGACGTGCATCTGGTCCCCGAGGGTGAACTCCTGCTCGACCGGCTGGACACCGCCGAACAACTGCGTCAGGCGCTCGCGGCGGTCGAGGCGGCGGACCTGGAGCCCGCCGCGCTGCTGTTCACCGGCGACCTCGCGGACACCGGCGACCTGCGGGCCTATCGCCGACTGCGGGCGCTGCTGGCCGACGCCGGGCCGCGGATCGGCGCGCCCGCGCTGTACGGGATGGGCAACCACGACGACCGCGCGGCGTTTCGCGAGGGGCTGCTCGACGTCCCCGCGTCCACCGAGCCGCACGACTTCGTGCACATGGCCGGCGAGGTGCGGGTGATCATGCTGGACAGCACCACGCCGGGCAGCCACTCCGGCGACCTGACGGATGATCAATTGCAGTGGCTGCGTGCCGAGTTGGCCACGCCGGCGGCCGGTGGCACGGTGCTCGGCCTGCATCATCCGCCGATCCCCACGCCGCTCGCGTTCCTGGAGCGACTCTCGCTGCGCGAGCCGACCCGACTGGGCGCGGCCCTCGCCGGGAGCGACGTGCGGATCGTGCTGACCGGCCACAACCACCACGCGACCTGCGGCGTACTGGCCGGGGTGCCGGTGTGGGCGGCCCCGGCCGTCGCCTACCGCGCCGACGTGTTCCCGCCGGCGGGCACCTATCAGGGCGTGGCGGGCGTCGGCTACACCCGGGTCGACCTGTACGAGGACTGCGCGACGGCCACCTTCGTCCCGGTCGGCCCGATCGAGCCGGTGTACGCCTACGAGCGGGCCAAGGTGGACCGCTACCTCGCGGCGCACGAGGGCTGAGCGCGGCCCGGCCGGCGGCGGGCGGGGACGCGCGCCACCGGCGGGTCGGGCTGGTCGGGCGAACGGTTCCGGCGGGCGGACGGGGGCGGCCGTCAGACCTGCGGGCGATAGGTGCCGAAGCTCCAGAGGTTCCCCTCCGGGTCGCGCACGGTGTAGCCGCGGCCGCCGTAGTCCTCGTCCTTCGGCTCGCGCACCACGGTCGCGCCCGCCGACACCGCCCGCGCGCAGTGCGCGTCCACGTCGCCGTCGACAATGCCGTACACGGCCGAGCCGCCGACCGGCCACCGCAGTTGATCGCCGGAGCCCTCAGGCAGGTTGGTGCCGAGCATGATCATGCTGTTGCCGAAGGTCAGCTCCGCGTGCGCGACGGTGTCGTGGTCGCCCGGGACCACGAGCACCGCCTTCATGCCGAACGCGTCGCCCAGGAACGCGATCGCCGCCGTCGCGTCGTTGTAGCGCAGCGTCGGTACCAGGTCGGAGATCAGGGTCTTGTCGCTCATGGTGCACTCCTTGAACCGGATATGGGACCGGTCGTCGACCCGACTGTCGAAACCGGGCACGAAACCGGGGTGGGAACCGGGGGTGGGAACCGGGCATCGCCGAAACCGGGATGGAACCGGATGTCGCCGAGTGATCGATTCCAGCTTCCGGCGAGTGACCCCTCGCGGTATTGGACAAACGGGAACGCCGGCACCGCGGCCGAAGAACGTGCACCGGTTCGCCGCGCCGGGACGGCTCAGCTCGCGAAACCGCCCCCGGGCAGGCGGGAACTCAGATAGGCACCGGGGGTGCAACCGGCGAACGCCTTGAAGTCGCGATTGAAGTGCGCCTGGTCGTAGTAGCCCGCGTCCGCCGCGACCTCCGCCCAGGACCGGAGCGGGTCCTCGAGCAACTCGACGGCGTGCCGAAAACGCAGCAGCCGGGCCACCGTCTTGGGCGGCAGGCCGATCGTCTCGCGAAACCGCGCGCCGAGGTGGCGTCGGCTCCAGCCGGTCTCGCGGGCGAGCGCGGCGACCTCGATCCGGCCCGCGCCGGCCACGAGCAGATCCCAGCAGCGAGCCACCTCGGGCGGCGGTTCGGGACCCAGTTCACGCCGGCGGAGCAGGACCCGGTCCAGGAAGGCGAACCGCGCGGACCAGTCCGGCGCGTCCTGGAGTCGGTCCACCAGCGCGCCCGCGTCCCACCCGGGCAGGTCGTCCAGATGCACGACCCGGTCGGCGATCTCGACCGGCGGCAGACCCAGCAGCGTGTACGCGCCGAGCGGGGTGAGGTCGAGTTGGATGCCGGCCTGCCGGCCGTCGTGCTCGACGATCGCCGGGCCGCCGTGCAGGCCGGCCACGAACGAACTGGTGCTGCCCGGTCCGTACCGGGCGTCGCGTGGGGACCACACTCGGATGGCGGAGAAGCCGATGATCACGGTGACCGACCCGGTCGCCACCTCCCGGCGGCGCAACGGCGCGTGCGTGCGTTCGTCGTACCCGAGGTAGGGATGGATCAGCGGCGCGAGCGCGGGATGCGGGGGCGCGGACACGGTCTCCATCGACCCGAGCGCGGAGGTGTGTCGGGTCACGTGCAGAGTGTCCGTGGGGACCATGCTTCCCAGTCTCACACCCGCCACCGACAAAGCACCGACCAAGGAGTGTCCGATGCGCATCGCGATCTCGGCCGACCAGATCAAGGGTTGTGGCGTCTACCTCGCCGACGAACTGCGCAAGCGCGGTCACGAGGTGCTGCCGTTCGGCGCCTTCGACCCGGCGCACGAGCCGGAGTTCGACGACGACTGGGCGCCGGTGAGCGAAGCCGCCGCGCGCGAGGTGAGGCTGGGGCGCGCGGATCAGGCGGTCGTGTGCTGCTGGACCGGTACGGGCGCCTCGATCGCGGCGAACAAGGTGGACGGGATCCGGGCGGCGCTGTGCACGGACGCGGCCACGGCGGCGGGCGCACGGCGCTGGAACCACGCCAATGTGCTCGCGCTGAGCCTGCGGCTGACCTCCGGGCCGGTACTGATCGAGATCCTGGACGCGTGGTTCGAGACCGCCCCGAGCCAGGAGATCGCCGACGTGCTCAACGTCGAGCGGGTGGCGGAGATCCGGGGCTGAACCAGGCCGGGCCGAGCGGGCAGGGCACGGTGCGGTCGAGGTAGTCGGGCAGGTCGGCGAAGCGGTCGATCACCCCGATCGCGTCGGCCAGCCCGGCCGGACGCCCGGTCGGGGCGATCAGCACCGCCTGCATGCCGTACATGTGCGGCGCGGTGGCGTCCTTGGCCGGGGAGTTCCCGACATACATGATCTGCTCGCGCGGAACCCCGCAGGCCCGCTCGACCTCGGCGTAGAACCGCGGATGCGGCTTGCGCAGGCCGATCGCGCAGGAGAGCACGATCGCGTCGAAGCACGCCTCGATGCCCGCCTCGGCCAGGGTCCGTCGGCGCACCGACTCGGGACGCTGGGTGTCGCAGGCGAGTACGCACACCAGGTCGCGGCGTTCCCGGATGCGCAGCAGCGCGTCGGCGGCCCGGCGGATCACCCGCGAGTCGGGGATCCGCTCGAAGACGAGTTCGGCGACCGCCTCGGGGTCCGGGACGCGGGCCCCGCACAGCGCCGAGGCGTGCCGGATCTCGTCGGCGAAGGGCGTGTGCGTGTCCCGGACCCGGTCCCCCTCGCGGGTGATGCGATGCACGTGGTCGTAGGCGGCGACGAAGGTGTCCGGGACGTCGGTGTCCGGCATCCGGCGGAGCACGTCGAGCACGGTGCGGCCGTCCGGATTGGGTCCGCGGACCGCCAGGGTGTCGCCGAAGTCGAGGGCCAGCGCACGTAGGTTCATGTTCACGCGGGTCCCCGATTCGGGGCCGGGTCAGTCCTGCGCGCGGGCTTCGCGCGGGGTTGTCGGGTCGAGGGTGGGACGGTCGTCGGGCCCGGCGGCCCGGCCGGTGGGTACGGCTCGATCGTTGGGCTGGGATCGGGTGTCGGGCTGGGGTCGGGTGTCGAGCGCGGCTCGGGTGTCGGGCTGCGGTCGGGTGGTGGACTCGGGTCGGGTGGCGGACTCGGGCCGGGTGGCAGGCTCGGATCGAGTGGCGGGCGCGACCCGGTCGTCGGGTTCGGTGAGGGTGCGGCCGAGGAACCAGGCGAGGGCGCACAGGGCGATCAGCGGAGCGAGGGCGACGCGCAGGGTCGTCGCCTCGGCGAGGGCGCCGATGGCGGGGGTGGCCACGCCGCCGATGCTCACGGCCAGGCCCAGGGTGACGCCACTCGCGGTACCGACCCGGTTCGGCAGGTAGTCCTGGCCGAGGGTGACGTGCAGTGAAAACGGGATGTACAGCGCCGTCGCGGCGGCCGCAGCGAAGACGTACAGGCCCGGACCGGGCGCCAGCACGATGCCGGCCGTGGCCGGGACGGAGGCGGCGTACGCGCGGCGCAGGGTGCGGGTGCGGCCCCAGCGCGCGGCCAGCCGACCGCCGAGCACGGTGCCGATCGCGCCGCCGGCGAAGAGGGTGAACAGCGCGACGGAGCCGGCCGTGGAGCCGCCCGCGGTGTGCTGCTCGGCGTACAGCGCGATGAACGTGCTCAGCCCGACGAAGACGATCGAGCGGCACACGATGACGGCGGACAGCCGGGCGAACCTCGGCCAGTCGTCCGCGCGGAGCGGACCGCCCGCGGCGCGGGCCGTGGCCGCGTGCCGAGCGAGGCGACGGATCACCGACGCGGTCACCAGGACTCCGGCGACCGCCGGCAGCAACAACCACGGGGTCGCGTCGAGGCCGCCGGCAGACAGGATCGGCGAGGCGACGATGGGGGCGAGCGCGAAGCCGATGTTGCCGCCGAGCGAGTACCAGCCCATCGCGACATGGCTGCCTCGGCAGGCCACCCGGGCCAGGCGCGCCGACTCCGGGTGATAGGCGGCGACGCCCATGCCGGACAGTGCGATGGCGAGCCAGGTGAGCACGTACGAGTCGGCCGGACCGGATAGCGCGATGCCCAGGCCCGCGCCGGTCGTACTGACCGGGATCAGCCACGGCATGGTCCAGCGGTCGGTGAGCGCACCGAACAGCGGCTGCACGATCGAGGACAGCAGGGTCGCGGCCAGCACGATGCCGGACGCGGCGACATAGCCGTAATGCCGCTCGGCCACCAGGAACGGGACCAGGCAGGGCACCGCGCCCTGGTAGAAGTCCACGGTGGCATGGCCGATGGCCATCATCGGGATGGCGCGGCGCTCGGGAGGTCGGGCGGAAGAGGCGGGTCGCTCGGCGCCGAGCGGTCGACCGGGCGGATCGGGATGCCGGGTGGGCGGCTGGTGGTCGGTGGGCAGCGGACGGTTGGTGGGCAGCGCATGGTCGGTGGGCAGCGCATGGTCGGTGGGCAGCGCATGGTCGGTGGGCAGCGGATGGTCGGTGGGTGCGGGATCGGTCACCCGTCGATGATCCGAGCCGTCGGGTTCGGCGGGCTTCCGATAATCTGCCAGGTGATGCCGATCTCCAGCCGACCCGACGTCGAGCCGGCGAGCGGGCTGACCACGAGCACCCGCCACCTGCCCGCGGGCGGTGGCGTGACCGCACACCGACACGACGTGCACCAGATCGTCTACGCCGGGCGCGGCGTATTGACGGTGACCACCGACGCCGGCAGTTGGGTCGCGCCCGCCACCCGCGCACTGTGGATCCCGGCCGGCACCATGCACCGGCACCGCGCACACGGCCGCACCGTGCTGCACACCGTGGGCGTCCCGGCCGACACCAACCCACTGAACCTGGACGGCCCCGCCGTACTCGCGGTCGGCCCCCTGCTGCGCGAGCTGATCATCGCGTACAGCCGGCCCGAACTCCCGGACACCGCCGAAGGCGCCCGGATCCTGGCGGTGCTCCTCGACCAGCTCCGACACAGCCCGCAACAGGCGCTGCACCTGCCCACCGGCCGGGATCCGCGCCTGGTCGCGGTGTGCGAACTGCTCCTCGCCGACCCCGCCGACCAGCGCACACTCGCCGCCCTGGGCGCCGACGTCGGGGCGGGAGAACGCACGCTGACCCGGCTGTTCGCGGCCGAGTTGGGCATGACGTTCCCGCAGTGGCGCACCCAGTCGCGCCTGCACCACGCGCTGCGCCTGCTCGCCGAGGATGTACCGGTGACCACCGTCGCACACCGCTGCGGATGGTCCTCGGCGAGCGCGTTCATCGACGTCTTCCGACGCGCGTTCGGCCACACCCCGGGCGCGCACCGCACGATCGACTGAACCTGTGGTCGTCGCCGCGCCGCCGGCGGAAACCCGGGACGACGCGGCCCTTGCCTGCTCCGGGCGCCGGCGGCGGATATTCACGTACTCGAATCGTCGGTCGGTTGTGGGCGTCGGGCGTTGGTCGGTTGCGCACGCGAGTCGGACGGTTGCGTGCGCCGGGTGCCGGTCGGTTCGTACGCCCGCCCTCGGTCGGTTCGTACGCCCGTCGCCGGTCGGTTGCCGTACGCCGGGCCTCGGTTGGTCGCGCACGCCCGTCACGGGTCGGTTCGTGCACCCGTCGCCGGTCGGTTGCTTCTGCCCACCGTCGGTCAGTTGCGTACGCCGGGCAGACCCGTGATGAAATCGGCCAACGCGGAGGGGTTTCGGGTCTGGATGAGCACCCTGCCGGGGCCGGTGAAGTCGAAGACCAGCCCCTCGCCGGAGGTAACCGACGCGATGGTCCGCCCACGTGCGGCCCGGCGGGTGGAGAACGTGATGGCGGGCGAATACGCGACCACGTGGCCCGTGTCGACCACGACCTGCTCCCCCGCCTCCAGGTCCAACACGTCCAGCGCGCCGTAGCAGCCCATGATCACCTCGCCTTGGCCGGACGCGTGTACCAGGAAGCCGCCCTCGCCGCCGACCAGGTTGCGCAGTCCGCCCCAGCGGGTGTCGATCTGTACGCCGGCGGAGTTGGCCAGCCAACTGGTCCGGGTGAGCAGGAACTCGGGCACCTCGGGGGTGAGCGTGACATTGGCGATGTCGCCGGGCAGCGCGGTGGCCACGTCGACCCAGCCGCCCCGGTCGGGCGCGGTGAACGTGGTCTGAAAGAACGACTCGCCGCCGAGCACACTGCGCTTGAGGCCGCGCATGATGCCGCCCTCGACCTTGGCGGTGATCTCCACGCCCGCGCTGTGCGCCATCATCGCGCCGGATTCGGCCCGCATCGCCTCGCCCGGATCGAGCGTGCAACGGGCGGCGGCGAACGCGGGACCGTGTCTGACTTCGACTCTCATCCCGCGAACCTCACACGCGCCGGCCGCCCTTACCGACCAAAACGACCCGACCGGGCGACTCCCACCACCCGATCGGGTCCGCGGTTCCACCCACGCTCACTTGGCCGGCGCAATGCCCTTGATCATCGCGAAACGCGCCCCGAAGGGTCGTTCACCATCGAAATCAATCCGACCTACGCCCGGGATGTCGTCCGGCGCCGTCAACTCGGCCGCGCCCAACTCGATCACCCGCGCGAACGACGCGTCACAACCCTCCACACCGATGTAGATCTCCCTAATGGGTCCCTGTCCGGAACCTTCGTGGCACCCCGGCGCCTGGCGCACCCGGGCGCGGCCGGCAGGACGGGCACAGCCGCGCGGGCGCAACGGGTATATCCGGCGCGGCGAGCGCGACGGACACGACAGGCACAGCCAACGTGGGCGCGACGGACACGACAGGCACCGCCAACGTGGGCGCGACGGATTCGGCCCGGCGCACCCAGCAGGCCGGATACGACCAGGGCGGCCGTCGGACACGGCACGGACGTGGCGGGTACGGCGGGGCCCGGCGGGCACAACGCGCGGGCGCGAGGGGCGCATTGGGCGCGGCGACACCGGACGCGGGGCACGCGGAACACAGCAACGCGAGCGCAACGGTGGGCGGCCGGTCGGTTGGGGGTGTCCTGCGTCGGATTCGGTCAGGGGCCGGCCGGACGGCGTCCGCGGGCGAGGACCAGTTCGAGGTCGCGGAGTGCGTTCAGGTCGGTGGTCGGGTCGCCTCGGACAACGATCAGGTCGGCCGCGTACCCCGGTGCCAATCGACCGGTCTCCTCGGCCAGACCCAATGCGCCGGCCGCACGCGTGGTGGCCATCTCGATGATGCGGTCGAGCGGGAACCCCAGGTGCTCGTACAGCCCGAGGGCACCCACGAAGTCGCCGAAGCCGGACGACGGCAGCCCCGCGTCGGTGCCGGTGACCAGCCGAACACCGAGGTCGTCCATCCAACGCAGCCGGGCGAAGGACCGTTCGGCGCGCTCGGGGCCGAGCCGGTCGATGAAGGCGCGCCAGTTCGGCGACATCGCCGAGCAGATGTGAATGCCCTGGTCCACGATCCGCGCGGCGATGTCGTCCCGCTCGTCCGGGACGCCGTCGGTGAGCCAAGTGCAGTGTTCGATCGAGTCGACACCGGCGTCCACGGCGGCGACGATCGACGCGGTCCCGTGCGCGTGCGCGGCCACCCGCAGCCCCGCGTCGTGCGCCTCGGCCACGATGATCCGCAATTGTTCCGCGTCGAACTGCGACTCCCACATGGCCGCGCCACCCGGCGTCATCTGCCCGCCGCTCGCCATCACCTTGATCAGGTCCGCGCCGGCCGCGACGTTGCGCGCGATCCGGTCCCGAATCGACGCGGCGTCGGTCACCTCTCCACCGAGGAACCAACAGTGCCCACCCGGCCGCGTCAACGGCGCGGTCGCGGCCAACAACCTCGGCCCCGGCACCTCCCCGGCCGCAATCGCATCCCGCAACGGCACCGCCAACGCGCCCCGATCGCCGAGGTCCCGAGCCGTCGTGACACCACCCGCGAGCAACTCCCGGGCCCGCGCCGCCATCCCGACCGCAAGCGCATCATCGTCGGCCGCCCGCAACGAACCCACCGGATCCGGCCCCGCATCGAACGCCAGATGCACATGACAGTTGATCAGCCCCGGCAACACCGTGGCCCCCGGATGATCACTCCGCTCGACCCCCGGCCCGGCAAGACCCTCCACCACATCACGCGGCCCCACCCTTGATCCGCTCCCCCGCCGGCCCCACCAACACCTGCCCAGCCACAACCAACAACACCACCCACAACCTCCTCCACGACACACATGAACCCCTGTCCCCTCCACCGTCACACGCCGCCCCACCCCCCAACACCCAAAAACCCCAGACCACGCCCCCAACATGCCCCGAACCCCGCGACGTGCCTGAAAGTTCGCGCAAGTCCGTGATGCGAAAAACGGGCCGAGGCGCCGTCCCGGATCCCGGCCCTTCGGCCCTCGGCCCTCGGCCCCTCGGCCCTTCCGGAACCGAGCCCGAGCAGCAGTGCCGAGCATGGATGTGAGCGGCGCTCTCGATTTGGACGCGCGCTCGCAACGTGAACAGTGCTCACGGGCGCCGACGCACTCCCCGATGTGAGCAGTGCTCTCGGTATGGACTCGCGCTCTCGATCTGGGGCGCTGTTCACGTTGTGGAGAGCCGCTCGCGGTTCTGCCAGCCGCTCGACTTGCTGTGGGCGAGGGGCATTTGGGGCTGGGCGCGTACATGTTTGCCGGTCATTCGCGGTGTGAGCACTGCTCTTGATATCAACGGGTGCTCTCGAATCGATCGGATGCTCTTGATCGCATCGGTTCTTCCGGCTCAGGTCGGTGCCGGGTGACCCACCGCCTCGGCCCGGCCCGAGTCGACCCGACCAAGGACGGGCTCCGACCCGGCCGGTCAACGCATCAGTCCGACCCGGCCCAGTCGACGCCGCCGTCCAACCCCAGCCCGCCCTGCGCGGCCGACCCAAACCGCCCCAATCAACGCCTGAGTCCGACCTTCCCCATCCGGCTAGACCCTGCCGAGCCTGACCTGACCCAGCGCACCCCAGCCCCGACCTGGCTCGGCCCAACTCACCTCAGCCCAACCTGGCCCAAGCCAGCCCCCGACCCAGCTCCGCCGACCCGGCACGCCCCAGCCCGGCTCAACCCACCACCCCGGCGGACCAGTTCCACCGACCCAGCCCACCTCGGAACCAGCCGACCCAGTGCATACCGACCCAGCCGGCAAGGCGCCCCACCCTCGGCCGACCAGCTCCGCCAACCCAGCCCACCGCGGAACCAGCCGACCCAGCACCTACCCACCCAGCCGGCAAAGCTCGACCCACCCCCGACCCGACGCGCCCCGCCCCGCCCCGCCCCGCCCCGGCTCATCCCAGCCCCGACCGACCCAGCGAATGCCGGCCCAGCCAAAACCGACCCACCGCCGCCAAGCCCCCACTCACCCCAGCCCCAGCCGGCGACCCAGCACCCCCAGCCCAGCCGGCCAAGACCAACCCACCTCCCACCCGCCACGCCCAACCCGCACTCCACCGCACCGCACCACACCGCGTCAGGGATCCCCCGCCCTATGTCGTCGCGCCGGCCGGCGGCGCCGTAGGCGTTGGCGTCGTTGCCGTTCCCGGCGTCGAAGGCAGCAGGGGTTCGCATATCTTGAGGGCTTCGGCGGTTTTGGGGTCGTTTCGGTCCAGAGCGGGTGCGCCGCCCGGTGGGAGTTCGACCTGGTGGTCCTTGAGGCAGCCGGCGAAGGCCTGGCCTGCCGAGTTGCCGCCGCGTCTCGGGGCGTCCGTGCCGCCGCCGGCGCCGCCACCGCCGGCCGGGCCCCGGGAGGGGCGTAGTTTCGCGCAGGCTTCCTCGGCCTTGCGGTACGCCGGGTCCGTCGCGCGGGGATTGGGTCGCCCGCTCGGGAAGGCGGTGGGTCGCTCGCCGGCTGGGCGGCTCGGGCGGCCGGATGGGCGCGGCTCGCCGAACGGGCGGGACTCCCCGGAGGGGCGGGGCTCGCCGGATGGGCGGTTGCCGCCGTCCGGTCGTCCCGTCGGCACCGCGACGCCGTTTTCGCGCAGGCATTCGGTGTACGCCTTGGTCGCGTCCCCACCACCGTTCGCCGCGCTCGACGGGGCCGAGGCACTCGTGCTCTTGCCGCTGCTCCCCCCCACATCCGGCCAGCAGCAGCACGAGTGCCGAGGCGGCGGCCGGCGCCACCGTTGTGGTCCACGCCGGTCGACCCGGGTACCTCGTCATGACGTCCTTCCCACGAGCTTCGGGGTCGGCGCCGGACGGCGCACCGCCCATCCGCCCAGGACTCAAGCACGACGGGATGGTGAAAGCCCGCGCGCCGCCTGGGAGTTCTCTGGGAGCCCCGGCCGAGACGGGCCACACGTCGCCCTCGGGCCGACGTGTGGCTTGTCGTGATCGGGCCCGATTTCGGCGTACCGCGCCGGCCACCGCCTGCCTCGAGGCGCTTCGAGGCGCTTCGGGGCGCGCCGGTGCTCCCAGTGAACTCCCAGGCGACGGCCAGTGTTCGGGGACGTGTTCGGACCAGGCTGTGCCGCCATGAGGCGTGTACGACTACGACGGAAGTCGGTCCTGATCAACCTGGCCCTGGCCACCGCGATGGTGACCGGCGTGGGCTTCGCCTACGCGGCGGTGGACGACGGCGGTGAATCGGCCGGCGCGACGCGCACGCGTACCGGCAAGGTGACCAAGGGGACGGTGCAGGCCACGGTGTCCGCGTCGGGGTCGTTGACCTCGCCCTCGGACGTCGGCGTCGGCTTCACCGCCGCCGGACGCGTCACCGCCGTCGGGGTCAAGGTCGGCGACACCGTCACCGCCGGTCAGGTCCTCGCGCAGGTCGACCCGACCCAGGCGCAGGAGGCACTGGACGCGGCGAAGGCGGCCGTCACGGTGGCCCAGGCGAACCTGACCAGGGCCCGGGCGGGCACCCCGGTCCAACAGAACGGCGGCAACGGCAACGGCGGTGGCAGCGGCAACCAGGGCACGGACGCCCAGAACACAGTCCTGCGCGGCTCGACCGCCGGCAGCGCGACCACAACCGGCGGCACCGCGACCACCGGCGGGACCGGCGGCACAGGCGATGTGCCCGCCCCCACGTCCACATCCACGCCGGCGCCGCCCCGGACCTCGACACCCCCCGTCACCCAGCCGCACCCGACCGTCACCGTCACCGTCACCAAAGCCCCGACGGCCACCCCGACGCCGAGCACGACGGTCGACGCGGCGGCGGTGACCCAGGCCGAGTCGGCCCTGATCGCGGCGAACAACAAGCTCGCCGACGCCCAACGCGCCCTGGACGGCTGCGTACTCAAGGCGCCCTCCGCCGGCATCGTGGCATCGGTCTCCGGCAGGGTCGGCGACACCGTCTCCGCCAGCACCACCTCCTCCTCCGGCGGATCGAGCGGATCGAGCGGATCGGGCTCATCAGGCGGAGCAGGAGGCGCAAGCGGCGGCGGCCAAGGCGGTTCCGCCACCTCCACCACCACCGTCACCGGCTTCGTCGTGATCGCCAACCCGACCGGCATGGAGACCAGGGTGTCCTTCTCCGAGGCCGACGCCGCCAAGGTCAAGGCGGGTCAGCCGGCCACGGTGACGCTCAACGTGAACTCCGCGATCCGGCTGAACGCCAAGGTGGTCAGCGTGAATCCGCTGCCGGACGGCGGTTCGACCTCGGGTTCGGTCAAGTACGGCGCGACGATCGCGCTGCAGGGCGACGTGTCCACGCTCCGGACCGGACAGACCGCGAACATCTCGGTGGTCGTCGCGCAGGCCGACAACGCGTTGCAGGTGCCCTCCGCCGCCGTCACCGGCACCGGCGCGACGGCCTCGGTACGGATCCTGGTCAACGGCGCCGAGCAGCGCCGTACGGTGACCGCCGGCGTGGTCGGCGACCAGACCACCCAGATCGTCTCCGGCCTGGCCGAGGGCGACGAGATCGTGATCGGCACCGTCGCCGCGGCCGGTTCCGCCGGCTCCACATCGGGCCGCTCCGGCCAGTCCACCCGAGGCGCGACGGCCGGCGGCGGGCAACCCGCCCCGGGCATAGGCAACTTCCCCGGTGGCGGAGCGGTCGGCGGCGCCTCGGCCGGCGCGTCGGGCGGCGGCCTCCCGCGCGGCGGCGCACGATGAGCGAATCGCACGCGGACCGACCCGCGCCCGTCATCGACGTGCGCGCGGTGACCAAGTCGTACGGGCACGGCGCCGCCTCGGTGCACGCGCTGCGCGGCGTCGACCTGACCATCGAGGTCGGCGAATACGTGGCCGTCATGGGCAGTTCGGGCTCGGGCAAGTCGACGCTGATGAACGTGCTGGGCTGCCTGGACGTGCCGACCTCCGGCCGCTACCTGCTCGACGGCCTCGACGTCGGCCGGCTGGACGAACACCAACTCGCCCTGGTCCGCAATCGGCGCATCGGGTTCGTTTTCCAGTCGTTCAACCTGATCCCGCGCACCAGCGCGCTCGCTCAGGTCGAACTCCCGTTGTCCTACGCCGGGGTACGCGCCAAGGAGCGCCGACGTCGGGCGCTGGCCGCGCTCGACCTGGTCGGCCTGGCCGACCGTACCGACCACGCGCCCAACGAGCTCTCCGGCGGCCAGCAGCAACGCGTCGCGCTGGCCCGCGCGTTGGTCACCACGCCCGCCCTGCTGCTCGCCGACGAGCCGACCGGCAACCTGGACAGCCACAGCACCGCGGAGGTGCTCGGAATCCTGGACCGGCTGCACGGCTCCGGACGCACGATCGTGATCATCACCCACGAGGACGAGGTGGCCGCCCGCGCCCAGCGCATCCTGCGCCTGGTCGACGGCCTGGTGGTCACGGACCACCGCCGCACCCCGGCCCGGACCACCCCGAACCCGGCACCCGTCCGCGTGCCGACCGGCGCTCCCACCGAAGGAGCCCGCCGGTGAACCCCGTCGAAGTGCTCCGCTTCGCCGTCCTGGGCCTGGCCGCGAACAAGATCCGCACCGCACTGACCATGCTCGGCGTGCTGATCGGCGTCGGCGCGGTGATCCTGCTGGTCGCCGTGGGCAACGGCTCGTCCAAGTCCGTCCAGGCCTCGATCCAGCGACTCGGCACCAATCTGCTCACCATCTCGCACACCGCCGGCGGCGGCCGCTTCGGCGCGGCCGGCCAGGGCGGTGCGCTCAAGGACCTGACCCTGGACGACGCGCAGGCCCTGGTCGACAAGACCCTGGCCCCGCACGTCGCGTCGGCGGCGCCCGTGCAGACCGCGTCGCAGAGCATCACCTACGCCGGCCAGTCGGTCACCGTGTCCCAGGTCGTCGGCACCACACCGGACTGGTTCGCCACCACCAACCACGACCTGGGCCAAGGCGCGCTGTTCGGCACCGAGGACGTGAACGCCCGCCGCAAGGTCGCCGTCCTGGGCAGCACCACGGTCGAGAACGTGTTCGGTACGGAGAACCCGATCGACAAGGAGATCCTGATCGGGGGCGTACCGTTCCGCGTCGCCGGCGTTTTGAAGACCAAGGGCGGCAACGGCGTGGCGGACTCCGACGACACGATCGTGTTGCCGGTCACCACCATGCGCGACAGCCTGACCGGCTACGGCTCGCTCTCCTCGATCGCGGTCCGGGCCACCTCCTCGGCGGACACCACGCTCGCTCAGGACGAGGTCACCTCGATTCTGAACAACCGTCACCGGATCACGAGTTCGACGCAGAGCGACTTCAGGATCACCAACCAGCAGTCGCTGTTGAGCGCCAACGACGAGACCAACAAGACCTTCACCGTGCTGCTCGCGGCGGTCGCGGCGATCTCGCTCCTGGTCGGCGGGATCGGGATCACCAACATCATGCTGGTGACCGTCGCCGAACGGACCCGGGAGATCGGCATCCGCAAGGCGATCGGCGCCCCGCGCGGAGCGATCCTGGGCCAGTTCCTCGCCGAGTCGACCCTGCTGTCCGTCCTCGGCGGCGGACTGGGCGTGGCCGCCGGGCTGTTCGCGGCGCGCTTCGAGGTGGTCGGGATCACGCCCGTCGTGGTGCCGAGTTCGGTGGTCGGCTCGTTCGCCGTGTCGGTCGCCATCGGCCTGTTCTTCGGCGGCTACCCGGCCGCACGCGCGGCGGCACTGCGCCCGATCGAGGCGCTGCGGCACGAATAGCCCGACCGACCACCGCCGTTCCAGCGTCCCAGGAGGACCGAGACCATGACGCCGAAGCACCGCGTCGACCGACACGACACCCGACCACAGACCGCCGTCCCCGACACGGCACGGCCCGACACCGAAACTCTCGACCGACACGACACTCGGCCACAAACCGCCGTCCCCGAAACAGCGCGTCCCGATACCGAGGCACCGGACCGACAGGACACCCGGCCGCAGACCCGCATCCCCGACACAACGCCGTCCGACACCGAGACCCTCGGCCCCCGTTCCCGCATCCCCGCGCCCGGCGACCCCGGGCCGGCGGCGAACGCGGCGGCCGAGACCGGGTTCGTCGGCGGCTTCCGTACCGAACCGGAAGCCGCCGACGAATCCCACCGCGACGATTCCCACCCCGACGAGTCCCCGGAGGACATCCTCGGCCGGCCGCCGACCGCTCGCGACGTGGCCGCCGAACTCACCGCCCCGCCCCGGCGCAGGCTCCCCGCGCTCACGCTGACTCTGGGCGCCGGTGTGTTCCTGGCGGTCGGCTTCCTGGCCGGCGTCGAGGTGCAGAAGGATCAGGGCGAGGGCACGAATCAGGCCGCCGGACCCGCCGCCGCGCAGGGCGCGAACCCGTACGGCGCCCGCGCCGCCGGCGCGCCTTCGACCGGTGGCGGCGGACAAGGCACCGGGCGTACCGGCGGCGGCGCGGCGGCCGGCCCCGGAGCGGGCGCCGGCTCGGACCTGACCACCGGGACCGTGAAGATTGTGGACGACTCTTTCATCTACGTCTCAGATTCGGCCGGCAATATCGTCAAGGTGAAGACCGACGCCGCAACCAAGATCCAGGTCGTCCGGGACGGCAAACCCGTCGACCTCAAGCCCGGCGACGCCGTCGTGGTGCGTGGCGCCACGGACGCCGACGGCTCGGTGGCCGCCACCTCGGTCACCGAGGGCACCGCCACGGCCGCTCGCCCGGGAGCCGGCAACCCCGGCACGAGCGCCGGCGGCGCGAACGGAACGGCAGGCCCGAGCGGATCGGCAGGCACGAGCGCCACGGCCGGCGGGACGAGCGGAGCCGGCTCCACCGCCGGCGGGACCGGCTGACGTGACCACGCCCACCGAAGCCGGCGCCCGCGCCCGCCTCCTGGTCGTCGACGACGAGCCCAACATCCGCGAACTCCTTTCCGCCAGCCTGCGCTTCGCCGGATTCGACGTCGACTCGGCGGCGGACGGCACGGACGCCCTCGCGGCGGTCGCGCGCTGTCGGCCGAACCTGGTCGTCCTCGACGTGATGCTCCCGGACCTGGACGGCTTCGAGGTGGTCCGCCGGCTGCGCGCCGACGGAACCCACCTGCCGGTACTGTTCCTGACCGCCAAGGACACCACCAAGGACAAGATCACCGGACTGACCCTGGGCGGGGACGACTACGTCACCAAGCCGTTCAGCCTGGAGGAGTTGATCGCCCGCATCCACGCGGTGTTGCGCCGGGTGGACGGCGGCGCGGCCCTGCCGACGCCGTCGAACCGGATCGTGGTCGCCGACCTCGAACTCGACCCGGAGGGCCACGAGGTGCTGCGCGGCGGCCGTCCCGTGCAACTCTCGCCGACCGAGTTCAAGCTGCTGCGCTACCTGATGCTCAACACCGGCCGAGTGGTGTCCAAGACCCAAATCCTGGACCACGTCTGGCAGTACGACTTCGGCGGCGACCTGAGCATCGTCGAGTCGTACATCAGCTATCTCCGCCGAAAGGTCGAACTCGACGTCGGCGGAGGCAAGTTGATCCACACCGTGCGCGGTGTCGGATACGTGCTGCGCCGCCCCCAGCCGACGGTCTGACGGCGCCCCCATGCGCCTCCCGCACCCGAGGCGGTCCTCGCTGCGTACCCCTCGCCCGGGCCGGTCCTCGCTGCGCTTCCCGTACCGGAACCGATCCTCGCTGCGTATGCCTCGCCCGAACCGGTCCCCGCTGCGCTTCCCGCACCCGAGTCGGTCGTCGCTGCGTGTCCGGGTCCTGATCATCGCGATGGCCCTGGTCGCCGTCGCGCTGTTGGTCAGTCAGACGGTCGTGGTGGGTTCGCTGCGCGGCTACCTCACCGACCAGGTGGACCGGCAACTGGCCCAGGCCGCACGCGGGATGGCGTTCCGCGCGCCGGAGTCGGGCGAGCCGCGGAGCGGGCCGCGCGGGCGGGCGCCCGGTGTGCTGCCGAGCCGGATCGTGGCCGAGTACCTGTTTCCCGACGGCACCGCCCGCCAGCGGATCCGCTCGCCGGGCGCCGAGGACGAGTTGGGACCCCGACTGCCGAAGCTGGACACCGACACGGTGCTGGGTTTGCAGCGACGGGCGTTCGAGACCGACTCGGTGAGCGGCGACGGGCGTTGGCGGGTGCTCGCGGTGCCGGTGGCGGGCGGCGAGGGCAGCGTGGTGCTGGCCCAGCCGCTGGACGACGTGCGCGCGACGGTCGACCGGATGCGCACGGTGTGCCTGGTGATCGGCCTGAGCTGTCTGACCGTGCTCGCCGCGGCCGGCTGGTTCGCGCTGCGCGGCGGCCTGCGCCCGCTGCGCCGGATCGAGGAGACGGCGGCGGCGATCGCGGCCGGCGACCTCTCGCATCGGGTCCCGGTACCCGCGCCCGGGACCGAGATCGGCCGACTGTCCACATCGATCAACGGCATGCTCGCCCAGATCGAGACCGCGTTCGCGGCCCGGGCCGAGTCGGAGACGCGGATGCGCCGGTTCGTCGCCGACGCCGGACACGAATTGCGCACCCCGCTGGCGAGTGTGCGCGGCTTCGCCGAGTTGTACCGGATGGGGGCGCTCACCGATCCCGCCGAGGTGGCCCGGACCATGCGCCGGATCGAGGACGAGGCGATCCGGATGGGCGGCCTGGTCGAGGACCTGCTGCAACTGGCCCGCCTGGACGAACAGCGCCCGCTCTGCAACGAGCCGGTGGACCTGCGGATCCTGGCCGCCGACGCGGTGCACGACATCAAAACGCTGGCGCCCGATCGCTCGGTCACGCTGACCGGGCTGGACGGCGGCGCGGCGCATCCGGTGATCGTCTCCGGCGACGAGTCGCGGCTGCGCCAGGTGGTGGCCAACCTGGTCTCCAACGCGCTGACACACACCCCGGCCGGGACCGCGATCCGGATCGCGGTGGGCCGGACCCCGGCACCGGACCCGTGCGCGGCTCTGGAGGTCACCGACGCCGGCCCCGGTCTGGCACCGGCCGACGCACAACGCGTCTTCGAACGCTTCTACCGCGTCGACTCCTCCCGCAGCCGGGCCGCCGGCGGCGGCTCGGGCCTGGGCCTGGCGATCGTCGCCGCGCTGGTCAACGCACACGGCGGCCGGGTCGAGGTACGCACCGCACCCGGTCGCGGCGCCGCGTTCCGGGTGCTGCTGCCCTGACCCGGTCGGGGCCGCCCGACCGAGCCGCCCCACCCGACCGGACCCCATCGTGCCCACCCCGCCTCGGAGCCGGGCTGCCCCGACCAACCCGGCCGCCCCCACCCGACCGAACCCGTCGTGCCCACCCCCGACTCGGAACCGGAACGCGCCGCCCCGCTCCGACCCGCCCCGACCGCACCGCCCCCGCCCCGTCTCAGCCCCCCGTCCGAGACCACCGACCCGTCCCCGTGCCGGCCCGAGCCCGCACCCACATACCGGCCATACCGGCCCGGCCCACAGCATCCGCCGACCGTCACCGGCCGGTGCTCCCGCGGCTCCGCCGTACCCCGGCGAAGGCGGTCGGCAAGTGCCCGCGTGGGCGGTGTCGAGCCAACCCGAGCGAGTGGCGCCGGAGGGCGCCTACTGCGATTTCAGTAGGCACTCGTCCCATTTCGGTAGGTCGCAGTGTCCGTAGCCGCATGACGACCGGAGGGGCCCCGCCGGACGAGCCTTGAGCGGTCATCGCATGTGGATAGGGAGACCCTGACGTGGCGACTTTTCTGTATCGGCTCGGCCGCGGCGCCTTTCGGCGCCGCGGCGCGGTCCTCCTGGTGTGGCTGGGGGTGCTGGCCGCGGTCGCGGTGGGCGCTGCGCAGGCGCAGGGGCCCTCGGACGAGGAGTTCTCGATGCCGGGGATCGAGTCGCAAAAGGCGTTCGATCTCATGGAGGAGCGTTTTCCCGGAACGGCCGCGGACGGCGCCACCGCCCGGGTCGTCTTCGTCGCCCCGGGCGGGCGGAAGGTGACCGCGGGCGACCTGCGGAAGGCCGTCGAGGACGCGGTGGGCTCGCTGGGCTTCGGCCCGCAGGTGGCCGGTGTCGCGGACCCGTTCGAGTCGAAGGCCGTCAGTGAGGACGGTTCGACGGCGTACGCGACCGTCACCTACAAGGTGGAGTCCGCCGACGTCACCGACGCCAGTCGTGCGGCGGTGGACAAGGCGGCGGAGCGGGCGCGGGCGGCGGGCTTGACGGTGGAGACCGGCGGGTCGGCGATGGACAGCGGCGGCGGACCCGGCGGGACCGCGGAGATCGTCGGCCTCTCGGCGGCGGCGGTCGTGCTGCTGTTCACGTTCGGGTCGATGGCGGCCGCGGGCCTGCCGCTGCTGACCGCGATCGTGGGTGTCGCCGTGAGCCTGTTCGGAATCCTGCTGCTCGCGGGCCCGTTGGGCCTGTCCTCGGACACCATCACCCTCGGGATGATGCTGGGCCTGGCGGTGGGCATCGACTACGCCCTGTTCGTGGTGTCCCGCTATCGGGAGGAGCGCGGGCGCGGCCGGGCACCGCAGGAGGCGGCCGGGGTGGCGGTGGGTACCGCCGGGTCGGCGGTCGTGTTCGCCGGGCTCACCGTGGTGATCGCACTGGCGGGTCTGTCGGTGGTCGGGATTCCGACACTGACGAAGATGGGCCTGGCCGCCGCGGGGACCGTCGCGGTCGCCGTACTCGTCGCGTTGACGGTCGTCCCCGCGCTGCTCGGGTTCTGGCCCGACGCGGTGCTGGCACGCAGGGCGCGCAAGGCCGGCACGCGTGGCATCACCGGGCCCGCCGACCGCACCGCCGGCGGGCGGGGCAACCTGGGCACGCGCTGGGCACGTTTCGTGCTGCGTCGTCCTGTGGCGGTGCTGGTTCTCGGCGTGGTCGGCCTGGCCGCCCTGGCCGTGCCGATGGCGTCGCTGCGGTTGGGCATGCCGGGTGACGAGGCCAAGTCCACCGCCACCACCGAGCGGCGGGCCTACGACGCGCTCGCCGAGGGCTTCGGCCCGGGCTTCAACGGGCCGCTGACCATCGTCGTGGACGCGAAGGGGGCAGCCGACCCGCAGGCCGCGGTGCGCGCCGTCAGCGACCGGATCGGCGACACGGACGGCATCGTGTCGGTCTCCCCGGCCCGCTTCAACCAGGCCGGCGACACGGCGGTCTTCCGGGCCACCCCCTCGACCAGCCCCACGGACGAGAAGACCAAGGACCTGGTGGAGACGATCCGCCGCGGCCGGGCGGCTGTGCAGAAGCAGGCGTCGGCGACGTTCGAGGTCACCGGCACGACCGCGCTGAACATCGACATCGCCGCGAAGGTGCAGTCCGCGCTGGTGCCCTATCTGGCGGTGGTCGGCGGCTTGGCGGCGGTGCTGCTGCTGTTGGTCTTCCGGTCCGTCCTGGTGCCGGTCAAGGCGGCCCTGGGTTTCGTCCTCTCGGTGCTGGCGGCGCTGGGCGCGTTGGTGCTGGTCTTCCAGGAGGGACACGCCGCGGACCTGTTCGGGGTGGAGCAGACCGGGCCGATCATGAGCCTGATGCCGATCTTCATGATGGGCATCGTCTTCGGGCTGGCCATGGACTACGAGGTCTTCCTGGTCTCCCGGGTGCGGGAGGCGTACACCCACGGGGAAGCCGCCGATCAGGCGATCGTGTCCGGGTTCCGGCACAGCGCCCGGGTGGTGACGGCCGCCGCGCTGATCATGATCGCGGTCTTCTCCGGGTTCATCGGGGAACAAGGGGGGCTGATCAAGATGCTCGGGTTCGGCCTGGCCGCCGCGGTGCTCTTCGACGCATTCGTGGTCCGGATGGCGATCGTGCCCGCCGTCCTGGCCCTGCTCGGCGACCGTGCCTGGTGGCTGCCGAGGTGGCTGGGCCGCGTCCTGCCCCGGGTCGACGTGGAAGGCGGGGCGCTCGGCCACGCACGACCCGACCATGACCCGGAAGGGCCGGTCCAGGCCCGCGTGTGACCGGCTCCACCCAGGACCGCCCGAGACCCGTGTCTCGGGCGGTCCGCACGCCCCGTCCCCGTGGTCGTCGGCGACCATGGATTCCTGCAACGCCCCCCAGCGGAGAGCACGATGACCAGCTACCTCGAACGGTACGCGGAGCGCCACGCCCGAACCGCGGACGTGGTGACGGCGGTGGCGTTGTGCGTCTGCACGCTCTTCGGGGCCCAGATCAGCACGTCCGAGTCCTCGCCCCCGCACGCCCTGTGGCCCGCCTGGATCCTCGTGGTCTCCGGCGCGGCCGTCCTGGCCGCCCGCAGCCGCCCGCGCGCCACCCTCGCGGTCACCGCCGCCGCGGCCGCCCTGTTGACCGCCCTGGGCTACCTGCCCAGTCCCCTGCTGCTGGCGCCCGTCATGACCGCCCTGTACTGGCTGGCCGCGCTTACCGATTCACGGACCACCGGCGTCTACGGCTCGGCGACCGTGGCCCTGCTCGTGGCCACCTCGCTGGCCGGCGCGCCGCTCGGCGACGACTTCATCCTCCGCACCGTGGGCACGGTCCTGTGGCTGCTGCTGCCGGTGTCCCTGGGCGGCAGGAGCCGCTTCCGGCGCGCCTACCTCGAGTCCGTCCAGGCCCGCGCCGCGCACGCCGAACGCACCCGCGAGGAGGAGGCCCGGCTCCGCGTCGCCGAGGAACGCATGCGCATCGCCCGCGAACTCCACGACGCCGTCGCCCACCACATGGCCGTCGCCCACGCCCAGGCCGGCACCGCCGCCCATCTCGCCGACACGCACCCGGAGCAGACCCGCAAGATCCTCGCCGACCTGGTCGGCACCACCACCTCCGCGCTCCTGGAACTGCGCGCCACGGTGGGCGTGCTGCGCCAGACCGCCGACCCGCACGCCTCCCCGCTGGAACCCACCCCGGGGCTGGACCGCCTGCCCGAACTGGTCGCGGCCTGCGCATCGGCCGGCCTGACCGTCACCGTCGACATCGAGGGCGAGGCTCGGCCGCTGTCCCCGGGAGTGGACCTGACCGCCTACCGGATCATCCAGGAGGCCCTGACCAATGCCACGAAACACGCGCCCGACCACGCGGCCCGAGTCCGGCTGCGCTACGACGGCTCGCGTCTGCTCATCACCGTCACCAACGACGGCACAATGCACGGCGGGGCCGTCCCGCCGATGCCCGGCGGCGGATACGGACTGATGGGCATGCGCGAACGTGCCCATTCCGTCGGTGGCGACCTGCGCGCCGGCCCCCGACCCGAAGGCGGCTTCGAAGTCGCCGCCGCCCTCCCCTTCCAGCCCCGCACCCCGGAGCCCCGCACCCCGGCGGACGCCCCGACCGGACGACGACCCGAGGAAACCCGTTGACCATCCGCGTCCTGCTCGCCGACGACCAGGCCCTGCTGCGCGGCACCTTCCGGCTCCTGATCGACTCCTGCGACGACCTGGAGGTCGTCGGCGAGGCCGCCGACGGCCGGGAGGCGGTGGAACTCGCCCGCGTGCACCGGCCCGACGTCGTCCTCATGGACATCCGCATGCCCAACGGCGACGGCCTCGCCGCCACCGGCACCATCTGCGCGGACCCCGGCCTGGCCGGCACCCGCGTCCTCATCCTGACCATGTTCGAGACCGAGGAATACGTCGCCCAGGCACTACGTGTGGGTGCCAGCGGCTTCCTCGGCAAGTACGTCACCACGGACACGCTGCTGGACGGCATCCGCACCATCGCCGCGGGCGAAGCCCTCCTGTCCCCGGGGGCCACCCAAGCGCTGATCACCCGCTTCCTCACCACCCCCGCCGCAGGACCGCCCCTCGCCCCGGCCGAACGCCTCGCCGACCTCACGCCCCGTGAACAAGAGGTCACCGTCCTGGCGGCCCACGGCAAATCCAACGACCGGATCGCCCGAGAACTCGTCCTGAGCGTCCTGACCGTGCGCACCCACATCCAACGAGCCATGACCAAACTCGGCGCCCGCGACCGCGCCCAACTCGTCGTCATCGCCTACCAGAGCGGCCTGGTACGCCCCGAACCACCCGGCCTCTGACGACAGCGGGCGCGGCGCCCCGCCGGACGGGCCGCGTCGTACCCCGGCTCAGGGCTGGTCCGGGACCGCCGACATGTCCATGTACACGACCTCCCACAGGTGGCCGTCCGGGTCCTGGAAGCTGCGGCCGTACATGAATCCCTGGTCCATCGTCTCGTTCGACGTCCTGGCGCCCGCCGCGAACGCCTTCTCCACCAGCTCGTCGACACCCTCGCGGCTCTCCGCGCTCAGCGCGACGATGGCCTCGGTGGCCTTGGTCGCGTCGACGATCTCCTTGCTCGTGAAGGTCTTGAAGAACGGCTCGACGAGCAGCATCACGTGGATCGTGTGGCTGATCGCGAACGAGCTCGCGTTCTGGTCGCTGAACTGCGCGTTCTGGGTGAACCCGAGCGCGGTGTAGAACTCGGTCGCCTTCGCGAGGTCCTTGACCGGCAGGTTCACAAAGATCATCGTGGCCATGATGCGTCCCATCTCGTACGTCTCGGTGCTTCCGAAGCGGTAGACGGTCCCCCGCGGAAGAACTCATCGGCCGCGCCGAACTTTTCTCGATCGGCCGCGCCGCCGCGCCGAAGGCGGGTCCTGCCCGCGGATCGGCGCGGCCTCACCCCACCCGTTCGCTCTCGCGTTCCGTCTCGCCGGTCGGCTTGGTGTCGCCGTGGCCCGGCCACCACGCGGTGTGTCCGATCAGCGCGGTCAGGCTCGGGGTGAAGATCAGCGCCATGATGAAGGCCGCGATCGCGATGCCGCTGGAGAGCGCGAAGCCCATCTGGGACAACGTCGAGTTGCCCGCCAGCATCAGGGTCGCGAAGGTGCCCGCCAGGATCACGCCCGCGGCCGCGATGGTCGGACCCGAGTGCTTGACCGCGACGGCCGCCGCGTCGTGGGGGTTGTGGCCCTCTCGGGCCTCTTCACGCAATCGCGACACCATCAGGATGTTGTAGTCGGTGCCGAGCGCGACCACGAAGAGGTACATGATCACCGGGAGCATGAACATCAGCCCGGGCTGGTCGCCGATCTTCTGGAACAGCACCGACGTCGCGCCGAGCGTGGCGCCGAAACCGAGCGCGACCGAGGCCATCAGGTACCACGGCGCGACCAGGCTGCGCAGCAGCAGGCCCAGGATGATCATGATGCACACCGCGGCGACCGGGAAGACCACCGAGTAGTCCCGGTCCACAGCCCGGTTGATGTCCACGTAGACGGCGCTGATCCCGCCCACGAGCGCCCGGGTCCCGGCCGGTGCTGCCTCGTGCATGGTCGGCCGGAGCCGGTCCTTGATCGTCGACAGGGCGTCGTCGGTGGCGGGCGAGTCGGTGAGCACCACCGAGTAGAACGCGGTTCGTTGGTCCGCGCTGAGCACCGCCTCGGTCACCGAACCGACCCCCTGCACCCGCTGCAGCGCCGCCTCGAACGGGATCCGCTCCGCGGGCGTGAGCGGCCGGCCGGTGGTCGAGGTCAGATACACCTCGGTGGGGTCCGTGGTGCCGGGCGGGAAGCCCTTCTCCAGGTTCTTCATCGCGACCACGGACTCCTTGTCCGAGGGCAGCGACGAGCCGGCCAGGTCGAAGTTGGCCTTGTAGCCCAGCGCGCCGATCGCGAGTACGCCCATCACCAGCGCGGACAGCACCGCGAACACCGCCGGTCGGCGCCCGATGCCCCGGCCGAGTCGGGCGAAGCCGGTGCCGTGCGGCGCGACCCGCCAGGACTTGGACGGCCAGAACACGCGGGTACCCAGCAGCGAGACCACGGCCGGCACCAGCGTCAGGCCCGCGACCAGCGTCACGAACACCGCGATCGCAAGCGCCGGGCCCATGGAGCGCAGCATGCCGAGCGTGGACAGGGTCAGCGCCGCGAACGCGACGATCACCGCCGCCGCGGCGGAGGCGATCGCCTCGCCGACCCTGGACACCGCGTGCACCATGCCGGTCTTGGCGTCGACCCCCTCGCGCAGCACCTCGCGGTAGCGGAAGAGCAGGAACAGCACATAGTCCGTGCCGACACCGAACAGCACCACGGTGAGCAGTTGTTCGATCGAGCTGTCCGCCTTCATGTCGAAGACCTTGTTGGCCGACGCGATCAGCCCGGTGGCCATCGGCGCGATCAGCCCGATGATCACCACCGGCAGCAGCGCGATGATCGGGCTGCGGAAGATGATCAGGAGCAGCAACACGATGATCACGATGGTGCCGACCGCGACCAGCGTGCCGGCCTTCTGCGAGGAGTCCCGTTCGTCGAGCGCCTGCGCGGCCTGACCGGTGATGCCCGCCGTCAGGGCGGTGCCGGCCACCTGCGCCTTGACGTCCTTGCGCATCTCCTCGACCGCGTCCTGCGGGGTCTCGTCGTTGGGGTCGGTGATCTCCGGCATCGCGACCGTCGAGGTCTGCACGAGGCCGTTCGGCGAGACCTGCCCCGGGGTCACCGCGAGGACGTCCTCGATCTTCCGCGCCTGCACCGACGCCGAGATCCGGGCGACCTGCTCGCTGTCCGCCTGGGTCAACGGCTTGCCGTCGGAGCGCTGGAAGACGATCACCGCGCCGACGTTCTCCTGTTGCGGGAAGTCCTGGTTGCGCAGGTCGGACGCGCGCACCGATTCGTAGGACTTGGGCAGGAAGCTCTTCTCGTCGGTGGAGGAGGTCAGCTTCGGCGCGAGGCCGATCACCACACCCGCCGCGATCACCCAGGCCAGGATGACCCACCAGGGCCTGCGTACGACAAACCGGCCCAGGGCCGCGAACATGGGCGCCTCGCTTCGTACTCGACGGATACGGCTGCCTCACGTCACCGTCGAACGCGCCGAGAGGCCGCGCCAGCCGGGTGATCCGTGCGGGTGACCGGCCCCACCGGCGGCGCGGGACACGCCGGCACCCGCGCGCCGAGACCCGTTTCGCGCGGTGGACCCCGGCGCGAGGGTCCGGTGTCCGGTCGGTACCGTTTGGCTGCCGCCGAGGGAAAAGCCGGGCTCCGCCGGGACGCCCGGGGCGGCCGGCATGCTCGCACAGCGCCGCCGTCGGCGGCACCGGGGAACGGCACGGGATGGTGATGGTGGCGTCGAGTGGTCGCGACGCGATGAGGGCCGCCTTCGGCCCTCGGGAGGACGCCGCCTTCGCGCCGCTGCTCGCCCGGGTCGTGACCGCGGTGATCACCTGCGGGTTCTTCTTCGGCGGCTTCGTCGGGCTGGTCCAGTCGACCCGGTTGTCGACCGGCGCCAAGGCGATCGCGCTGGGCCTGCTGCTCGCCCTGGTGACGCTGCACCTGCGCAACTGCGTACGCCCGGCGGACGGCTCCCGGCCGGCGGGTTGGCGGTGGACGCTCGGCGCGCAGGCCGTGCTCACCTATCTGCCGATGACGTGGTTCCACGAGACCTGGTACGGCAATCCGGGCTTCCTCGCGGGCGCCGCGCTGCTGCTGTTGCGGCCCGCGTGGGCGGCCTGGGCGGGGTTCGTGGCGGTGCTGGCCGTACAGGTGCCGGTCGGTCTCGCGGTCCGGCCGACCGTGGTGGAGGCGCTGTACCTGGTTCTGGGGCAGGCCGCCCTGGTCGGGCTGGCGGTGTACGCGCTCGCCGGGCTCGCCGACCTGGTCGCCGCGCTGACCGCGACCCGCACCGCGCTCGCGGAGGCCGAGGTCGCCCGGGAACGCCTGCGCTTCGCCCGGCACCTGACCGACGGCGTCGGCGCGAGCCTGACCCGGATCCTGGCCGGCGGCGACGCGCTTGTGGTCGGACTGCGCGAGCGCCCGGAGAGCACCCGGCCGGCCCTGACCGAGGCGCTGGCCGAGGCCCGTGCGGCGATGGCCCGGGCCCGGGCCTTCGCGCACGAGCACAAGAGCGTCGAGAACACCCCGCCGCCGGCGATCGCCGACGAGCCGACGCCGCGCGCGGTCGCGGTGCTGCGGGTGGCGATCCTGGTGTTGCTGATCGTGCCGCTGCCGCTGCGGGTGCTCGCCGCGAGCGACTACTCCCCGGCCCGACAGGCGCTGTTCGGGCTCCTGTTGTGCGCCTTCGTCGCGCTGTACATCCGCAACTGCACACCCGCCTCCGGTGGGCGGCCCCGCTGGTGGCGGTGCACGTTCGCGGCGCAGATCGCGCTCGCGTACGTGCCGCTCGTCGTGTTCGACGCCCGGGTCTGGTCGGTGGGGCTGTTCCTGGCCGGGCTCGCCCTGGTGTTGCTGCGCGGGCCGTGGCGCGTGCTCGCGGTGATCGGATTCGCGTTGCACGACGTGTACTTCGGCACCTGGAGTCCGACCCTGCTGGATCGCGTCTACCACGTGGTGTGGATCCTGGAGCGCGCGGCGCTGGTCTACGGTCTGGTCCGGATGGCCGACCTCGCGCGGGCGCTGGGCGCGGCCCGGGTCGAGTTGGCCGCCGGGCAGGTCGCCCGCGAACGGCTGCGGCTGGGACACGATCTGCACGACCTGCTCGGCTTCAGTCTGTCCGCGCTGGTGCTCAAGACCCAACTGGCGCTGCGGTTCGCCGATCGCGACTCGGAGTCGGCGGCGAGCCGGCTCGCCGAGGGGCTGGCCATGGCCCGGCAGGCGCTGGCGGACGTCGGCACGGTCTCGGGCGGGTATCGCGGGATGTCGTTGGCGGTCGAGGCGGGGACCGCGCGGGACGTGCTGGCCGGGGCCGGGGTGGCGGTGGAGGTCGCCGTCGACGTGGGCGCGTTGCCGGCGGGAATCGACACCGTGTTGGCGACCGTGCTGCGCGAGGGCGCCACCAACGTACTGCGGCACAGCTCCGCGACCCGGTGCGCGATCATCGCGTCGGTCGAGCCGGACGGCGCGGTCGTACTGCTCCTGACCAACGACGGCGTACGTGCCGGCGCCGGCTCGGCGCCGACCGGGGCGGGCCTGGGGTTGAAGTCCCTCGACGGGCGCCTGGCGGCGCTCGGCGGCACGCTCACCGCCGGGGTCGTCGGCGACGCGTTCCGGCTGCGTGCGCGCATACCCGGAGACGTACGCGCGGGGCTCGTGCGCGAGTGAAGCCCGCGCGCTGCCGGCCCCCACCGCGCCCGTCCGCGCCGTTTCGCGCCTGCCGCGCGCGGAGGGGGAGTTACCCCGAAGACGTCTGGGCGATGTGCGGTAATCTCCAAGGAAATCAACCCATTTACCCCGCCGTTCGCGCCCCCGCGCGACCCGCCCGGGCTCCGGGCGCGGCCGAATCGACGCATCCGTCCCGAGAGTTCGGCCGCCCGCTGTCGTCCCACGATGGTGGGATGGGGTATCACTGCATTGGCGATCGCACGTCACACGACATGCACACGTCGCGCCGGCGCACGCCGGGCTTCTACAGTCCTGTAGATTCACCCATCGGCGGCCGTCGCGTGATCACCCGATCCGCCTGTACCCAGACATGCACGAGGGAAGGAAGCACTGCCATGGGAGTCAGTCTCGCCAAGGGCGGCAACGTATCCCTGTCCAAGGCCGCGCCCGGTCTCACCGCCGTCGCGGTGGGTCTCGGATGGGATGCGCGCAGCACGACCGGTGCGGACTTCGACCTCGACGCGAGCGCACTGCTGCTCGGCAACGACGGTCGGGTGCTGTCCGATCTGCACTTCGTCTTCTACAACAACCTGACCAGCCCCGACGGCTCGGTCCAGCACACCGGCGACAACCTCACCGGTGAGGGCGATGGCGACGACGAGACCGTCAACGTCGACCTCGCGTCCGTGCCCGGCGACGTCCAGCGGGTGGTCTTCCCCGTGTCGATCCACGACGCGGTGGCCCGGGACCAGTCCTTCGGCCAGGTACGCAACGCCTACATCCGGGTGGTCAACCGCGCGGACAACAACGAACTCGCGCGCTACGACCTCACCGAGGACGCGTCCACCGAGACCGCGATGGTCTTCGGTGAGCTGTACCGCAACGGCAACGAGTGGAAGTTCCGCGCGGTCGGCCAGGGCTACGCCTCGGGTCTGGCCGGCATCGCGAAGGACTTCGGCGTCAACATCTGAGCCGATTCCCCCGGGGTCGGCCCCGGCCGCACGCCCCCCGCACGAACGTGCGTCAGGGCCGCATCGTCCTCGGTGCGGCCCTGACGTCGGGTCCGGGGGAACGATTTCGGGCGGGCGGCGGTTGATCCTGAACCGGAGCGGCATCGCATCCGGTCCGCGGTACCGCGTCCGGGCAGCGCCCCGGCAGGCACAGCGGTCGCGGCACAGTGACATCGACCAGAGCGGTGGCGATCCGATCGCCCCGAACGAAACAAGGAGTGGGCGTCATGGCCGGTCTCGACAAGCTGATCAAGAAGGCGACCGACTACGCCAAGAAGAACCCGGACAAGGTCAAGTCCATCGTGGACAAGGTGAAGAAGCAGGCGGACAAGCGCAAGGGTCACTGACCCGCACGGCACCGGGCGCGCGGCCGTCTCCCCCGCCCGCCGCTACGGGAGCGACCCGCCGCCCTCGGGGTCGCCGCGCGTCGGCCCGGCGTCCTGCGCCGGGCCCGCAGGCGGTTCGCCCTGCTCCGGCCGCCGCAGCCGGTCGGCGAGCGCGTCGAATCCCGCCGCGAACGCGCTCGTGCTCGGCGCCGGGCCGGGACCGCGCAGACGGCCGGCGAGCGCGGAGCCCAACCCGGCCATCCGGGTCACCTCGTCGGCCATCGTCTCCACGTCGTCCGGCCACGGATAGTCGGGCCGCGCGAGGTAGAGCGCCACCAGGCCGTGCAGCGCCGCGAGCATCTGCAGGGTCAGCCGGGTCGGGTCGCCGACCAGGACACCGGCGTCCAGACACGGCTGGATCGCCTCGCCGACGTAGGCCAGGCACGCGTCCGCCGCGGTCCACCCGCCCGCCGAGCCCGATCGCGGCCGCATCATCAACAGGCGGTACTGCACCGGGTGTTCGAGCCCAAAGCGGACGAACGCGGCACCGCGCCGACGCATCGACTGGTACGGATCCGCGATGCTGTCGCCCACCTCGCGCATCCGCCGCCCGAGGTCCTCCCACACCGCGAGGCACACCGCCTCGACCAGCGCCTCCTTGTCCGCGAAGTGCAGGTACACCGACGGCGTCGTCACACCCACACGCGCGGCGACCGCGCGCAGCGTGAGCGCGGACTCGTCGCCGGCCTCGTCGAGCAGCGCGGTCGCCGCGCGCAGAATCTCGTCGCGCAGCAGCGCGCCGTCCCCGGGACGGGCACGGGTACGGGCGCGGGATCGACTGGTGGGCGGCACGCGTCCAGTTGACAGCCACCGACTTGACGCTGTCAACTTGACAGCGTCAACTCAGGTGAGGGGTTCGGAATGAGCACTACGTCGTCGACCGCGGGACCGACCGGTCTGGAACAGCTCCAGGCCCTGCGGGACCACGGCATGCCCACGGGGATCGGCCCGTTCATCGGCATGGAGCCGGAAGAGGTCGAGGACGGCCGGATCGTGTTCAGCGCGTCCGCCCGGCCCGAGTTCGCCAACCCGATCGGCACCATGCACGGCGGCATCGCGGCCACACTGCTGGACTCCGCGATGGCCTGCGCGGTGCACACCACCCTGCCGCCCGCGACCGGGTACACCTCGCTCGACATCTCGGTGCGCTACCTGCGCCCGGGCCCGCTCGACGGCAGCAAGCTGCGCGCCGAGGGCCGGGTGATCCATCGCGGTCGCACGATCCGCACCGCCGAGGCCGAACTCACCGACCACCAAGGCCGCCTGCTCGCCACCGCGACCACGACCTGCCTGATCATGCCGCTGGGGTGACACCCGCGACGCCGGCGGTCGGGCGGTGCCTCGGGCGCCGGCCGACCGGCGGCGGATCACACCGCGTGCTCGCCGATGCGCTCGACACCGGCCGGCAGGCGATCGGGGGTCAGGAAGGCGCGCAGCTCCTCGCGGAAGGCGCGCGCGGCGTGGGTGAGCGCGGCGTCGCTGCGGTGGGCCAGGGCGATGGTGCGGGACAGGCCCGGCGGGGTGAGCGGCGTCGCGGTCAGGCCCGGTCGGCCGACCAGCACCATGCTCGGCACGATGGCCGGCCCCAGGCCCACCTCCACGAACCGCAACACCGCGTCCATCTCACCGCCCTCGATCGCGAACTCCGGCTCGAAACCCGCCTCGTGACACGCGGTCAGAGTCGACTCGCGCAGGTCGTAGCCGTCCCGGAACATCACCAGCCGCACCCCTCGCAGCGCCTCGATCGGCACGGTCGCACCGGCCACCGGCGGCGTGCCCGCGAGCACCAGATCCTCGCGCAGCAGCGGCTCGGTGGTCAGCGCCGCGCCGACCCCCTGCGGCGGCACCACGATCAGCGCCAGGTCCAGATCGCCGCGCAGCAGGGCCCGGACCAGGTCCCGCGAGCCGTTCTCGTCGACCAGCAGCCGGATGCCCGCGTAGCGGGCCTGGAAGCTGCGCAACACCTCGGCCAGCAGGCTGGCGGACAACGACGGGGTGGCGCCGATCCGGACCCGGCCCGAGCGCAGCCCGACCAGCTCGGCCACCTCCAGGTGCGCGACGTCCACGTCCGCCAGAATCCGTCGCGCGATCGGCAGCAGCCGCTCCCCCGCCGGGGTCAGCGCGATGTTGCCGCGTACGCGGGTGAACAGTTCGGCGCCCAACTCGTGCTCCAGGGCCCGGATCTGCTTGGACAACGACGGCTGGGCGACGTGCGTACGCGCGGCCGCGCGGGTGAAGTGCCGGGTCTCGGCGACCGCGACGAAGTAGACGAGCTGCTGGAACTGCATACCCTCAGCCTTGCATAGCCGACGGCTATCGAAACGAGGCATTTCCGATCTTGGACGGCATGACCTTGGTCCGCCTACCGTCGAACCCATGGCGACCCTGACCCGCGCACCCGGTGCCGCCGGGCAGCGCAGGCAGGGAGCGTCGCACCGTTCGACCGTCATGATGAAAGTCGCGATGGCGCTCAGCGGTGCCGTGCTCCTTGCCTATCTGACCGTCCACATGTTGGGCAATCTGAAGATCTTCTTCGGCGAGTCGAGCTTCGACCACTACGCACACTGGCTGCGCACCATCGGCGAGCCGCTGGTCCCGCACGAGGGCACCCTGTGGATCATCCGGGTGGGCCTGACCGCGGCCGTGCTCGTGCACATGGCGATGGCGATCCTGCTCACCCGACGCGCGCGCCGGGCGCGGCCGGTCAAGTACGTGCACCGCCCGCCGGTCCAGGGTTCGTACGCCGCGCGCACGATGCGCTGGGGCGGTGTGATCATCGCCCTGTTCGTGGTCTACCACCTGCTCGACCTCACCGTCGGGGTGGCCAATCCGGTCGGGGCCTCCGGCAAGCCGTACACCAACGTCACCGCCGACTTCGAGCACTGGTACATCACCGCGATCTACACCGTGGCGGTCGTCGCGGTCGGCTTCCACCTGCGCCACGGCGTGTGGAGCATGACCCGCTCGCTCGGCCGGCAACGCCCCGGCACCGAGCGGCTGATGGGTCGGATCGCGACCGGATACGCCGTGTTCATGACGGTCGGATTCCTCTCCGTGCCGTTTGCCGTGACCGCCGGAATCGTGGGGTGAACGTGATGGACCGACACACCGAGACAACCCGAGACACCGGACACCTCGCATCCGGCGAGGGCGCCGGGCGACCCGGGCACACCGAGTACGTGCACTACACCGTCGGCGCCGAGATCGCCGACGAAGCGGCTCCGGACGGTGAGCTGGCCGAGCGTTGGGAACAGCGCCGACTGGCCGCCAGGTTGATCAACCCGGCCAACCGGCGCCGGCTCCCGGTCATCGTCGTCGGCACCGGTCTCGCGGGCGCCTCCGCCGCCGCAACGCTGGCCGAACTGGGCCACCCCGTCACCTCGTTCTGCTATCAGGACTCGCCGCGCCGCGCGCACAGCATCGCCGCGCAGGGCGGCATCAACGCCGCCAAGAACTACCGCGGCGACGGGGACAGCGTGGCCCGGCTGTTCAAGGACACCATCAAGGGCGGCGACTTCCGCGCCCGCGAGTCCAACGTGCACCGACTGGCCGAGGTGAGCACCCAGATCATCGACCAGTGCGTCGCGCAGGGCGTGCCGTTCGCCCGCGACTACGGGGGTCTGCTCGACACCCGCTCGTTCGGCGGCGCGCAGGTCTCCCGGACGTTCTACGCGCGTGGCCAGACCGGCCAGCAACTCCTGCTCGGCGCCTACCAGGCGATGTCGCGCCAGGTCGCGGCCGGCAACGTCACCGTGCACGCGCGCACCGAGATGCTCGACCTGGTCGTGGTGGACGGCCGGGCCCGCGGCGTGGTGGTGCGCGATCTGGTCACCGGCGAGGTCACCACGCACCTGGCCGAGGCGGTCGTCCTGGCCACCGGCGGCTACGGCAACGCCTACTTCCTGTCCACGAACGCGATGGGCTGCAACGCGAGCGCGGTCTGGCGCGCGCACCGGCGCGGCGCGCTGTTCGCCAACCCGTGCTTCACCCAGATCCACCCGACCTGCATCCCGGTCTCCGGCGAGCACCAGTCCAAGCTCACCCTGATGAGCGAGTCGCTGCGCAACGACGGCCGGGTGTGGGTGCCCACCGCCGGCGGGGACACCCGCGCGCCCGGCGACATCCCGGCGGCGGAGCGGGACTACTTCCTGGAGCGGATGTACCCGGCCTTCGGCAACCTGGTCCCGCGCGACATCGCCTCGCGCGCGGCCAAGCGGGTCTGCGACGAGGGACGCGGCGTGGGACCGGGCGGGCTCGGCGTCTACCTCGACTTCGCGGACGCGATCGAGCGGCTGGGCGCGCCGGCCGTCGAGGAGAAGTACGGCAACCTCTTCGCGATGTACGAGCGGATCACCGGCGAGGACCCGTACACCGTACCGATGCGGATCTACCCGGCGGTGCACTACACGATGGGCGGGCTGTGGGTCGACTACGACCTCCAGTCCACCATCCCGGGCCTGTTCGTGATCGGCGAGGCGAACTTCTCCGACCACGGCGCGAACCGGCTGGGCGCCTCGGCGCTCATGCAGGGCCTGGCCGACGGCTACTTCGTGCTGCCGACCACGCTCACCCACTACCTCGCGGCCGGGCCGTTCGGGCCGGTGGACGCGGACGATCCGGAGGTGGTGGCCACCGAACAGGGCGTCCAGGACCGGGTCAAGCGCCTGCTCGCGATCGACGGCGACCTGTCCGCCGACCACTTCCATCGCGAGCTGGGTCTGCTGATGTGGGAGAAGTGCGGCATGGAGCGCGACGCGGCCGGGCTGCGCGAGGCGCTGGCGCGGATCCCGCGGTTGCGCGAGCAGTTCTGGTCGCGGCTGCGTGTACCGGGCACCGGCGCGGGGCTGAACCAGTCGCTGGAGAAGGCCGGTCGGGTCGCCGACTTCCTCGAACTCGCCGAGCTGATGTGCCTGGACGCGCTGCACCGCGAGGAGTCCTGCGGCGGCCACTTCCGCGCCGAACACCAGAGCGCCGGCGGCGAGGCCGCCCGGGACGACGAGGCGTTCGCCTACGTCGCCGCGTGGGAGTACACGGACGGCCCGCCCGTACTGCACCGCGAACGGCTCACCTTCGACAACGTCACCCTGGCCACGAGGAATTACGCATGAAACTCACCCTGCGCATCTGGCGGCAGAAGGGCCCGGCGGATCGGGGCGGCATGGTCGCCTACGACGTGCCGGACGCGTCGGCCGACATGTCGTTCCTGGAACTGCTGGACGTGCTCAACGAGCGGCTCACCGAGCGCGGCGACGAGCCCGTCGCCTTCGACCACGACTGCCGCGAGGGCATCTGCGGCGCGTGCAGCCTGGTCATCGACGGGGTGCCGCACGGGCCGCAGAAGGCCACCACGACCTGCCAGCTCCACCTGCGGCACTTCCGCGACGGGCAGACCATCGACGTCGAGCCGTGGCGTGCCGCGGCCTTCCCGGTGGTCAAGGACCTGGTGGTGGACCGCTCCGGCCTGGACCGGATCATCGAGGCCGGCGGGTACGTCACCGCGCCCACCGGCTCGGCCCCCGAGGCGCACGCGACGCCGATCCCCAAGGCCGACGCGGACGCCGCGTTCGAGGCCGCGACCTGCATCGGCTGCGGCGCGTGCGTGGCGGCGTGTCCGAACGGGTCGGCGATGTTGTTCACCGCCGCCAAGGCCACCCACCTGGGTTTGCTGCCGCAGGGTGCGGTGGAGCAGGACACGCGCGTCGAGGCGATGATCCACGCTCACGACGACGCGGACTTCGGTGGTTGCACCAACACGGGCGAGTGCACCGCGGTGTGCCCGAAGGGCATTCCGCTGGGGGTCATCGGGCGGTTCAACGGGGACGTGCTTTCTGCCGCGTGGCGGGGGCGCTGAGCTCGTCGCCGCATGGCGCTGCACCTGGCCGGCCTGCGGCCGGTTGGCCTCAAACGCCGGCCGGGCTGAGTTGGGGGCTGATTGCCCGGACGAACTGCGGCTCTCCGCATCAAACGCCGGCCGGGCCGGGATTTGGGGCTGATTGCCCCGACGAACTGCGGCTCCCTGCGTCAAATGCCAGCCGGGCCGGGGTTGCACCTGGCCGCGCGGACGGCCGCGGATCCTTGGCCTCAAACGCCGGCCGGGCTGGGACTTGGGGCTGATTGCCCCGACGAACTGCGGCTCTCCGCGTCAAACGCCGGCCGGGCCGGGGCTGCACCTGGCCGCCCAGCCGGGCCGTGGATCCTTGGCCTCAAACGCCGGCCGGGCTGGGATTTGGGGTCGGCCGCCCGGACGGCTGTGGTCGGGCTCCGCGGTCCGGCCTGCGGCTGGTTGGCCTCGAACGCCGGCTGGGCTGGGATTCGAGGCCGCCGCCGGGACGGGCTGCGGATCCTTGGCCCATGCGCCGGCCGGGCTGGTTGGGGCTTGGCCGCCCGGACGGGCTGCGGGTCGTTGGACGGGGGCGGCCGGGTGGGGTCGAACGCCGGCCGGGCCGCGGGGTGGCGTTGGCCGGGCGGCGTTCGGGGTTGGGGTCAGGGGGAGGTGATGGGGGCGCCTCCTCGGCCGCGCAAGGGGTAGTCCTGGGCGGCTTCGAGGTGGCGTACCGATTCGCGGTAGACCTCGGATTCGTCGCCGGCCTCGATCAGGGCGATCAGGCGCTCGTGGTCGCGCAGGCCGGCGCGGCGGACGCGTTCGCCCGTGTCGGCCAAAGCCTCCTGGGCCCATTCGCGTTCCTGTTGCGCCCACAACACCTCGACCGCGCCGAGCAGGATCTTCATGGTCTCGTTGCCGCACAACAGCACCAGGGCCTCGTGGAAGTCGCGACCGGCGCGGATGTAGGCCGGTCCGTCCTCGACCGCGCGCTCCATCCGCGCGTGCACCTCGCGCAACCAGGGCACCACCTCGGTGGCCCGGTCCGGGCGCGCCGCGCACAACGCCGCGCAGACCGGTTCCAGCCGGCGCAGCGCCTGCGCGAGGTCGTCCAAGCGGACCTGGCGCGCGTGCATGACCATGCCGAACATGTGTGCCGCATCCGCCGGTTGCGGGACGTGCACCACCGCGCCACCGGTGTTGCCGCGCTTGACCGTGATCAGGCCCTCGGTCTCCAGGATCCGGAACGCCTGGCGCAGCGTGGTGCGGCCGACGCCGAACTCGGCGATCAGGTCGTCCTGTTTGGGCAGCATGTCGCCGTCCCGCAGCGGACCGTCCAGGATCCGGCGACGCAGCCGGCGGGCGAGTTCGTCCGCGATGCCGGCGTTGCGCAGGGATCGCTCGGTGCCGGATCGGACCGGCTGCGCCGCGGGGTTCACGCCGGTACCGCCGCGGCGAGTTCGGCGATCTCGGCGACCTGGGTCGCGGTGAGGTCCACGATCGCGGCCGCGTTGGCCGCGACCTGCTCGGGACGGGTCGCGCCGACCAGCACCGACGCCACCTCGGGTTGCGCGGCCAACCAGGACAGCGCGAGGGCGAGCAGGGTCAGGCCCTGGCTCTCGGCGTAGGCGGTGAGCCGCTCGACGATCGCGAAGTTGTCGTCGGTGGCCACGGCCTGCGCGAAGCGCGGGATGGCCGCGAACCGGCTGTCCTGCGGGAACTCCTCGCCGCGCCGGTATTTGCCGCTGAGCAGGCCGGACGCGAGCGGGAAGTACGGGATGACGCCGACGCCGAAGTGCCGGGCCGCGGGCACCATGTCCCGCTCGACGGTGCGCTCCAGCAGGCTCCACTCGATCTGCGCGGCCACGAACCGCGTGGAGCCGGCGAGGTGTGCTGCGTCGGCGAGTTGCCACGCGGCGAGGTTGGAGGTGCCCGCGTAGCGCACCTTGCCCGCCCGGACCAGGTCGTCGAGCGCGCTCAGCGTCTCCTCGATCGGGGTCTCCGGGTCGGCGTAGTGCTGGTAGTACAGGTCGATGTGGTCGGTGCCCAGGCGCCGGAGGCTGTTCTCGCAGCTCCGCACGATGTGCCGGCGCGAGGAGCCGCGGCCGTACGGCCCCTCGGCCACCTTCGCGCCGAACTTGGTGGCCACGACCACGTCCTCGCGGCGGCTCCCGAGTGCCTTGCCGAGCAGCACCTCGGATTTCCCGCCGCCGTACATGTCGGCGGTGTCGAACAGGGTCACCCCGGCGTCGAGCGCGGCGCCGACCACCTTGTCGGCGCCGTCCTGGTCGATCCGCATCCCGAAGTTGTTGCAGCCGAGGCCGATCGCGGAGACCTTCAGACCCGACTTGCCCACGGTGGTGTAGCGCACGCTCAGCTCCCGTCGTCTTGTTCACCCATCATAGCCATGATAGCCATGACACATCGTCAGCTGACGCCTCGTCAGCCGTGCTGCGATCCGACATCACCACGAGGGTAGGCACTCATGCGCAAGATCCCGTACGCCGGCAGCGTGCACGACCAGAGCGAGATCGACGCGATGCTGGCGGTCCTGAACGGGCCGCCCTCGGCGATGGGCATCGGACGCAATGTCGCGGAACTGGAGACGCGCGTCGCGGAGCTGTTCGGCAAGCGCAACGGCCTGATGTGCAACTCGGGTTCCTCCGCGCTGTATCTCGCGATCGAACTGCTGCGTCTGTCCCCCGGGGACGAGATCATCACCTCCACGCTGACCTTCTCCACGGATATCGCACCGATGGTCAAGGCCGGTCTGGTGCCCGTGCTCGCCGACGTCGAGCCGGATACCTACCAGATCGACCCGACCCGGATCGAGGCCCTGATCGGCCCGCGCACCAGGGCGATCCTGACCCCCAACCTCGCGGGCAACGCCCCGGACTGGGACGTGATCCGGGCGATCGCGGACCGGCACGGCCTCAAGGTGATCGAGGATTCCTGCGACGCGCTCGGCGCGACCCTGCGCGGCACGCCGACGGGCACCCGCGCGGACATCTCGGTGACCAGCTTCGCGATGTCGCACATCATCACCTGCGCGGGCAACGGCGGCATGGTGCTCACCGACGACGAGGACCTGCGCGACCGCGGTCTGATGTTGCGGCGCTGGGGCCGACGCAGCGAACTGCAGCTCTTCGGCTCCAAGCGGGGCAACCGCGACTTCTTCGAGGAGATCGACGGCGTGTTGTACGACAACCTGTTCATCTTCGACGAGATCGGCTGGAACTTCGAGCCCTCGGAGCTGGGCGCCGCCTTCGGGCTGGCCCAACTCGCCAAGCTGCCCCGGTTCCTGGCCACCCGTCGGGAGCACTTCGCCGCGCATCACGCGTACTTCGACGCGCGCGCGGAGTTCACCGCACCGCGCCAGACCGAGGGCCTGGAGACGGGGTGGCTCAACTTCCCCATCCTGCTGAACGAGGGGCTGCCGTTCACTCGCGGCGAGATGCAGGCGTGGCTGGAGGAGCGCGGGGTGTCCACGCGGACCGTGTGGTCGGGCAACATCCTGCGCCAGCCCGGCTTCAAGGACATCGCGCACCGCGCCGACCCGGGCGGCTACCCCAATGCCGACCGGGTGATGGAGCACGCGCTGATCGTGCCGATGAACCATCGCATGGACGCCGAGGATGTGGCCTACATCCACGAGCAGGTGGACGCCTTCCTGGCGACGCGCTGAGCACGACGGACCGACCGCCTCCGAACTCGCGTCCGTCACACCGGAGGGGCCGCACACTGGCCGCGCACCGTGACGGACCGCCCACCGAGAAACCGCATGCCGAAGGGGCCGGGCGCGTCCCGCCCGGCCCCTGTCCGCCCTCGCCCACGAACCGTCGGCGCCGATCAGCCGTCCTGGCGGACGGCCTCGCCCTCGATCTCGATCCTGATTTTCTTCGAGACCAGCACGCCGCCGCTCTCCAGCGCCTGGTTCCAGGTCATCCCGTAGTCCTCGCGGTTGATCTCCGTGGTCGCGGTGAACGCGAGCACCTCCTGCCCCCACGGGCTGGTCGCGAGGCCCTCCAGCTCGACCGCGAGCTCGACCTCGCGGGCGATGCCCTTGATGGTCAGCTCGCCGGCCAGGGTGAACTGGTTGCCGTCGTGGCCGCTCAGGCGCAGGGTACGGAAGGTCATCTGCGGATACTTCTCCACCTCCATGAAGTCCGCACTGGCCAGGTGGGCGTCGCGGTCCGGCTGACCGGTGGTCATGCTCGCGGTGGAGATCGTCGCCTCGACGGTGGAGTCCATCGGGTCCTCGGCGACGGTGATCGCTCCGGTGAAGTCGGTGAACTGGCCACGCACCTTGCTCACCATCAAGTGCCGCGCCGTGAACCCGACGCGGGTGTGGGCCACATCGAGCGCGTAGGTGCCGGCCGTCGGGATCGTGAGCCCTTCCCAGTCGCGGCGGGGGGTGGTGGCGGTCATGTCGCACTCCTCGGGAGAGATATCGTTGCCTTGCGGATATCGACCTCAGCAATATCTTGCCCATAGATATTCCGCATGTCAACTACTTGCTATGATAGGGACATGCACACTCCCCCGAGAGCCGCATCCCCCGCCCCATCGACTACCACTCCCTTCGACGATCCACGCATCACCGCCATGGGACTGCTCGTGGAGGTCTATACCGGCCTGATGGACCGGCTCAGCCCGCAGTTGGCCGAGCACGGCCTGTCCACGGTGGACTTCAACGTGCTGGTCCGGTTGTCCCGCTCGGCCGAGCAGCGCCTGCGGATGAGTGATCTCGCGGCGCAGACGTCGCTGTCCACCTCCGGGGTGACCCGCGTGGTGGACCGCCTGGAGAAGGAAGGGCTGGTCGCCCGGGAGAACTGCCCCACCGACCGCCGCGCGCTGTTCGCGGTGCTCACCCGCGACGGCGCGGACCGGATAGGCGGTGTCCTGCCCGGGCACGTCGACCTGCTCCAGACCTGGCTGATCGACCCGCTGACCGACGGTCAGCTCGCCGGGCTGCTGGACGGTCTACGGGTGGTGCGCGACACCGCCAACCCCGGTGCCCGCGCGGGCATCTCGTCCTGACCGCGGCCACCGACAGCGAGTAGCCCGCCCGCTCGAACCCGTGGCCGCGGGGGTCACGGGAAGCGCGCGTAAGACCCCGAACGACTCGCCCATCGACGAAGGAAGCCGGCACCACCCCGGGAGAACGATCCGCCCCCAGCCGCCGAGCGGCCGGGGGCGGATTCGTTGGACTTGTTCGGCGACCGGAAACGGTGTGCCGCCGCGCGCCGAGGCGAGACCCGGCTCAGCCGTCCGCGCGCAGCTCCCGGGCCGCCTCGGACAGGTCCTTGGCGGTGTCGATCGCCCGCCAGTAGGCGCCCTGCGGGATCGGGAAGCCGGCCAGCCGCTGGGCCCGGGCGAGCCCGGGGAAGGTGGTGCGCTCGTGGTCGCCGACGTCCGGCAGCAGCGCGGTGAACTCGGGCGCGAACACGTACACGCCGGCATTGATCAGGTAGGGCGAGGGCGGCGCCTCGATGAAGTCCAGGACGTGGCCGTACTTGTCGGTCTCCACCACGCCCCAGGGAATCCGGGGTCGCGCCAGCGCGAGCGTGGCCAGCGCGGTGCGCTCGTGGTGGAAGGCGGCCATCTCGGTGAGCGAGAACCGGGTCCAGATGTCGCCGTTGGTGGCGTACCAGGGCTCGTCCGGGCGCGGCAGCGCGGCGGCGGCGAACTTCAACCCGCCGCCCCGGCCCAGCGGTTCGGTCTCCACCACGGTCTCCACGCGCACCGGGAGATCGGCGCTCTTGAGCCAGTCCTGGAGCACCTCGGCGAGGTGCCCGCAGGAGACCACGACGTCGCGCACGCCCTCCGCGGCCAGCCAGCGCAGTTGGTGTCCGATGATCGGGGTGCCGGTGCCGGGGATCTCCACCATCGGCTTGGGTCGATCGTCGGTGTAGGGGCGCAGCCGTGAACCCTGCCCGCCGGCGAGGATCACGGCCTGCGTGACCGCGCGAGCCCCCGAGTGGGTGGTCGAATGTGGTGCGGAAGTCATGGGCGCATTATCGCGCCCTCGGATCCCCCTCGACTTCCAAGGGAGGTACCACTCGTTCGGGAACGCGCTGGGCCCTAGGTTCATCTCATGGACGACTGCACTTCGAACACCGGGGGGAACAGCAAAGTGCGCACCACGAATGTCCGCACAGGCGTGGCAGCGGTACTCGTCGCGTTGGCCGTCGGCACCGCGGTCGCCGGTTGCGGCAACAACGACAGATCGCCGCTGGACACCGTTCGCGCCTTGGAGAGCGGCAAGGACAAGCCGACGAGCGAGCCCACCGGCCGACCGACGAGCTCGGCCGGCACCACCCCGCCGGCCCGCCGCACCACCGCGCCGCCCACCGGCGGGACGTCGGCGTCCGCGTCGGCCACCGCCTCGCCGAGCACCTCCTCGACCGGTACCTCGGCACCCGCGACCGGATCGACCGCGGCCTACATCAACGATCCCTGTCGCTTCTTCACCGCGGCCGAGGTGGCCACGCTGCTCGGTCTGCCGGTGGTCAAGGCTGAGGTGGACGAGAAGCTCAAGAGTTCGAGCAGCTCGTTCTGCGACTACCGGGACGCCCGGGGCCTGTCGATGATGACGGTGATGATGTCCAAGAGCGATCCCAAGTACAGCACCGCCGAGCAGGCCGCCAAGGGAACCATCGACTCGGGGGACAACCCCACCGCGCTGCCCGGGGTCGGCGACGCGGCCTTCACCTACCACGACTCGACCTCCAACGGGGTGGTCTGGACGAAGCTCGTCGGAGACACCTACCTGGACGCGGACATCTACATCGACCGCAGCGACAAGGACGTCTCGCCCGACGTCCTCGCCAACATCGCCCGGACGATGATCGGCCGGCTGTGACCGGGCGCGTCGGGCCCGCCGCCACCCTGGTGGGGGTGGTGGGTCTGGCGTGCCTGCTCGGCGGCTGCGAAGATCCGGACACACCGCCGCGGCACGTGCCGGTGTCCACCGCGGCGGCCGGCGACAAGGCGGGCGCGCCGCCTCGACCCACCCCCTCCCCGCCCGCAGCCGACGCACCACCGGCCGACGGTTGCGAACTGCTCTCGACCACTCGGGTCGAGGAGGTGCTCGCGATCGGCCCCGTGCACACCCGGTCGGCGGACGCCGGGCGCTCGTGCGAGTACCTCGACGCCGGCGACCGTCGGGTACTGACCGTCGTCGTTGGGCAGTTGCCCCAGGCGATGGTCGGCGGCCCGCTGGACACCGCACGTTCGACCGCCACCGGCCCGGGCCCGCGCGAGACGCTACCCGGCATCTCCGACGCCGCGGTGATCTACCGCGATCCCGCGCGCGGCGACGGCCTCGCCTTCGCCCGGGCGCGCGGCGACCTGGTCACCTCCGTCGACATCATCATCCCGGCCGTCGATCGCGAGCGGCTGATCGCACTGGCCCGCACCGCGGCCGCGGCCTTGGACGCACCGGGCTGAGCACGGCAGTCGGGGGTATACGCCGGCCACCTGGTGCCCGCGACGTCGTCCCCGACGCGTAGGGTCCGGGGTCAGGGCGGCGCCTGCCGCGGCCAGGAGGAGGGCTCACCCATGACGGATCGGGACCCGCACGCCGTCGTGCTGCTCACGAACCGCATCAGCTCGCGCATCAGCACGAGCGGCGGACCGGCCCTACCCCTGCGGGACGCGCTGCGCGTGTACACCGAACACGTCGACACCGACGTCGCGGCCCGGTACGCGACCGTGGTGAGCGACCTCGCCGACGCCGACGTGGCCCTGCTGCGCCTGCCCGAGGAGCACGGCGACGCCGAACTCGACCGGATCGTGGACATCGCCGCGTCGGTGCCCACGGTCGCGGTGATAGACCTGTACCGGCCCGCCGCGGTGGCCGATCTGGTCGGCTATTGCGCCGCGTTGCTGGGCACCAGGGGCGCCGACGACGAGGGTGTGCTGGACGTCGTGTTCGGCCGCTACGCACCCGCCGGCCGGCTCGCCGGCGACCTGCCCGCGGACGCGGAGCCGCTCTTCGAAACCGGCCACGGACTGTCCTATTGACCCTCGCTGTCGATAAATTGACGGACTGTCAGTGTGTTTTCCGGGTGATGTTCAACACGTCCACGGCGCCCTTCGCGTCGCCGATGGTGGCGAAGTCGACCGCGACGAAGTTGACCTGCGCACCGCGTTCGCGTTCGCAGCGGCGGGCCCGATCCAGCAGGAACGGCCGCGAGTTGACCACTCCGGCGTCGAGCCGACTGCCGCCGGCGGAGGTGATGAAGTTGTTCAACAGGAACAGCCGCTTGCCCACGTCGCCGCGATAGGGCGCGCAGTTCATCTCGGTCGGACTCGTGTACGCGTACGGCGTCTCCATCCCGTACTTGTAGAAGTTGCGGTACCACGGGACGGGCCCGTCGGCGCGCTCGGCGAAGACCACCAGGCGACGGTTGTGCTCGATCATCGTGCCGAGCGTGGGCCACGGCTCGTCCGGGTCGGCGGCGGGCGTGTACAGCAGTCGCTCCAGCCCGGCCTCGCGGAACGCCCACTCGGTCTGCTGCGCGGTGATCGCGTCCTGCACGATCAGGGTGACCACCTCGTGCGGGTTGCGATCCATCCACTGGCCCACCGCGCGCAGCGTCTCCACCATCGGCAGTGCGCCACCCCGGCACACCGAGTGGCACAACCACAGCCCGGGCCGGGCCGGCGCGACGTCGTTGACCACGCCGGCGACGATCTTGCGCGACTCGGGGTCCAGGTCCGACTCGGCGAGCCGGCCGGCCACCTCCTCGGGGGCCTCCCACGTGTACGAGTCCACCAGCAGGCCGCGCACGCCCGCGTCCAGTTGGGTGACGATGTCCGCGTCCTGGAGCGGGCTGAGGAAGCGGGCCGCGGTCGAGGACATCGAGTTGTGCGTGGCCAGGTAGGCGACCTGGTCGTAGCGCCGGTTGCACAGCTCGGTCATCCCGTTGCAGCGCTTGGCGTCGGCGCCGGAGCCGGAGGTGGGCACCGGCACGAAGATGGTCAGCGCGATCGCCCCGGCGGCGACCACCGCGGCGCCGGAGGTGAGCACCTGACGGGTGGTGTGCCGCACCGGCGCGGCCCGTCGGTGCTTGTGCTTGTCCCACAGCACGATCGCGCCGAAGGTGACCCCGCCGAACACCAGCGGCACCGCGGACGCGGCCAGCCACACCCCGACCACATCGCGCGCCGCGGCCTCCTGGAGGTCGCCGGCGAGCCGGACCACCGAGGGCGCCCAGCCGTCCCGGTTCTCCGAGACCACGTGCGGCAGCACTCCCCACGCGACCAGGCAGCCCACGCCCGCGAGCAGCCCGCCGCCCGCCAGGGCCAGCGCGGGCAGTCGCAGCCGGGCCGCCCCGCGCGCGGACCCGGTGCGCCACAGCACCACCAGACCCAGCAGCGCGGTCACACTCGCCACCGCGAGCAGCCGGCCCAGGCCGAACACCGTCATCGCGCGCAGTTGTTCGAGCTGGCCCAGTTTCAGCTTGGTGCTCTCGTTGGCCTGGCTCGCCCGCAGGTCCAGGGTCAGGTCCCAGGTGCCGCCGTCGGAGAGCCCGGTCAGTCCGAGCTGGGCCTGGCGGACCTTCTCGCCGAAGATCACCGGGACGATCGCCACCAGCACCCCGCCGAGGTCGTCGGCGCGCAGCGAGGCGACCACCTGGCCGCGGATCGGCTCGCGGGACTCCGCCGGCAGCCGGGCCAGGATCAGGTCGGCCACCTCCGGGGCCGCGGCCGGGTCCAGGCTCAGCGCCGGCAGCGACTCGGGCGGACGGCCCTGGGCGAGCGCGTCCAGGGCCTTGGAGACGCCGTCCACCAGCGCGGGCGCGTTGTCCTCGGTCACCCGGGGCACGTCGCCGGTGAGGTCGCCGACGAAGACGTCGGCGACCTTGCCGAGGTTGTTGATCACCGGTTTGAGGTCGACGGTCAGCCGCAGTTCGCGCTCGTCGCCGCGCAGGTAGCCGACGGTGTGCCCGATCTGCTCGCGCACCATCCCGCGCAGGGTGGACGGCGGCAGCACCAGGCGCAGGTTGGCGGTGACCTGGTTGGGCGGTATCGGCAGCCGGCCCAGCAGGTCGTTGGTGACCCCCGCCATGCGGGGGTCGACCAGTACCTCGTCGTAGAGCCGGTCGTAGGCGTGCTCGCGCTCCAGCACGCCGTCGTACCAGTCGGCGGAGAGCACGGTGGCCCGCGCGACCGCGAGCCCGGTGACCACGGTGATCGACAACGCCACCAACGCGGTCAACAGGGCCCGTGCCACGCGGCGCCACCGCCGCCACGCGGCGCGTACCTTGAGCCGGCGGGAGACCTTGCCCACCACGATCTGCCCGGTCATCCCAGCAGGATAGGAAATCATCACCAACCCGAAGCAAAAACATGATCGGGACCTTCCCGACCGGCACGGGCCCTTGCCTGCCCTGGAGCCGGGACCGGAAACGTGTGCCGGTCACCCGCGCCAGTGTGCGCCGATCACGCGCGGTTGGGGCGCAGTGTCCAGGTGACGGTCATCTCCGCGGTTGTAGTGCCCGCTTCGTCACGGATGGTGATCTCGACCACGAATTCCGGGCGCTTGCCGGCGTCGAGTTCGGCGACCACCTCGACGGCCGGACGGGTCAATCGGGCCTCGGCCAGCACCGGGCCGAGGGCGACCTTGCGGTAGCGGATCGCGGCATCCACCGCGAGCGGCGTCGCGCGGGCGAGTTGGTCCCCGAACGCGGCGATCACGATCGCCCCGGACGCGGACTCGGCCAGCGTGAACATCGCGCCCGCGTGCGGGCCACCGATGTGGTTGTGGTGCGCGGGCTCGTCCGGCAGGCGCAGCACGGCGCGGTCGGCGGCCAGTTCCACGAACTCCAGGCCGAGCGTGCGCACGAAGGGCACCGAGGCGCGCAGGCCCTCGGCGACGGCGTCGAAGTCGGTCGTCGATTCAGTCATGGCCGCGATGCTACCGGCAGGTAACTTCCCTCGAGGCGCCACCTCGCCGGCATTTCCTTCACCCGGCGAATCTGTTTGACTGAGTCACATGAAATACGTGCGCATCGAGCGCCCCGAGCCCCACGTCGCGATCGTCCGCCTGGACCGGCCGGACCGCCTCAACGCGCTCTCCGCGACCATGGTGGGCGATCTCAAGGCCGCCTTCGCCACGCTGCACCGCGAGCGCGGCCTGCGGGCGATCGTGCTGACCGGCGAGGGACGCGGCTTCTGCTCCGGCGCCGACCTCTCCGGCGACCCCGACCACGCGCCGGACGCCGAGGGCCGCGGCCCGGTCGGACACGTCTACCGCTCGCAGGAGCACCTGTCCGAACTGATCCTGGCCGTCCACGAATGCGAGAAACCGGTGATCGCCGCCGTGCACGGCGCGGCCGTCGGCGGCGGCCTGGCCCTCGCACTGGCCTGCGACCTGCGCGTCGCGGACGAGAGCGCGCGCTTCGGCTCGGTGTTCATCAAGGTCGGCCTGTCCTCCGCCGACGTGGGCACCAGCTACCTGCTCCCACGCCTGGTCGGCCCCACCCGGGCGGCCGAACTGATGCTCACCGGACGCCACTTCGACGCCGCCGAGGCGTACTCCTGGGGCCTGCTCAACGCCCGCGTACCCGCCGGCGAACACCTGCCCGCCGCCCTGGAACTGGCCCGCTCGATCGCCACCAACAGCGAATACGGCGTATGGATGACCAAGAAGGGCCTGTGGTCCGGGATCGGCGCGACCTCGCTGCGCCAGCAGATCGAACTGGAGAACCGCACCCAGGTACTGGGCACCTTCACCGGCAACATGGCCGAAGCCGCCGCCGCCTTCCGCGAACGCCGAACCCCCACCTGGCGGGACATGTGAACGCCCCGCGCTCACCCGCCGATCGGCTCCGGCCCGGGCCACCGGAACAACCGCCCCGCCTCGGCCGCGTGCTCACCCGGATTCGCCGCCAACCGGACCTCCTCGATCGGATTCCCGTGCGCGTCGCGCCCCTGGACCCGAGTCAGGTAGCCCGCCGCCGCCAACTCGTCGAGGTAGCCCGCGATCGACTCCGGACTCTCCCCCGGCCGCGACCCCAGCGCCCGCGGCTCCGGCCGGGCACCGTCCGGCAACAACAGCAGATACACCGCGAGGCCGCGCGCCCGCACACTCAGCCGGGCGTCCTTCAGGAGCGCGTCGTCGGGTCCGAGCCCCGACCCGCCGTCCTCGCCCCAGATGCGCCTCATGGCCTCAGTCTCGATCACGATCGCGCCCGGCAGAGCAAACCGCACAACCCCTACACAAACGAGTGACCAATCGTTTGCCCGGGCGCCCACAGTGCGGACGCGGGCACGCTGGGAGACCGCCGACCCGATAGTTTTCCGCTCGGGCCATCTCGAACAGGTGATCCCGGCGGCTGCGGAGTTCCGAGAACTGTGAGGCTTCGATGCGTACCACCCCCGCGCGGCTCCTCGACCAAGCCTGGCGCGCCCTCGGCGGCGACCCCGCCGACCGCGCGCACATCGCCTTCACCGGCCCCGACCACACGCTGACCTCCGCGCTCCCGGTGACCGCGATCGCCCAGGCCGCAATCGGCGCCGTCGCGCTCGCCGCCCGCGAACTCGGCGCCGCTCGTGGGGGATCCGTCCCGGCACCGGTGGTGCTGGACAGCCGGGCCGCGGCCATGGCGATGAGCAGCGACCGGCACCTGCGCCTGGCCGGCGAACCGCTGGTGTCGATGCATCCGCTCTCCCGCTTCCACCGCAGCGCCGACGGCTGGGTGCGCCTGCACGGCAACTACCCGCACCACCGCGCCGCGGCGTTCGCCGCACTGCGCGTCGAGACGGTGGACGACGCGATCGAGGCCCTGGCCCGGCTCACCGGCACCGAGATCGAGGAACTGCTCGCCGCACACGGCGCGTTGGGCTTCGCCGTCCGCGAGGGCGACGCCTGGGCCGCACACCCCCAGGGCGCCTGTGTCGCCGCCCTGCCGCCGCTCGACCTCACCCGCACCGCCGCCGGCGACCCGTGGTGCCCCGCACCCGATCCCGCACCCGCCGCCGGTGTGCGGATCCTGGACCTGACCCGGGTGCTCGCCGGCCCCACCGGCACCCGCACCCTCGCCCACCTGGGCGCCGACGTCCTGCGCGTGGACTCCCCGCACCTGCCGGAGAATCCGGGCGAGTACTGGGACAACGCGTTCGGCAAACGCTCCACCCTGCTGGACCTGCGCGACCGGGCCGACCGATCCCGCTTCGAGGAACTGCTCGCCGACGCCGACGTGTTGATCACCGGATACCGCAGCGACGCGATGGCCGCCCTGGGCCTGGACCACGAAACGCTCGGCGCCCGCCGACCCGGGCTGATCACCGCCGCGTTCAACGCGTGGGGCCCCGGGCCGTGGGCGAACCGACGCGGCTTCGACAGCCTGGTCCAAGGCGCCTGCGGGATCGCCCGGATCGAGGCGGGCGGTCGGGTGGAACCGGGCGCGCTGCCGACCCAGGCACTGGACCGGGCCACCGGATACCTGCTCGCCGCGGCCGTCCTGCGCGCCCTGACGCTGCGCCTGGCCGACCACCGGGGCAGCAGGATCGACCTCGCGTTGGCCCGCACCGCGACCTGGCTGACCGCCGCGTACGCGCCCGGAGAGCCGGAGGTCGCCGCGCCGTTCGACCCGGCCCCGTATCTGACCACGACCGACACGGCCCTGGGCCGACTCACCCACGTGGCACCGCCGTTCGAGCTGCCCGGGCTGCCCGCCGCGTGGACCCGTCCGCCGACCCCCTGGGGCTCCGACGAACCGGTGTGGCGGACCGCCTGACCCCTCCGGCCCACCCGCCGGCCCACCGCGCGAACTCCCCCACCCGACACCGGCGAACCATCCGACCCACCGTCAACTTCCGCACCCACACGGTGACTTGATCGGCAAAGGCGCAGGTCGCACGGGTCCCGGTGTCGGTGCCGGATGGGATGCTTGACGCATGGGTTGAGCGCCACCGCGGTCGGTCGGCCGCGGCTCGACGCAGAGGAGGATCCCTCGATGTCCACTGTCAACACCATGATCCGGCTGACCCCCGTGAAACCCGCGACCGTGCGCCGGGCCCTGACCCGGATCGACACCAAGACCGTGCGCACCCACCCGGACGGCGTGCGGGACGGCGCGCCCGGCATCTCGCTGCGCACGCTGGCCACCCTCCAGCGCAGCCGACTGGTCCGACTCGGCGCCGAAGTACCGCTGCGCGGGCGGAACATGGGCATCACCCGAGCCGGCCGGCAGGCGCTGATCGCGCGCGGCGCGCACCGCAAGGGCGCCTGGGCGCGGTTGTTGCACGAGGAACTGACCTGGACCACCGCAGGCGGCGACGTGCTGGAGATCGCCGACATGCACCCCTACCACTGCGCCAACGCCGCCGCCTGGCTCCAGCGCAACGCGTCGGCGATCCGGGCCGACGCCGAGCCGCGCCGGCGCGGCGACGCGGTCGCGTGGATCGACGACACGCCGCTGATGCGCGCGTTGGTCGCCGCCGTCGAAAGCGCGCTTCCGTAACACGCACCGTGATCAAACCCGTCGAGCCCGGCCCGGCCACCGGATCGGTGGTCGGGCGCCGGGCTCGCGTCGTGCTCGCGGACTCGGCCGCGTGCGGCGTCGCTCAGACCTTCCGGCCGACCGCGGTATAGATCCAGGACTGTGCCAGCCGCTCCGGCGACAGGTCGGCGTCCTCCCCCGGGTGCCACAACGGCGCCTGGACCAGGCCGGGTTCGACCAATTCCACCCCGGTCAGGAAGGACGCGATCTCGGCGTGCGGGCGCGGCAACATGAACTCGGCGTCGTCGTTGATCTCCAACACCCGCTCCGCCGCGACCGGCGGCAGGAAGTCCGACGTGGTGTGCGACGCGATCAGCACACTGCCCGAAGGCACCGCCGCCAGCAGCCGGTTCACGATGCCCGCCGGGTCCTCGGCGTCCGCGACGTAGTGCAGAATCGCCACCAGCAGCAGCGCCACCGGGCGATCGAAATCGATCACCTCGCCCACCTCGGGGGCGGCCAGGATCTTCTCCGGCTCGCGCACGTCGCCCATGGTGAAGGTGGTCCGACCCCGATCGGTGGCGGGCATCAGCGCGCGGGCGTGCGCGAGCACGATCGGGTCGTTGTCCACGTAGGCCACCCGGGCCGACGCGATGACCTCCTGCGCGACCTCGTGGGTGTTGCCGGGCGCCGGGATCCCCGTCCCGATGTCGAGGAACTGGTCGATGCCCTGCTCCGCCGCCCAGCGCACCGCGCGAGCGAGGAAGGCCCGGTTGTCCAGCGCGGTGATCGAGGTCTGCGGGGCGACCGCGATGAACCGTTCCGCCAAGGCGCGATCGACCGGGTAGTTGGTCTTGCCGCCGATGTGGTAGTCGTACACCCGGGCGGGATGGGGACGACTGACGTCGATCCCGGTGGGCGCCCAGTCCTGCTCGGACAACGTGTCATCCCCTCGAAGTCGGTACCGCGTCAGCCTACGGCACGCCAAACGGCCCGTTCCACAAGGGACTTGCCACGGTTTGCACCCACCGGGAAACCCTCGACGACCCCCGGGTGAACGCGGGTGATGAGTTTTGCCCGCCGGAACGGTCATAACCGGGTACAGCGTCGTCACAGGAGGTCGTCGATGGTCGATCCGTCCGAAACAGTCACCCCGCCACCGGCCGTACTGGCCGTATACGCGCCGCTCACCCGCGCGGACGTCCCGGGCCTGTGCGCACGCCTGCTCGCCCTCCTGCACGCGGACCGGGCGGATCCCTTCCCGTGCGACGTGAGCGCGCTCACCCGCCCCGACCTGGCCGCGATCGAGGCGCTGGCCCGGCTCCAGCTCACCGCGCGCGGCGTCGGCCGGCGGATCCGGCTGCACGGCACGAGCGGCGAGCTGCGCGACCTGCTGACCCTGACCGGCCTGGACGACATCGTCCCGACCGGTCCGGGCAGCGGGCGCCCCCTAGGCGTCGAGTGTCGGCGGGAGGCCGAACAGCGGGAACAGGTGCGGGACGTCGAGGAACGCGTTGAGGCCGATGATCTGCCCCTGTGACATCTCGATCACCTGCAGCGCCCACGGCTCGAAGCTGCCGCCGGGACCGCTGGGACGGTACTGGCCGAAGCCCGGGGTGCCGTTCGCCACGATCGGCACCAGCCGCGAACCGCGGCAACCGCTGCCGGTGCCCAGGAACCACTCCCGGATGTCCGCGTGCCCGCGCAGCCACAGCTCGAACGGCGGCATCGACAAGGTCGCGTCCTCGCGCAGCAGGGCGGTGAGCGAGTCCAGGTCGTAGCGCTCGAACGCGTCCACGTAGCGGGCGAGCAGCGACTGCTGCTCCTCGTCCATCGGCCGCACCGGGTCGGTCGCGGTGACCTCGTTCTCCGCGAGCGCGGCCCGGGCACGCTGGAGCGCGCTGTTGACCGACGCGACCGAACTGCCCAGCAGTTCGGCCACCTCGCTCGCCTTCCAGGCCAGTACCTCGCGCAGGATCAGCACGGCGCGCTGGCGCGGCGGCAGGTGCTGGAGCGCGGCCACGAAGGCCAGCCGTACGCTCTCGCGCGCGACCGCCAGCTCGGCCGGGTCGGCCACGCTCGGCACGACCCGGCCGTCCGGGATCGGCTCGATCCAGGTGGCCTCGGGCCGCGCCGGCGTCAGTGCCGAGGAGGCGGGCACCGGCGAGGACAGGTCCATCGGCCGGGCCCGGCGCTCGCGCCCGTTGAGGCTGTCCAGACACACGTTGGTGGCGATCCGGTACAGCCAGGAGCGGATCGACGAGCGGCCCTCGAACCGCTCGAAGCTCTTCCAGGCCCGCACCATGGTGTCCTGGACCGCGTCCTCCGCCTCGAAGACGGAGCCCAGCATCCGGTAGCAGTAGCCGGTGAGCTCCACCCGAAACGGCTCGAAGTGCACCTCCACGACGTCGGCGCCGTCCGTTGCCACGAGATCACTCATCGGGTACTCCCACCGCTTCCGGCTGTCTCGACACGTATCGGAGTCTAGGCAGCCGCACCGACACGGGCACGTGCTCCGCGCCTCAGTCCACCGGAACCGCGACGAGCTCGTCCGCGTAGCACCACGCCCACTCCTCGCCGGGCTCGAACGAGCGCACCAGCGGATGGTCCGCGGCGTGCCAGTGCGCGGTCGCGTGCCGGTTCGGCGAGCTGTCGCAACAGCCGATGTGACCGCAGGTCAGGCACTCCCGCAGGTGCACCCACCGGGTACCGTTCCGCAGGCAGTCCTCGCATCCCTTCGTCGACCCCGGCGCCACCGTCTCCGGCAGCGTGTCCAGGTGCGCACAGGGCGCGTCCGTGGGTCGCCCGTCGCCGTCCTGGACCACCTGGTAGCGAATCCCGGCCATCGTCGTACTCCTCGTCGCAGCACCGCGGGCGTCACGTGTTCCGCGAGCCCGATCGATCTCCCCTTCCCTACCACGCGAGCCGGCACGCGCGCCGACGAGGCCGCGTCGGCGGCGGGATACACCGCGAAGCGGTGCCCGGGCAGCGGAAGCGGCGCCGACGAGGACGGCACGCGGAAGGGGCGCGCCGGTCTTCCACCTGGAGGCTACTTGTCAGTAGCCTCCAGATACAGCGTCCCCATCCGGCACCGGAGGCCGCAGTGCACACCACACACGTTCGAGTGGCCGTGATCGGGGCGGGCTTCTCCGGCCTGGCCGCCGGCCATCGCCTTCGCCGACACGCCGGCATCGAGGACTTCGTCATCCTCGAGCGCGCGCACGACGTCGGTGGCACCTGGCGGGACAACACGTATCCCGGCGCGGCCTGCGACGTGCCGTCCAATCTGTACTGCTTCTCGTTCGCGCCGAACCCGACCTGGTCGCACGCGTTCTCGCCGGGCGACGAGATCCACGCGTATCTGCGGCGCTGTGCGCGCGAGTTCGGGCTGGTTCCGCATCTGCGGTTCGGCCACGAGGTGACCGCCGCGCGATGGGACCACGACCGGGCGTGCTGGCGGCTGACCACCTCCGGCGGCGCGTACAGCGCCGACGTGGTGATCGCCGGAGCCGGTCCGCTCACCGAGCCGGCGATGCCCGCGCTGCCGGGTCTGGCGGACTTCGGCGGGCGCGTGTTCCACTCCGCCCGCTGGGACCACGAGCACGATCTGGGCGGCGAACACGTCGCGGTGGTGGGCACCGGCGCCTCCGCGATCCAGTTCGTCCCGCGAATCCAGCCGCTCGTGCACCGACTGGACCTCTACCAGCGCACCCCGCCGTGGATCATGCCGCGCAACGACCGACCGCTGCCGAACTGGCAGCGGTACCTGTACCGGCGGTTGCCGGCCGCGCAACGGGTGGTTCGCCAGGGCCTGTACTGGCAGCGCGAGGCCACACTCGGCGCCTTCCTGGGACCACTCGACCGGGTCACCGCGCTGGCCACGAGGCAGGCGCTGGCACACCTGCGCCGGCAGGTCCCGGATCCGGAGCTGCGCGCCCGGCTGACCCCGGACTACCGGCTCGGGTGCAAGCGGGTGTTGTTGTCGAACGACTACTATCCGGCGCTGACCCGACCCAACGTCGAGTTGGTGACCGCTCCGATCACCGAGGTACGGCCCGGCGGGCTGCTCACCGCCGACGGGATCGAGCACAAGGCCGACACGATCGTCCTGGGCACCGGGTTCGAGGCCACCCGGCCGCCGATCGCGCGCGTGGTGACCGGGCGCGACGGGCGCACGCTCGCCGAGGTGTGGCGCGACGGGATGGCGGCCCATCAGGGCGCGATGGTGGCCGGTTTCCCCAATCTGTTCCTGGTGATCGGGCCGGGCACCGGGCTGGGCCACTCGTCGATGATCGTGGTGATCGAGGCGCAGGTGCGCTACGCGGTGGACGCGATCCGGCGCATGCACGACCAGGGCATCGCCGACGTCGAGGTGCTCCCCCGGGCACAGGACGCCTACAACGCGTGGCTCGACGAGCGCATGCGCCGCACGGTGTGGACCACCGGTGGCTGCACGAGCTGGTACATGGACGAGCGCAGCGGCCGGGTGACCGCGTTGTGGCCGGGGTCGCTGACCCGGTTCCGGTGGATCAACCGACGATTCTCGCCGGTGGGTCATCGGGCCCGACGGTGGGATCGGATCGCTTAGGCCAGTTATCGGATTGTAAGACTTATTCGGACTCCGGAATCTGATGAGATGCGGGGCGGGCCCCGGCAGGCGGGGTCGGCCGGGCCGGTGGTTCCGGTGGTTCGGGCGATGCGAACGTTCCGGTGGTTCGAGCGGTACGGACAGGGAGTGCGTGTGATCCGGGAATTCACAGGTCGGGTGTGTGTGGTCACCGGCGCGGGATCGGGCATCGGACGCGCTCTCGCGTACGAGCTGGCGGCGCACGGCGCGCGACTCGCGCTGGCCGACGTCGACGCGGCGGGACTGGCCGAGACCCGGGAGCGGGCGGCGCGACTGGGCGCGCGCGAAATCCACACCGAGGTCCTCGACGTCGCCGACCGCGCGGCCGTCTCGGCCTGGGCGGACGCGACCGCCGAGCGTTTCGGCGGGGTGGACCTGGTGGTCAACAACGCCGGCGTGTCGCTGACCGCGGACGTCGAGGAGATGTCCTGGGACGACTTCGAATGGCTGATGGGCGTCAACTTCTGGGGCGTCGCGTACGGCACCAGGGCCTTCCTGCCGCACCTGCGCCGCTCGCGCGAGGGGCATCTGGTGAACATCTCCTCGGTCTTCGGGCTCTTCGGGGTCCCCTCGCAGAGCGCGTACTGCGCGGCCAAGTACGCGGTGCGGGGGTTCACCGAGTCGGTCCGCCAGGAGATGCGGCTCTCCGGTTCCGGGGTCGCGGTGACCACCGTGCATCCCGGCGGGATAAAGACGAACATCGTGCGCAACTCGCGGACCTCGGGCGCGCACGACCGGGACAAGGTCACGGCACTGCACGACTCGGCGTCGCGCACCTCGGCCCAGCGTGCCGCGCGGCTCATCCTGCGCGGTGTGCGGCGGGGTCGGGCCCGGGTGTACGTCGGCGCGGACGCGACCGCGATCGACGTCGGCTCCCGCCTGCTGGGATCCGTGTTCGAGCCGCTCGTGCGCGCGGTGTCCAAGCGCACGGGTCCCACCACCCTGGCGCCCGCCCCGCGCGCGGCGCGGACGGAGGGTCCCGAGCCGGTCCCGACTTTGTCGCCGGACGGGTATTCGAACCCCGTTACCGGTGGGTAGAAAAGACGGAGAGCGCTAGCGGGAGGCGAGCATGACGGCGGACACCAGGGGCACCACGGAACTCGTGGGACACGACCTCAGGGTACGCACCGGCGACGGCGCGGAACTGCGGGTGAACGTGGCCGGGCCGCCGGACGCGGCGGTCACGGTGGTCTTCGCGCACGGTTGGACCCTGCACGGCGACGTCTGGCGGACCCAGGTCGGGGCCCTGGTGGAGGCCGGGGTGCGGGCGATCACCTACGACCATCGCGGTCACGGCCGATCCACCGCGGGGCGCGCGGCGCCGTGGACGATCGACCTGCTCGGCGACGATCTCGCCGACGTGCTCGACACGGTCGCGCCGAGCGGCCCGGTGGTGTTGTGCGGGCACTCGATGGGCGGCATGACGATCATGGCGCTGGCGGCGGCCCGGCCCGAGTTGTTCGGGTCTCGGGTGGCCGGCGTGGTCCTGGTCGGCACGTCGGCGGGCGACCTGGTGCCCACCGGACGCGGCGTGCCCGCCGCGGTGCGGTTCAGGTCGGCCGCGCAGATCCGGTTCTTCGCGTTCGGACGGCGGTACCCGCGGCTGGTGACCCGGGGGCGCACCCTGCTGCCGGGCCCGGGCCGGCCGAGTCACCTGCGGATCGTGCGGCGCGGCCTGTTCGGCCCGGCGGTCGACCCGACGGTGGTGCGCGACTGCGCGCGGATGGTGTTCGCGACGCCGATGGCCACGGTGTGCGGGTTCTTCCCGGCGCTGGTCGCGCACGACAAGGCCGGCGCGCTGACCGCGCTCGCGCGGGTGCCGGTGCACATCGTGGTGGGCGCCCACGACCGGCTCACCCCGCTCGCGCACAGCCGGACGCTCGCGGCCGAACTCCCCGACGCCACCCTGCGGGTGGAGCACGACTGCGGGCACATGGTCTTCACCGAGCGCCCGGACAGCGTGACCGAACCGCTGCGCGACCTGTGTGCCGGCATCGCCCGCTGACCCTCCCCCGCGGGTCTCGGCCGCCCGACGTGCCCGGGCCGGCGCGGGGGTCCGGCTCGGGCCGGACCCCCGCCCGGTTCCCCGGGACGCTCAGCTCGGTTCGATCCCGAGCAACTCCGCGGTCCAGTCCGGGTCGGCCGTGACCACGGCCAGCAACCGGGTGGCCCGGGTCAGGGCGACGTAGAGCGTGCGCATGCCGTTGGGCGACTGCTCGACGATCCCGCGCGGGTCGACGATCACCGCGACGTCGAACTCCAGGCCCTTGGCGTCCAGCGCGTCCATCGGCTGCACGCGCGGATCCAGGCCCTCCAACTCGGCCGCCAGTTCCTCGGTGGCCCCGACCGGGGTGACCACGCCGATGGTGCCCTCGACCGTCTCCAGCAGCTCGCGCACCAGCTTGCGCACCACCGGTCCGGTCCGCTCGCCCGCCGTGGCGTGCACCCTGGGCGGCTCGCCGCCGCTGCGCACCGCCCGGGCCGGCCGGGCCCCGGGCACGGCCCGCACCAGCACGCGCGCGGCCACGTCGGCCACCTCCACCGGGTTGCGGTAGTTGGTGGTCAGCTCGAACTCGTACCGACGCCGCTCGCGCAGCGCCTCGGCCATCGCCGTCGCCGACGCGCCCGGGTCCTCCCAGGCGCTCTGCGCGGGGTCCTCGACGATGGTCCAGGTGGCGTGCATGCCGCGTCGGCCGAGCATCCGCCACTGCATCGGGGTCAGGTCCTGCGCCTCGTCGATGACGATGTGCGCGTACTCGACCGGCTCGTCCTCGTCCTCGTCGCGCGGCCTGCGCGCGCCGCGCCCGCCGGCCATCCGGTCCGCGTAGGTGGTCACCTCGGTGATCTCGTCCGGGACGTCGCGGCCCACCGTCTCGCCGCTGAAGATGTCCCGGCCGTCCACCACGTACGGGTTGTCCTCGTCCGGGTTGCCGTAGGCGACCGTGCGCTTGCGCGGCAGCGGGCCGAGCAGGCCGGTCAGCTCGTCCATCAGCGCCACGTCGTGGAAGGAGACCTCGCCGGTGCGCGCGGTGCGCGCCCACGAGTTCGCCAGCACGGACACCTGCGCGGGCGTCAGGTCGCGCTCGTAGCGGCGCAGCCGCTCCGGGTCGGCCAGTCCGGCGAGCACGTCCACCGGCCGCTGCAGCGGCCACCACGCGCGCAGGAACGCGGCGAACTCGTCGCGCGCGGCCACGTCCTCGTGGAACGCGTCCTTCTCGCCGCGGCCGGCGCCGCGCGAGAGCAGTCGGCCCCACAGCTCGGTGAGCAGTTGGCGGGCCACCTGGAGCCGGGCGGTGTTGGGACCGTTGCGGGTCTTGGCCAGCACCTCGCGGCGGATCCGGCGCAGCGCCTTGTGGTCGAGCACGATCCGGGTGCCGCGGTGCGAGATCGCGAACTCGGTCGGCGCGCCGGCCGGCACGTCGGCGACCGCGCGGCGGAGCAGGTGTGTCATCGCCGCGGCGCCCTTGAGTTTCGCCGCCGCCGCGTCGTCGTGGTAGGCCGCCTCGACGCCGTCGACCATGTCGCCGAGCGAGCGCAGCACCGCGCCGCCCTCGCCGAGCGAGGGCAGCACACGTTCGATGTAGGCGGTGAAGCGCGGGTTGGGGCCGACCACGAGCACGCCGCGCGAACCGAAGCGGCGGCGGTATTGGAACATCAGGTACGCGACGCGGTGCAGCGCGACGGCGGTCTTGCCGGTGCCCGGGCCGCCGCGCACGATCACCGAACCGTCGATCGGTGCCCGGATGGCCTCGTCCTGCTCGCGCTGGATGGTGGCCACGATGTCGTGCATCGAGCCGTCCCGGGTGCGCGAGAGCGCGGCCAGGAACGCGCCGTCGCCGACGATCACCATGTCGTCGGCGGCGTCCGGGTCGAGCAGGTCGTCCTCGATGTCGACCACCGAGCGGCCTCGGCAGTGCAGCACCCGGCGGCGGACCACACCGCGCGGGTCGTCGGGGGTGGCGCGGTAGAACGCCTCCGCGGCGGGCGCCCGCCAGTCGACGACGAGCACCTCGCTGTCCTCGTCGCGGATGCCGATCCGGCCGATGTGCCGGATCTCGCCGTCGAGCTGGTCGAGGCGGCCGAAGACGAGTCCGTCGTCGGCGGCGTCGAGGGAGCGGGCCCACAGTTCGGCGCGGTAGACCATGACGTCCCGCTCGACCAGCGCCGCGCGCGTGCCGACCTGCGCCTGCCGGTAGCCCTGTTGGAGCAGCGCCTGGGCTTCGTCGCGCATGTGTTCCAGGCGCGTGTAGGAGCGATCGACATGGCCCTGTTCCGCGGCGAGCTCGCGTTCCTTGGCCTGGGGGTCGCCTGCCGGCGCGGGCATAGTGATGCTCCTTGTGATGTGACACAGGTCTGCGCCCACGGTGGACGAGGCGCCGACGATCGTATGGCGTCGCCGGCGCCGTCCCCGCGGGCCGATCCGCCCACGGGGGTTGCGGCTGGGGTCGGGGGTGCTCCCCCGAGGGACACAGTATTCGGGACCCGCGCCGGTCTTCGCGACGCCCGGGCCCGGTGGGTCCGCTCCCGGCGGGCCCGGCGCCCGCTCCCGAGCGCCGCCGGCGCGACCGCTCAGGCGCGCCGGGCACGCAGTCGGCGCAGCGCGACGACCACCCCGATCAGGCCCACCAGGCCGAGTATCGCCCATAGCCACACGGTCCCGTCCGACCCGCCGTCGCCGCCGGTCCGGCCCGGTGCCAGGGCGGCCTGCGCGGGGCCGCCGGGTGGTGCGGACGGGGCCGCCACGGTGATCCCATACCGGGCCTTGGCCTCGTGCCGGGTCGGCGCGTTGTCCGAGACGGTGATCCCGAATCCGGTCTCGCCGGGGGCCGTGGGGGTGCCGGTGATCACACCGCTGTCCGGGTCCAGGGCCAGTCCCGCCGGCAGCGGGTCGTCGGCGACCCAGTGGTAGGGGGCGGTGCCGCCCTGGACGGCGAGTTTGGCGGTGTAGGGCTGCCCGACGCCGGCGGGCGGCAGCGCGGCGGCGGGCAGCACCAGTGCGGCCGAGGGCACCGCGTCGACGGGTGCGGACGGGTCGGATTCGCCGACCGCGTTGGTCGCGACGACCGTGTACGAGTAGGTGGTGCCGTTCTCCAGGCCCTGGTCGGTGTAGGTGAGGATGTCCGCGCCCAGGGTGGCCAGGGGCGGGGTCGAACCGGGTTCGCCGTTGGTGGAGCGGCGGATCAGGTAGCCGGTGATCGGGCTGTCGCCGGTGTCCGCGGGCGGCATCCAGGACAACACCGCCTGCCCCTGGCCCGCGGTCGCGGCCAGGCCGCCGGGCGCGCCGGGCTTGCCGTTGCCCAGTCCGGACAGGGTGACCGTGCGGCTGCCGCCGGGGATATTGCCGGTCAGGGTGAGTTTGCCGGTGCCGGCTCCGCGCTTGGTCGGGGTGAACACGACCGCGAAGGAGCACGCGGAGCCGCCGGGCACGTTGGTGTCCGGGCCGGTCGCGCACGTGGTGCCGGCCGGGTCGATCGCGAACGGTCCCTCGACGGTCGCGGACGCGATCATGAACGGCACGTCGCCGGTGGTGGTGATCGGCAGATTGCGGGTGGCCTTGCGGCCGACCGGCGCCGTGCCGAAGTCGACGGTGGGCGGCAGTTCGCCCACCCGGGCGGCGGGCACGGTGAAGGACAGCAGCGCGTGGCCGTCGCCGACGCCGCCGGACGCGGAGGTCTGGGCGCCGGGGAAGACGATCGGGTCGGCGTACGGGCCGATACCGCCGGCGGCCGGGGCGAACAACCACGGCAGCGGGGCGGTCGCGGAGAACAGCGTGGTGCCGGTGTCGGCGATCCGCACGACCAGGGTCGCGCCGGCCTGGGCCGGGCTGTTCGCGGCGACCGCGGTCGAACCGGCCACCGACCCGCCCTGGGTGGCGCCGGCGGCCTTTCCGTACACCGTCGCGGTCATCGCGCTCGCGCCGACCGGGATGGTCACCCGGTGGTCGCCGGTGCCGGTGATCGCCGTCTGCACCTGGGTCGTGCCGCCCGGCGCGGTCGGCGCGGCGGGCCGGGTCCGAGCCGCGCCGGGGCGATCGGCGCCGGCGACCGCCGCCGGCGCGAGCGCGGCGAGCGCGCACACCGTCGCGAGCAGCCCCGCGCCGAGTGCTCCAGGGCGCGGGATACGACGGCGGATGGCGCTGTGCATGGAGATGGACCCCCGGGTGGGCTGCGGCTCTCGATACCGGACGGCACCGGACGGCCCACCGCTATCCCCGGTTCACGGGGTCGGCGGATTCCGCGCGCACGGCTTTTCCGGCAGCTCCTCAGCGCGGATGCTAGCGCTCACCGGGAGCGACCGGGAGTACTCCCCGCGAGAAGATCACCCGTTGGAATTCGCTGGTCCCGGCCGCCTGTACGGGTGCGACCCGGCAAAGCTGACCATCCGTCAGATTTTGTGGTCGCCGGCGTCGCCCGGATCGGTGCCGGCTCCTCGATCACCGGCTCGTCGACACGCCCGCCCGGCCACACCTCGGGCCGCCCCCGGGGCCGCGACCAGTCCGCGCCGTCGCGCGTGTCGGCGCCGAATCGGGGGCCGAGCACGGCGGTCACCACGAGGAACAGGACCAGGGACCAGGCGACATACGCGTTCACGGCACACTCCCGATGGTGCAATGGAATCGGCCTGCACATCGACCAGGCCAGTTTCCATTCTGGGCACGACTGGCCTGCCGACAAAGGGCCAATTCCAGGGAGGTGGACTGTGTTCGGCGAACGGTGCGGATCGGAAATGGCGATCCTCCGGCGCGAAGGGGTGCCGAGGCGGCATCGTGGCCTCAGGCTCCCGCCGGGCCCGGGACGGTACCGGCGGGGCGGCCGGCGGCGTGCACCTCCCCCCAGCGCGCCGCCGAGGAAGACGGGCCCGCGGGCATTCCCCCCGCCCGCGGGTCCGTCGCCCCACTCCGGCCCGGCATCGGGGCGGTCGGACCCCGCGTCAGCGCAGCGCGAGCACCACGTCGCGAATCCGCGCGTCGTCGGCCGGATCGACCGGCAGCGGCACCGTGACCGCGTCCGCCAGCCCGCCCCAGCGCTCCGTGATCAGCGCGGGCAGTTCCTCGTACACCGCCATCGGCAGCAGCGTGTCGAGCACCTCGTCGGTGACGTGCCCGGCCAACTGCGACCAGTCGTCGCGGCGGACCATCACCCGCAACCGGTCCTGGAGTTCGCCCCATCCATACAGGTCCAGCGTGGCGCGATACGCGGGCGTCGAGTACAGGAACGCGAACAGCCGCCGCTGCCGCTCGCGTTCCGCGTCCAGCGCGGCCCGGTCGGGACCTGCGATCACCTGTGTGCCGGCCACGAGTTCGACCGTGCGCGGATGCGCCGCGCGCGCGATGCCCTCGGCCAGCGCCGGTCGGGCGACCGTCGCCAGCCACCGCGGACCGGAGTTGGTCGGATGGGTGACCAGTCCGTCCGCGAGTTCGCCGGCGAGCGCGCACATCGCCCGCCCGACCCCGCCCAGCAGGATCCGAGGCGCGACCGTGTCCGGGTCCGGGCCGGGGTTGAAGTACGGCTGCATCCGGGTGAGTCGGTGGTGCGACCCCTCGTACGCGGGCGGCTCGCCGGTCCGGAACGCCTCGAACGCGGCCCGGACCGCGCCCACGTAGTCGCGCATCCGGGCCACCGGCGGCGACCACGGCATCCCGTACCGGTCCTCGATGTTCTGCCGCACCTGACTGCCCAGGCCGAGTTGGAACCGGCCGCCGGAGAACCGCGCCAGGTCCCACGCGCCGTAGGCGGTGAGCAGCGGGGAGCGCACGAAGGCAAGCGTCACCGACGTGCGCACCACGAGCCGTTCGGTGTGTTCGAGGGCGAGCAGCGCCGCGGCGAACGCGTCGTGCACCGTCTCGGCCACGTGCAGGCCGTCGAACCCGGCCGCCTCGGCCCGGCGCGCGTGCGCCGCCACCTCGCGCAGCGGCAGCCGCGGGTCCATCCCCGTGTAGACCCTCATCGGGTGGTTTCTTCGCCGGCCAGTTCCTCGGACAGGCTCCACAGTCGCGCGGCGTCCGCCTCGTCCAGTGCCCACGCCGCGTGTTCGGCGGTGATCGCGCAGTCCGCGAGGTACACACCGCCGACGTCCGCGAGTTCGGGCGCGGTCGCGGCCCAGACCTGGGTCGCGGCGCCGTTGGCGACCTGCTTGATCGGCGGCATGTTCGAGGCGGTGACCTTGCGTTGCAGATCGCGCCCGGCGTCGCGGGTCATGTACCGCCCCAGATTGGTCGCCACCATGCCCGGGTGCACGGCGTAGGCCCGCACTCCGCGTCCGCGCAGCCGGCGGTCCAACTCGACGGTGAACAGGATGTTCGCGGTCTTGGACGCGCCGTACGCCTGCCAGGGGTGGTACTCCTCGGGCGCCTTCTCGTAGTTGGGGTCCGCCCAGCGGATCCCTGACGCCACGTGCCCGGCGGAGCTGAGGTTGACCACCCGCGAGCCGGGGCCCAGCGCGGGCTCCAGCAGGGTGGTCCACAGGAAGTGGCCCAGGTGATTGGTGCCGAACTGCAGCTCGAAGCCGTCCGAGGTACGCCCGAACGGGGTCGCCATCACTCCCGCGTTGTTGACGAGCACGTCCAACGACGGGAAACGCTCGCGCAGTTCGGCGGCACCCGCGCGGATCGAGGCGAGCGAGGTCAGGTCCAGGACGGCGTACTCGACCCGGCCCGGCAACTCCGCGACCGCCGCGCGGCCCTTGTCCGCGTCGCGGGCGGTCACCACCACGCGCGCGCCGGCCGCGGCGAGCGCCCGCGCGCTCTCCCGACCCAGGCCGGAGGTGCCGCCGGTGATCACGATCGTGCGGCCGGTCGGGTCGACGTCGGCCAGAACCTCGTCGGTGGTGCTGTCGGGTCCGAATGGCATGGCACACTCCGCCGGGTAGATGCTTGACTGTGTTCAGCACTATGGGGCGCGGGTGTCGGGATGGCAAGGCCGCGGCGCGGCTTGCGTGACGGATCGTCAGGTCAGTCGGATCAGCCGCCGCTCGGTGGCCACGCTCACCGCGGCGGTGCGGGTGTCCACGCCGAGCTTGGCGTAGATGTGGCCCAGGTGGGTCTTCACCGTGGCCTGCGAGATGAACAGTTCCCTGGCGATCTCCGCGTTGCCCACACCACGCGCGAGCAGGTGCAGGATCTCCACCTCGCGGGTGGTGAGCGTGGTGTCCGGCCTGCGCATCCGACTGAACAGCCGCGCGGCCACCTCCGGAGCCAGCACGGTGCGGCCCGCGGCGGCGTCGTGCACCGCACGGAACAGGTCCTCGGGGCTGCCCGCCTTGAGCAGATAGCCGGCCGCGCCCGCCTCGATCGCGCGCGAGACGTCGGCGTCGGTGTCGTACATGGTCAGCACCAGCACGTGCGGCGGCTCGGGCAACGCGAGCAGTCGCTCGGTGGCCTCGACACCGTCGATCCCGCCGACCAGTTGCAGGTCCATCAGCACCACGTCCGGGCGCAGCGCGGCGGCCAGCCTGACCGCCTCCTCGCCGCTCGCCGCCTCGCCCGCCACCTCGATGCCGTCCTCGCCGGCGAACAGCGCGAGCAGACCCGCCCGAACGACGGCGTGGTCGTCGCAGACGATCAGGCGGATCGGGTTCACGGTGCGGCTCCTGGGCTCGGGCGGGAGGTGGGCTCGGTGCCGGCGGCCGGGGTCGTGCCCGGTGCCGGTTCGAAGGGCGTGTCCCGGTCGGCCGTCGGAGGCGGCTCGGGGTCCGCCGCGCCAGAGGCGTCCCGCACGGTCGCGGCCAGCGCGGTGCCCTCACCCGGGGCGCTCTCGACGGTGAGTTCGCCACCCACCTCGGCGAGCCGGCGGCGGAGCGAGGGCAGGCCGTAACCGCGCAGGTCACCCGCCCGGGTCAGGCCCGGGTCGAAGCCGACGCCGTCGTCGCGGATGTCCAGCGCGACCCGGTCCGGCAGGTAGGTGAGAGTTACGTGCACGGCCCGGGCCCGGGCGTGTTCGCGCACGTTGGCCAGCGCGCCCTGCGCGGTCCGGGTGAGCGCGGCCTGCACCGGCTCGGCCAGCGGGCGCACCCGACCGTCCACGGCGAGCGCGACGCTCGGCCCCTCCTCGCTCCGAAACCGCTCGACCACCCGGGCCAGACCGCCGGGCAGGCCCGGATCGTCGGCGAGTTCGGCGGGGGCCAGGTCGCGGACGAACCTGCGGATCTCCTCGACGCCGAGCGCCGCCACCCGCTCGGCCCGACGCACGTGCGCCCGCGCCGCGTCGGGATCGTTGTCCCAGCCGCGGTCCGCGGCCTGGAGCAACATCCGCAGGCTCGAAGTGCCCTGCGCGATGGTGTCGTGGATCTCCCGGGACAACCGCTCACGCTCGGCCAGCACCCCCGCCCGGCGCTCGCTGACCGCCAGTTCGGCGACCGTCTCGCGCAGCCGTCGCTCGTCGCTGCGCATCCGGGTGAACACGGCGGTGGCGATCGCGGCCACCGCGGGCGGCCCGAGGAAAAGGCTGGGGTCGATGGTGTCGGCGAGCCGATACTGCGCGATCACCACGGCGGTGGTGAGCAGCACCACCGTGCCGATCGCCGCTCTGGTCGACAACACCCGCAGGCCGGTATAGAGCAGCGGTACCGCACACCACGCGAAGCTCGGCGCGACGGTGACCAGGGCCAGCCAGGTGGCGAGGACCGCGGTCAGCCAGGCGGGCCGCGCGGGCGAACGGTCCTCGGGCAGGGTCAGGCCGGCCAGGTAGAGCACGGCGAGCAGCACCGCGAGGGCGAGCACCCACGGGGCGCGGCCGTCGGTGCCGTGCCGGACCGTGTACCGCCCCATCGACGCGGCCAGCAGCAGCAGGAAGCCCGCGTGGATCACCAGCCCGGCGTGCCGCACGGGCCATGGCTCTGTTCGCTGTCGGGGCACGACGTACCTGTTCCCTGTCCCGCTCGGCTCGATCACGCGCGGCGCGCGCACATCGACGATCCCCTCCACCGTGGACCCGCTCGCGCGGGTCCGGATCAGCCGATCGGTTGATCCTCGCACCGCCCGACCGGCGCGCCGGGACCGGCGGCTTTGCCGATGGCGGACGGGCGGATCGACGGGAGTGTGGAGGCATCGGGGCAACCGCCCGGGAACGACGCAGAAATGTGAAAGAGGTACGGACGATGAGCAACTTCTCGACGCGTGGTCGGGTTCTGACCGGGGTCTTCTCGCTCGCGGCGGTCGGCGCGGTCACCGCCGGTGTCGCGGCGGCCCAGGTGCCCGGCACGACCGAGGCCAAGCACGACGAGCGCCCCGCGCCCGCCGTGGTGTCGGTCAAGACGCTCGGCGTGGACGCCGCGAGCAAGGCGGCCCAGGCCGCGCTCGACGCCGCCGAGAAGGAGGGCCAGAAGGTCACCGTGGTCGTGGTCGCCCGGGACGGCTCCACGCGTGTGGTGCTCAAGGGCGACGGCGCGGGCCCGCAGTCGGAGGAGTCGGCGCGGCGCAAGGCGTACACCGCCGTGTCCTGGAACGCCCCGACCTCGACGCTGGCCCAGCGGGTCACCGCGCCGGGCGCGTCGCTGCGGGACATCCCGGGCACGCTGTTCCTGGCCGGCGCGGTGCCGGTCGCCGTGGACGGCGCCCCGATCGTGGGCATCGGGGTGGCAGGTGCTCCCGGCGGCGACTTGGACGAGAAGTACGCCGCCGAGGGCCTCAAGGCGATCGCCGGTCAACTGAAGTAGCCGACGCGGCCGAGCGGTCGGGCGACCCGGAGATCGGGCCGCCGAGCGGTCGAGCCGCTGGGTGTTCGAGGCGGTGGGTGTTCGAGGCGGTGGTGTTCGAGGCCCTGGGTGCTCGGGCCCTGGGTGCTCGGGCCGTTGGTGTTCGAGCGGGCCCGCCGTCGAACCACCGAGCGTTCGAGCGGCCGACCGCCGGGGAACATCGCGGACCCGGGTCGATCCCCGGGCCGAGGGGACGAGGCGCCGCTCCGTCGCCCCTCGGCTCCGGGATCGGCCGGTCGCGAACCCGGCGGTGGTCGGCGCGCGGTCGACACGCGGTCGGCGCGGTCGGCGCGATCGGCGCGATCGGCGCGCGGTCAGCCGAAGGCCACCGCGCCCTGGACGTTGAACACCGCGCTCTGGAAGGGCAGCAGCAACTGCGCGGGCAGGAAGCTGTCCGGCGTCAGCGGCTCGCGGGGCGTCTGCGCGGCGCGCGCCGCGGGAATGTACAGCGAGGCCATCGAGCCGAAGATGACCGCCGTGACGATCACGGCCGCCTTGCGAAATCCGTGCTTGACCATGGAATTGCCCTTCACCGGGGACGTCGGGGGAAACGAGTCGGCGTCCCGCCGCGCACCGGAATTCCGGACACGGCTCCGCCGCACCGCCCGGGGATTTCATGGCGGCGCGGCAACTCTAAGGTTTTGTCGGCAAAGGAAAAGACGCCGTTCGCCCTCCCGGGTGACGTCATCGGTTGGCCCAGGGCCCAGGACACGCAATTTCACTCGGAAGGGTGAGGATTGTGCGCCTGCGCGCTCCCGTGCGTGTCCATGTCCGGTGCCGGGCGTTATCCGGGCCGCCCGACACCGATTCGCTCGCGCAACCAGTGATAGGAAGCTCACGGTGTCCGGGTCCCGGTCGGGAAGTCGACATGGATCAAGCCGAAGCGTTGGTGATAGACCTCGGCCCATTCGAAGTCGTCCGGCAGGGACCCGACGAAATAGCCGCGGATGTCGATTCCGGCTTTGCCCGCCGCGCCCACCGCGGCGATATGCCCATCCGGGAACGCGACGCGTTCCGGGTCGTCGAGACCCTCGGCGGTCGAGCACCCCTCCGCGGTGATCCGGATCGGCGGCAACGCGTCGCCATAGCGCGCCGAGCCCGGTCGGCAGCGTGGTCAATCATTCGGGCACTACCGGCCAGTCGAACGCGGTACGCGGCACGCCGGTGATCTCCACCATCGAGAACGGCAGCGGCGCGCCCGGCTCGCCCTCGGCGATCACGGTCGGGTTGTCGTCGGGTGTGCGGGTTCGAGGGCTGCCCGACATTGCGGAGCCGGTCCGCCGGCGCTGCGGGCCGGTCCGCCGGGGCTCGGGTGGGCGGTTGCGGTCGGGCGTCGGATCGCGGCCCATGATGGCGCGGACGGTGCGCGCGGTCCAGGGTGTGATCGGGTCATCCGAACATCGTTTCCTCGGTTAACAATTTACAATGGTTGGCTATGACAACCGGACCCGCGCCAGGCCGCCCCGAACACGGCTGGCTGCGTCGACTGATGGCCGCCTCGTGGCGGTATCGGAGCAGCGTGCTGATCGCGTTCGGCGCCTCCCTGGTCGGCATGGCGGTCACCGCGCTGGTCCCACTGGTGCAGCGCGAGGTGGTCGACGACGCGGTCGCCGGCGAGTTGGGCGGGCTGGTGCCGCTGTCGGTGCTGCTGCTGGGCGCGGCCGCGGTGACCTTCGGTTGTGCGTTCGCCCGGCGCTATGTCGGCGGCAAGTTGTCCCTGGACGTGCAGTACGACCTGCGCACGCGCATCTTCGGCGCGCTGTCCCGGCTGGACGGCGCGCGACAGGACCAGCTGCAGACCGGGCAGATCGTCAGCCGGGGCATCTCCGATGTGACGATGGTCCAAGGCTTCCTGTCGATGATCCCGATGATGACCGGCAACGTGTTGTTGTTCGTCATCTCGCTCGGCGTGATGTTCTGGTTGTCGCCGTTGCTGACGCTGGTGTCGCTGGCGGTGGGGCCGGGATTGTTCGCGGTGGCCTACCTCTCCCGGAAGCGACTGTTCCCGGCCACCTGGCAGGCCCAGCAGGACGCCGCCGCACTGGCCGGCGTCGTGGACAGCGCGGTCACCGGGGTCCGCGTGGTCAAGGGCTTCGGGCAGGAGGAGCAGGAGCTGGATCGGCTGGAGACGGCCGGACGCAGGCTGTTCGCCTCCCGGTTGCGCTCGGTCCGGTTGAACAGCCGGTACACCCCGACGCTTGCGGCGATCCCCGCACTCGGCCAGGTCGGCGTACTCGCGCTCGGCGGCTGGTTGGCCGTCCGGGGCGAGATCACCCTGGGCACCTTCCTCGCCTTCTCCACCTACCTGGGCCAGTTGGTCGGGCCGGTGCGGATGCTCTCGAGTCTGTTGACCTTCGGGCAACAGGCGCGGGCCAGCGTCGAGCGCATCTTCGAGGTGATCGACTCCCAGCCGATCGTGACCGAGAAACCGGACGCCGAGGTGCTGCCGGTGGTGGCCGCCTCGGTGGAGTTGGCCGACGTGCGGTTCGGCTATGTCGCCTCGCGGCCGGTCCTGGACGGGCTGTCGCTGCGGGTGGAGCCGGGCGAGACGCTGGCCCTGGTGGGCACGTCCGGATCGGGCAAGTCCACCGTGTCGATGTTGTTGCCCCGGTTCTACGACGTGCAGTCCGGCGCGATCCTGGTGGACGGGCACGACGTCCGGGACCTGACCTTCGACTCGCTGCGTTCCGCGATCGGGCTGGTGATGGAGGACAGCTTCCTGTTCTCGGACACCGTGCGGGCCAACATCGCGTACGGCCGGCCGGACGCGACCGAGGAGCAGGTGCTCGCGGCGGCGCGGGCGGCCGAGGCCGACGCGTTCATCCGCGAACTGCCGGCCGGTTACGACACGGTGGTCGGCGAACAGGGGCTGACCCTGTCCGGTGGGCAACGGCAACGGGTATCGCTCGCACGGGCGTTGCTCACCGACCCGAGGATCCTGCTGCTGGACGACGCAACGTCGGCGGTGGACCCCAAGGTCGAGGCGGAGATCCACGCCACGCTGCACCGGGTGATGGCCGGGCGCACCACGATCCTGGTCGCGCACCGCCGCTCGACACTACAACTGGCCGACCGGATCGCCGTCCTGGACAGGGGCCGGCTGGTGGACGTGGGCAGCCACGACGAACTCAGCGCGCGTTGCCCGCTGTACCGGCTGCTGCTGTCCGGGCCGGGCGAGGACGCCGAGGGTGTGGACGCGCACGAGTCGCTCTCACTCGCCGCGTCGGTCGCGCCGCCCGACGCGAGCGGGGTCACGCCCGCGCTGTGGGACCGCTCGGCGACGACCGACACGGCGCCCGAGGACCCGGCCGGCGTGGTCGCCGCGAGCGCGACGCGCGGCGGTCCGGGCGGGTGGGCGGCGATGCTCCAGGCCACGCCGGAGTTGCTCGCCCAGGTGGACAAGCTCCCGCCCGCCACCGATCGGCCCGGTGTGGACGACGCGCAGGCGCGCCGCTCGGACTCGGCGTTCGATCTGCGCTCGCTGCTGCGGCCGTTCCGGTGGGTGCTGTTGCTCGGTCTGGTCCTGGTGATCCTGGACACCGGCGCCCAGCTCGCGCTGCCGGCGCTGATCCGGGACGGGATCGACCGGGGCATCGACGACGGGGCCACCGGCGCGATCATGACGGTGTCGCTGATCGCGGTGGTGATCGTGATCGCCGACTGGTTCGTCAACGTCGCCCAGGCCCTGATCGCGGGCCGCACCGGCGAGCGGTTGTTGTACACGCTGCGGGTGAAGACCTTCGCGCACCTGCAACGGCTGGGACTGGACTACTACGAACGCGAGTTGTCCGGGCGGATCATGACCCGGATGACCACCGACGTGGACGCGCTGTCCACGTTCCTGCAGACCGGGCTGGTCAGCGCGGTGGTCAGCGTGCTGACCTTCTTCGGGATCATGGTCGCGCTGCTCGTGCTGGACTGGGAACTCGGGCTGATCGTGATGAGCGTGCTGCCGATCCTGATCGCGGCCACCGTGGTGTTCCGGTCCAAGTCGTCCAAGGCGTACACGGAGGCGCGCGAGAAGGTCAGCGTGGTCAACGCCGATCTCCAGGAGAACGTCGCCGGGTTGCGGGTGTCGCAGGCGTTTCGCCGCGAGGGCCGCAACCGGGAGCGGTTCGCCGAACGCAGCGACGACTACCGCGCGTCGCGGCTGCGGGCCCAGCGCTACATCGCGCTGTACTTCCCGTTCGGGCAGTTCCTGTCCAACCTCGCGGCGGGCATCGCGCTGATCGTCGGCGCGCATCGGGTGGGCGGCGGGACGTTGTCGGCGGGCGCGTTGATCGCGTACCTGCTCTACATCGACATGTTCTTCTCGCCGATCCAGCAACTCTCGCAGGTGTTCGACGGCTACCAGCAGGCGGCGGTGGGGCTGCGGCGGATTCGCGATCTGCTGCGCACGCCCACCACGACGCCGCCTCCGGCCGTACCGGTTCCGGTGCCCACGAGTGGGCTCAAGGGGGCGATCAGCTTCCGGGATGTGCGGTTCGCGTACAACACGCCCGCGTTCGGGGACACCGACGAGTCGGGCGAGGGCGCGGCGGCGGTGATGGGTTCGCCCGAGGTGTTGTCGGGCGTCACGCTGGACATCGAGCCGGGCGAGACGGTCGCGCTGGTCGGAGAGACCGGCGCGGGCAAGTCCACCCTGGTCAAGCTGGTGGCCCGGTTCTACGACGTGACCTCGGGCGCGGTCCTGGTGGACGGGGTGGACGTGCGCGACTACGACCTCGCGGACTACCGGCACCGCCTGGGCATCGTCCCGCAGGAGGCCTACCTGGCGCCCGGCAGCGTGCGGGACGCCATCGCGTACGGCCGCCCGCAGGCCACCGACGCCGAAGTCGAGGCAGCCGCCCGCGCGGTCGGCGCGCACGCCGCCATCGCCGAGCTGAACGGGGGCTACCTCCACGCCGTCGGCGAGCGCGGCCGCAACCTGTCGGCGGGCCAGCGCCAGTTGATCGCGCTGGCCCGGGCCTACCTGGTCGACCCGGACATCCTCCTGCTCGACGAGGCTACCGCCGCACTCGACCTGGCCACCGAGGCCGCCGTCACCCGCGCCACCGAGGCCCTCACCGGCCGCCGCACCACGCTCGTGGTCGCCCACCGCCTCACCACCGCCGCCCGCGCCGACCGCATCGCCGTCATCGACCGAGGCCAAGTGGTGGAACTCGGCACCCACACCGAACTCCTCACCCGCCAAGGCCCCTACGCCTCCCTATGGGCAGCCTTCACCGGCACAACCCAACACGCAGCCTGACCCACCCACGGCCAACCCACACCCGAGCCCAGCCCGGCCGGCGCTCGACGCCAACCCAGCCCGGCCGGCGTTTGAGGCCACCAGAGCCAACTCCCACCCACCGCAACCCCAAAACACCGACCGGGCAACATCCCAGCCCGGCCGGCGTTTGAGGCCACCTGAGCCAACTCCCACGCACGGCAACCCCAAAACGCCGCCCGAGCAATCCCAGCCCGGCCGGCGCTTGAGGCCAACCCAGCCCGGCCGGCGCTTGAGGCCAACCCAGCCCGGCCGGCGCTTGAGGCCAACCCAGCCAACCCAACCCCAGGCGCCGACCAAGCAACCGCCGACGAGGACGAAACGCGAAACCTACTCGGTCGCAATCGAGCGCAAGACCGGCAACCGCGCAGCCCGCGCAGCGGGCCTCGCCCCGGCGGCCAACCCACCGATCGTGCCAACCCCCACCAGCACGGCCAATTGCACCGTGGGCACCGAGAAGGGAAGCGCCGCCCCCGTGTTCGCCCCGCCGATCGCCCCAATCGCGACCCAGCCCAGGAACAGACCCACCACGAGCCCGGCCACCGCCCCGATCACCGCAACCAACGTGGACTCCCAACGCAGCGCCGACCGCACTTGCGCCCGCGCGGCTCCGATCGCCCGCAACAACCCGAGCTCACGGGTGCGTTCGTGGGCGGCGAGGGACAGCGTGTTCGCGATCCCGCCGAGCGCGATCACCAACGCGAGCGCGAGCAGCACGTAGACCACCGCGACCAGCGTCTGCAACATCGCGGCACGCGCGGCCACGAACCCCTCACGATCGCGCACCGGCGGCGCGCCGTAGTCCTTCGCCAACCGCCGCACCTCGGCCTTGACCGCGTCGGTCGAGGCACCGGGCGCCAACCGCAACACCGTCGCCGCGTCCAGCGCCGCGTCCGCGTGCGGCTCCCAGGCGAGACGATCGATCAGGTAGTCGCCGAGCACGGCCGTGCGGTCGTACAACCCGGTGACCGTGAACGTCTGTCGCGCGCCGTCCGGGAAGGTGACCTCCGCGGTCGAACCGAGCCGCCAACCGCGGTCCTTCGCGGCATCCTCGGACACCGCCATGCCGTTCACACCGAGCCCGGTCACCCGACCGTCACGCACGTCGAGATCGAACAGCCGGTCCAGCCGGGCCGAGTCCACGGCCAACAACTGCCGGCCGTGCCCGTCCACGAGCGCGCCCGCGTTGCGAATCCCGGTCGCCGCCTCGACTCCGGGCAACTCGGCTGCCTTGCTGGTGAGTTCCGGACTGTGGCCGCCGCCGGCCCAACCGCCCGGCGAGGATCCGCCGATCACCAGTTGGCCGGCGATCACCTTCCGGGTCTGCTCGCCGGCGCCCTCCTTGAGCGAGGCCGCGAATACGGCGAACAGCGTGACAATGGCGATCCCGAGCAACATCGCGGTGGCCGCGCCGGCGGTCCGGCGCGGACTGCGCAGCAGGTTGCCCCGGGCCAACGCACCGGGTGCGCCGCGCAGTCGCGGCAGCAGTGCGGTGAGCGGTCCACCGGCCGCCCGAATGCCCGCCGGGGCAACCAGCAGGACACCCGCGAGCAGCGCCGGGGCGGCGATCGCCAGACCCACCAGGCCGCCGCCGACGATGCCCACGCCGAGGCCGGCGGCCAGCAGCACCAGGCCCGCGATCAACCGGCGCCGAGGCAGTTCGACGCGCTCCGCGCCCGCTCCGCGCAGCGCGGTCACCGGCGCCACCCGCGAGCCGCGCACCGCCGGCACCAGGGCCGCGAACGCCGTCACCACGATGCCCACCGGCAACACCGTCAACGCGGTGGTCGCCTTGAACGTCAGCCCGCGGGCCGGCAGTTCGAAGCCGAGCCCGGCGAAGAGCTCCTTGAGTCCGGCGGCCAGCCCGAGCCCGGCCGCGAGGCCGAGTGCGGACGCCACCACACCGATCACGACGGCCTCGATCAGCGCCTGTCGCAACACCTGGCCGCGGCTCGCGCCCAGGGCCCGCATCAGCGCCACCTCCCGGGTGCGCTGCGCGGCGACCACGGAGAACGTGTGATTGATCGAGAAGGCCGCGACGACCAGCGCGATCGCGGCGAAGACGGTCAGGAAGGTACGGAAGACGCTCAGGAAGCCGTCCTCCACGGCGGACACCGCCTCGCCGGTGGCCACACTGCCGGGCACCGCCTGGACGTCGGCGGGCAGCGCCCGCTGGATCCGCGCGGCCAATTCCTTCTGGTCGGTGCCGGCCGCCGCGCGCACCGCGATCGTGCCGACCTTGCCGGGATCGCGCAGCACGTGCTGCCGCGCGCCGTCGAGGTCGAACGCCGTGTAGGAGCCGCCGCCGAAGGCGTCCAGGTCACCGAAGGTGGCGACGCCCACGATGGTGACCGGGACCGGTCCCGGGGTCAGCACGGTGACCCGGTCGCCGGGCTCCAGGTGCCCCTGTTTGGCGGTGGCCCGGTCGATCACCACCTCGTCGGGCGCCGCCGGCGCCCGGCCGGCGGCCAGACGATAGGGCGTCAGGGCCGGGTCGGGCACCCAGTTGCCCGCCATCCGCGGACCGTTGCCGGTGAGCGCCTTGCCGTCCTTGCCGACCACCTGGCCGTATCCCTGGATCACCGGCTCGGCGCCCGCGACGCCGGGCACCGCCCGGACCCGGTCCACCAGCGCCGCGTCGATGCCGCCGCGCTGGGTGCCCGGGTCGTCGGTCACCGAGGTCGCGTTGCGCACCACCACGTCGGTACCGGCGCCGCTGTCCCGGATCAGCCCGCCGATGGAGGAGTTCATCGTGTCGGCGAGCACCAGCGCGCCGGAGAGGAAGGCCGTGCCGAGCAGCACCGCCAGGGCGAGTCCCACGAGCCGGCGTTTGCGGGCCCACAGGTTGGCGAGCGAGAGACGAATCAGCATCGCGGGTCACTCCCCTCGGGCGCCGGCACCGGCGGCGACGCGGTCGAACGCCTTCATCCGGTCGAGCACCCGATCCGGAGTGGGCTCCTGCATGTGGTCCGCGATCCGGCCGTCGGCCAGGAAGACCACGCTGTCCGCGTAGCCGGCGGCGACCGGGTCGTGGGTGACCATCAGCACGGTCTGGTCGAGTTCGTCCACCGCGTCGCGCAGCAGCGTGAGCACCTCGGCGCCCGAGCGCGAGTCGAGGTTGCCGGTCGGCTCGTCCGCCATCACGATCTCCGGCCGGCCGACCAGTGCCCGGGCCACCGCGACCCGCTGCTGCTGCCCGCCGGAGAGCTCGCCGGGCCGGTGGTGCAGTCGCCGGTCCAACTCGACCGCCGCGACCACCCGGTCCAGCCAGCCCTGGTCCGCCTTGCGGCCGGCCAGCGACGCGGGCAGCACGATGTTCTCCAGCGCGGTCATCGTGGGCAGCAGGTTGAATGCCTGGAAGACGAACCCGATCCGGTCCCGACGCAGCCGGGTGAGCTGCCGGTCGGTCAGTGCACCCAGTTCGGTGTCACCGAGGAAGACGGCGCCGTCGCTGACCTCGTCGAGTCCGGCCAGGCAGTGCAGCAGGGTGGACTTGCCGGAGCCGGAGGGACCCATCACGGCGGTGAACCGGCCGCGTGGGAAGCCGATACTGACGTCGTCCAGGGCGCGCACGGTGGTGTCCCCGTCGCCGTGCACCCGCGAGACGCGTTCGGCGCGCGCCGCGTAGGAGTTGGGGTCGATGCTCGTGGTCATGACGATCCTTGTCGGAGAGAGAACGGACGTGCGGGACGGGACGAGTGCCGTGGACCGGGACCGCGGATCGGTACTACGAACCGCTGTCGCGGACCGGTATCGCGGACCGGTCGGACCGGCCCCCGGGCCGGTTGCTCCGAACCGGAGCCGGGCGGCCGTACGGATCGGTGCTATGCGACCGGATTGCGAACCGGCGCCGAGGACCGGAGCCCAGGCGTGGATCGGCCCACGCCGACGGATTCGCGAGCGCCGGCCACCTCCCCGGTCGGGTCGGACGCGGTCGAGCGGTCCCTCGGGGCGTTCTCGGCGCGGCGGCGCGCCCGGGGCCGGCCTCGGCCGCGGTCGCCCGAGGGCTTGAACACGGACAGCGCCGTCGAGACGATCAGCGCGACCAGCTGGAAGATCACCACGACCAGGTGCCAGGTCTGCAGCGGCGGCAGCGCGTCCGCGTTCCCATCGGACGCGGAGGCGGCGATCAGCCGGTGCGCGAACTGGCTCACCACGGCGGCGCCGGTCACGATCACCGCGACCAGCAGCACGATCTTGACCTTGATCCACAGGTGTTGCCACAGCCCCCACGGCGTGTACAGGCACAGCAGCACACCGGTGATCAGGGACAACACGGCGAACGGGATGCCGCCCGCCAAAGCGAAGATCCGCATGAGTTGATACGCGCCGTGGCGCAGGGCCGGGTCGTCGGTCGACCGGGCCACGATGCCGATCAGCAGCATGACCCACTCGACACCCAGGAGACCGACCGCGAACACGACGTGCCCGGAGTTGACCGCCCTGCGGACGGACCTCGGGAAGCGCCGGTTCCCGGTCGTCGGGGACGCGTTCACAGTGACCTCCTGGAAGTGGTGCGGGACACGGACGCGAGGTCGGGCGAAGGGCCCGGGCCGCGGCGGCGAGGTGCGGAAACCGGGTTCGTTCCGGGGCCTCGTCGACAAGGTCAACTCTCGCGATTCGCGCCCCGGCCGGCGTCCGGCCCGGGGATGCACCGGGCCTGCTGCCCGGGCAGGTCGAAGGGCCCGTCGACCAGCGTCTTCCTGCTCCCGGGGGAGCAGCCGACAGCGCTTCGTCTGCTCCCCCGGGAGCAGCCGACAAGCCCACGCGCAGCCGACGCGCGACGCCGCCCACTCCCCCTACCGTTGATCACATGACGAGCCCCTCGAATCCCCCGACCCGGCGCCCGGGCTCGCGGCCCGGATCACCGTGGTCGCGGGTTTCCCGCCCCGGCGCGCGCTGGCTCGAGCACCTCCTCGGTCCGGTGCCCCGCGTGGTGCGCGACGTCGCGCTCGCGCTGCTGGTGTGTGTGGTGCAAGTGGCCGCGACGGCCTTCGCGGCCCACCGCCAGCCGGACGCCCCGCGGGATCTTGACGTGTGGGGCGTGCTGCTGATCGCGCTCGGCCCGCTGGCCCTGGCCGTGCGCCGCCGCCACCCGGCGGGCGTGCTCCTGGTGGCGGTCGGCTCGGCACTGCTCTATACGTCGCTCGACTATCCGCGCGGGCCGATCTTCCTGGCGATGATCATCGCGCTGTGGAGCGCGTTCGCCGCCGGTCTACGCCTCCTGTCGTATGTGGTCCTCGTGCTGGGCTACACCGGTTTCGTGTGGATCTCGCCGCTGTTGACCTCGGAGGCCACGCCCGACGTCGCGCCCGCGCTGGGCATCGCCGCGTGGCTGCTGGTGCTCGCGGGCATCGGCGAGATGGTTCGGCTGCGCCGCGCCTTCAACGCCGCCGAGGCGCAGCGGGCCCGCGTGCAGTCGCTCGGCCTGGCCGAGGCCGAGCGGCGCCGGGCGGGCGACGAACGGTTGCGGATCGCCCGCGAGTTGCACGACGTGCTCGCCCATCACATCTCGCTGATGAACGTGCAGGCGTCGGTGGGCCTGGAGTTGATGGACTCGTCGCCCGAGCAGGCCCGGGAGGCACTGACCGCGGTCAAGTACGCGAGCCGCGAGGCGCTGGGCGAACTGCGCTCGGTGCTGGACATCCTCAAGGGCGACTCGGTGGACCGCTCGGGTCCGGACGGCGCCCCACGCGCGCCCACCGCGGGCCTGGACCGGCTGGACGAGCTGGTCGCGCGTACGTCCGCCGGCGGGCTGACCGTCCGGGTCGAGCGCTCGGGCACCGCGCGCCCGTTGACTTCGGCGGTGGACCTGGCGGCGTATCGGATCGTGCAGGAGGCGTTGACCAACACCCTGCGGCACGCCGCGGCGAGCGACGCCGTGGTGGGCGTGACCTATGGGGAGAGCGGGTTGGAGCTGTCGGTCCGCGACAACGGTCGAGGCGTGCGGCCCGAGTCGAGGTCGGCTCCCGCCGATGCGCTGGTCTCCGGCGGCAACGGGCTGCACGGCATGCGCCGGCGGGCCGCCGCGCTCGGTGGCCGTTGTGTCGCGGGGCCGGTTCCCGGGCGCGGCTTCCGCGTTCAGGCGCACCTCCCCTACGGTGATCGCGCCGACGGGCATGATGGCGGTGGACATCCGCCGACCGGATCGGCGGCGAACGCGGGCGGTCCGGCGCAGTCCATCGAGGGGGACGCATGATCAGGTTGGTGCTGGCCGACGACCAGGCGCTGGTGCGCGCGGGCTTTCGGGCCCTGCTGGCCGCGCAGCCGGACATGGAGGTCGTGGGCGAGGCGGGCGAGGGCGGCGAGGCGGTCCGACTCACCGGCGAACTGCGCCCCGACGTCGTGCTGATGGACATCCGGATGCCGGGCATGGACGGTCTGGAGGCGGCCCGGGTGATCGCGGCGGATCCGGCGCTGACCGACGTCCGGGTGATCATCCTGACCACGTTCGACCTGGACGAGTACGTCTTCGAGGCGCTGCGCAACGGCGCGAGCGGCTTCCTGGTCAAGGACACCGAACCGGCCGAACTCCTGCGCGGGGTAAGGGTGGTCGCGGCGGGCGACGCTTTGTTGTCGCCGAACGTGACCCGCCGGTTGATCGAGGAGTACGCGGCCGGCGCCTCGCGCCCGACCGCCGCGCCGGCCGCCGAACTGGCGCTGCTCACCGAGCGCGAGCGGGAGATCGTCGGGCTGGTCGGTCGCGGCCTGTCCAACGACGAGATCGCCGAGCACCTGGTGCTCAGTCCGCTCACCGCGAAGACCCACGTCAGCCGCGCGATGACCAAGCTGTCCGTGCGCGACCGGGCCCAACTGGTGGTCTTCGCCTACGAGACCGGCCTGGTCACCCCGGGCCGCACCTCCCCGTGACCGGCCGACGCGAGTCGCCGACCCCAACCCCGGCACCCGACACGGGCATCGACGCCGCACCGACGCGAGCGCCGGGCGGGCCGGCCCGTCCGCCGCTCGCGTCGGTGCACGGACCGCGCTATTCCTTGGCGCCGACCGCGTCGATCGGAGCCAACCGCAGCAGCCGGCGGGCCACCGGGGCCACCGTCAGCGGGGCCAGTAGGAGGGCGGCCGCACTGATCGCCAGGCACAGCGGCAGCGGGACGTACGGGGTCGAGGTGTCGAACGAGCCCTTGTTGAACGGCACCAGGGTGGCCATCGCCACCGACATGCCCAGCCCCAGTCCGATCGCACCGACCATGATCGCCTCGCGCCGCAGCACCGCCCGAACCTGGCCGTGGGTGCTGCCGATCATCCGCATCAGGCCCAACTCCCGGTTCCGGGCCGCCGTGGTGACCGCCATCGTGTTGATCGCGGCGATCGTCGCGAAGCCCGCGAGGATGACCAGCATGATGTAGTTCAGCCACTTGTTGGTCTCGCGGTCCTTGTCGACCTGGGTCGCGTAGGCGGCGCGGTCCTGTACCGACGCTCCCGGGTGACGCTGCGTCAGACCGGTCAGCGCCGCGTCCGCGGCCCGCGTGTCCGCGCCGGGGGCGAACCGCACCAGCAGCCGGCTGTCCAGCGCCGTCTCCACGTGTGTCTCGACCGCGGCCCGCGGCAGCGTCACGCCGGCGGTGCCCAGGCCGCGATCGTAGATCGCCACCACGATCGGGTCGATCGCGGTACCGTCCCCGAGCCACATCGAGACCGGCTCGCCGACCTTGCCGTGCAGCGCCGATGCCACCTCGCGGTCCAACGCGACCGCTCCGCCCGCCGGTTGCGGCGCACCGGGTCGCAGCGCGTCGGTGCTGCCCTCGCGCACACCCAGATCCAGCGTGCTCGCCAGATCCTGCGCGGTGCCCCCGATGCCCTGCGCGCTCTGCTTCTGCAGGCCGCCGTCCCGGACCACCACGACCGCGGTGTTCAGCACCGACGTCACCGAAGCGACACCGGGTGTGCCGGCCACCTTGGCGGTGGTCTGCGGAATGAAGCCCGGCCCGGCCAGCACCCGATCGGCGGTGATCGCGTCCCGGGACTGCACACTCGCGTGGTGATCCTCGGCCGCGAACATGAAGCTCAGCGTGGCCGCGAAGGCGACCGCCAGCGCGATCGGGGTGATCGCCGACGCGAGTCGCCGCGAGTTGGCCCGGGCGTTGTCGAACGCGAGTTGTCCGGTGGTGCCGAACAGGCTCCCGACCCACCCGAACACCGAGACGCACACGTGCGCCAGGATCGGGCCGAGCAGTCCGATCGCGAGCATGAACAGCATGATCACGCCGCCGGCCGCGGCGATCGCGTCGTCACCGGTCGCGTTCAGCGCGATCCGGGTCACCGCGATTCCGCCGCCGAGCGCACCGAGACCGAGCACCAGTCGGATCCAGCCGACGAAGACCCGCTCGACAGCGGCGTCGCCCAGGGCCTCGGTCGGCTTGATCTTCGCACTGCGCCGCGCCGCGAGCAGTCCCGCGCCCAGCGCGGTCAGCGTCCCCGCCCCGACGGCCACGACCATCGGGATCCAGCCCACCGACAGCGTGACGCCGTGCGCGACCAGGCCCCGGTCGTCCATGGCGGAGAACCACCAGCGGGCCAGCAGCGTGCCGGGCAGCACCCCGACGACGCCCGCCACCAGGGACACCAGACCGGTCTCGGTGGCGATCATCCGGCGGATCTGCCACGGCGTGGCGCCCACCGCGCGCAGCAGCGCGATGTCGCGCCGGCGCTGCCCCACCGACAGCGCGGTGGCGCCCGCGACCACGAAGATCGCCACCATGAGCACGATGCCGCCCAGGGTGCCGCCGATCGCGGTGAACATCTCCTTGGTGTTCCCGAAGTCGGTGTACTCGGCCGCCCCGCGGTCGTCCCCGGTGGACACCTTGGCACCGGTGCCCGTCAGTGCGGCCCGCACGTCCTGGGCAACCTTGCCGGTGTCCGCGCCGGCCGCCGGAAGCACGCCGATCGCGGTGACCGTGCCGGGATGCCCGGCCAACCGCTGCGCGTCCGCGTCGGGTACGTACAGGTGCGCACCCCGACCCGGCAGCACGCCGCTCACCCGCAGCGCGACCTCACCGCCGGGCGTGGTCAACCGCACGCTGTCGCCGACCTTGGCCGAACCGGCGGCGTCGGTGGTCAACACGACCTCACCGGCACGCGGCGCGGTGCCCTCGCGGGTACCGGCCAACGGCGCCGAGGACCACCCGTGCCCGTCCACCACGGCCCGCTCGGTCTGCGCCGGGAAGGTCAGGTCGGGGATCACCGAGCCCACCCCCGGCACGGCCGCGATCCGCCCGGCGAGCCCGGCGTCGAGCCGGGTCCGCTCGGGCAGCGGGGCCGACTCGGTGTATGTACCCTCCCCCTTGCCCAACCGCTTGCTCACGTCGTTGGGCCCGCTGACCAGGACCGGCGTGTCGGCATAGCGCTCGGTGGTGGCGTGCGCGCGGATCCCGCTCTCCATGAACACGCCGCACATCGTGACCAGCATCGCGGCGAACAGCAGCGCCACGAACGAGCCCGCGAAGGACGCGGGCCGAAAGCGCACCGAGGTGCGTGCGAGACCGTTGGGTCGAAACAACGACATCAGGCGGCCCATCCCTGCCGTGCGTTCACCTGGGACAGGTCGACCATCCGGGCGGCGATCGCCTCCGGGGTGGGCCGGTACAGCTCGCCCGCGAGGTTGCCCTCGGCCAGGAAGACCACCCGGTCCGCGTAGGAGGCGGCGACCGGGTCGTGGGTGACCATCACGATGGTGGCGCCGGTCTCGTCCACGGCCCGGCGCAGCAGCGAGAGCACCTCGGCGGCGGTGGTGGTGTCCAGCGCGCCGGTGGGTTCGTCCGCGAAGAGCACGTCGGGTCGGGTGACCAGGGCCCGGGCGATCGCCACGCGCTGCTGTTGGCCGCCGGACAGTTGCGCCGGCCGACGGCCGGAGTGCCGGTCGAGGCCGACCATGGCGAGCACCTCGGCGGCCCGCCGCCGGTCGGCGCGTACGCCCGCCAACCGCAGCGGCAGCAGCACGTTCTTCTCGACCGTGAGCGAGGGCAGCAGGTTGAACGCCTGGAAGACGAAGCCGAGTCGGGTCCGGCGCAGCCGGGTGAGCTCGTTCTCCTTCATCGCGGTCAGGTCGTCGGTGCCCAGGAGCACCCGGCCGCCGTCCGGCCGGTCCAGACCGGCGGCGCAGTGCAGGAAGGTGCTCTTGCCGGACCCGGACGGGCCCATCACGGCGGTGAAGGTACCCCGGGGAATCGCCATGTCGATGCCGCGCAGCGCGTGCACGGCCGACTCGCCCTTGCCGTACGCCTTGGTCACCGCGTCCAGCCGGACCGCGCAGTCGACCGACGCGGGCGCCACGTACCGCGGCGAGTTCGCGGCATCCCGCTTCGCCTGTCGTGTACCGCGGCCGCCTCGCCCGAACATGGTGCCTCCTGTGACCCGTAACGCCTGTCGAAACCAACAGGTTCGACGCTACGGATCGGCGCCCCTTCGGCACGAGGGTGCGACCACGCGGATCGGGGGTGGGGACAACCCCACCCCCGGGCGGGGGGTCGGGACGCGGGTGGTGCGGCCCGCCCCACCACCGACATGCTCAGGCGACGGGGCGGGCGCCCGGCTTGGCCCGGCTGGGCACCACGAAGGTGACCCCGAGTGCGACGAGCGCGGCCGCGGCGGCGCAGATGAAGGTCAGCACGAAGCCGCGTTCGGCGGGCAGTCCGCCGGGGCCGGGGTTGGCGGTGAGCAGCGTCGTGGAGATCGCGCTCGCACAGGACATGCCGACGGTGCGGGCGATCGTGTTGATGCCGGTGGCGATGCCGGTCTGCTCGACCGGGACCGCGCCGACGATGAGGTTGGCCATCGCCGACATGGCGAGCCCGATGCCGATGCCGAAGACGAACATCGCGAGCAGGATGTGCCGGCCGCTGGTGTGCAGGACGGCCAGGAACGCGAACCCGGCGGCCATCAGCACGCAGCCGGCGACCATCGCCATCTTCGAGCCGAAGCGCTTGTCGATCACGCCCGCCATCGGGCCGATCAGCAACATCGCGAAGGCCTGCGGGAGCACGTACAGACCGGACACGGTCACCGTGGTGCCGAAGCCGTAGCCGGTGCTCTCCGGCATCTGGAGGAAGCGCGGCACGAGCAGCATGCCCGCCATCATCGAGAAACCGACGAGCAGGCCGCCGAGGTTGGTCGCCCACACCCCGCGCAGCCGCATCACCCGCATGTCCACGAGCGGTTCGTCCGCGCGCGATTCGGCGAGCACCCAAAGGCCGAGGAAGACGATGCCGACCGCGAACAGGCCGACGGTGTTCACCGAGCCCCAGCCCCAGGACTCGCCCTTGCTCAGCGCGAGCAGTACGCCGACCAGGCCGAGCGACATCAGCGCGCCGCCGAGCCAGTGGATCCGTGCCTTGACCCGGACCGGCGATTCGGGGATCAGGAACCACGACGCGATCGCGGTGACCAGGCAGGTCACCATCGGGATCCAGAACAGCCAGTGGTAGGACAGGTGGTCCATGATCGGGCCGGTGACCACGATGCCTATGCCGCCGCCGATGCCCATGATCGCGGACATCAGGCCGATCGCACCGGCCCGGCGCTCCGGCGGGAACTCGTCGCGCACGATGCCGAAGGAGAGCGGGAAGACCGCGCCGCCGAAGCCCTGGATCACCCGGCCGATGATCATCAGGCCGACCGAGTCGGCCAGCGCGCAGACCAGCGAACCGACCGCGAGCATGCCGATGGTGAACACGAACAGGCGCTTCTTGCCGTACATGTCGCCCAGCCGCCCGAGGACGGGCGTGGTCACCGAGGCGCACAGCAGGTAGCCGGTCATCAGCCACGAGGTCGCGTCGGCGCTCGCGCCGATCTCGGTCTGGATCTGCGGGAGGGCCGGCGCCAGCATCGACTGGAGCAACGAGTAGGTCAGCGCACCCATGATCAGGACGAGCAGGACGAACCCGGTCCGGCTCACGCCTGCGGGCGCGGTCGTGATCGGGGTTCCGGGTGCGGCGGGCGGGACAGTGGCGGACGGCGCCTGCTGCGCGCTCTTCAAGACTGGTTCCTTACATATACGGGCCACCGACGGAGACACACGGTGGGCCGCGACAGGGTTTTTGGTTGGGTGTATCAACCGACTTTATGCGCCCCCGGAACACGTGATCACCGCCGGGCGGAGCACCGGGGGTAAATTCCCTGTAAGTATTTGGTGCGCAAGAGCCAGAAATACGCCAAATATCGGGCAAATCCCAAGCTGCGATTCTGTGTCAAGATCGATCTGACGCATCGTCACTTCTTGGGAGGACAACCCCGTGGCGGATCGAGAACCCGAACTGCGCATCACCCACATCTCCGAGGCCCCGTGGCACGAGGTCAAGGCCCAGTCGCACGGCGGCCGGCGCACGTCGGTCTGGGAGAAGTTCCTGGAGTGGTCCCCCGAGCGGTTGGTCATCTACGCCCGCTACGACGCGGGTGTCGTGGTCGAACGGCACGGCCACATGTCCGAGCACTACGTCTTCGTCGTGGCCGGCGAGGTCCTGATCGGCGACCGGCCGTGCCCCACCGGCACTCACATCACCCTCGAACAGGGCGCCGCGTTCGGCCCCCTGATCGCCGGCCCCGAGGGCGCGACCCTGTACGAGATCATGTGCGGCGACCCCCGGGCCGTCCCCGCCGACCGCGCGGGCTTCGAACGCCTGTGTGCCGAGCGCGACATCACCCCGCTCCCCAACCCGCCGGTCCCCTGGCCGGATTGGTTGTCCGCACGCACCGACAGCGACGTCGGGGACGGTACGAGCCGGTAGGCGGAGACGGCGAGGCCGAGGGGCACGACACGCCGGCCCGGCCGGCACGCCACAAGACCCGGCGGGCACGGCACAAGACCCGGCGGGCACGGCACGAGGCCGGCGGGCACGGCACGAGGCCGGCGGGCACGGCACGAGGCCGGCGGGCAC